>JAHEYK010000125.1 GCA_023251625.1 Bacteroidota bacterium
AATGCATCCACCGGATGCCATGCCACTGCATCTATTACAAACGACAATAATAATACAGTGAATACGCTCACATACTCTGCTGCTGATTCTTCGTATGTGCCCAACCAGACCTATACCCTCACACTCAAAGCCAAAAAAACAGGCATTACTAAATTCGGATTTGAGATCGGCGCATTGCGGAATACAGGAACCACAAATGCCGGAACATGGATCATTACAGATGCAGCACGTACACATACCATTACAGGGACAGGTTCTTTATCTACCCGTAAATATGTGACTCACAGTACGAATGGCACCCCACAGGTTTCCGCCGGACTTGGACAATGGTCATTTAATTGGACTGCACCTTCAACTAATGTGGGCGACATTACCTTCTATTACGCTACCAATTGTACCAATAACAATGCAGCAAATACGGGAGATCAGCTATTCTTATCATCTTTCAAGATACATCCTTTTTCAGGCACTTCTATCTCAGAATTTCTGAACGAGCAGAATTTTCAGGCCATCCTGAACCCTGCATCAAATCAGTTAACCCTGAACTATCAATTGATCAAAGAATGTGAGCTAGCTGTGAATCTATTCGATGCACAGGGAAGAATGATAAAAAATATAGCTCCAGAAAACAGATCTGCAGGAGAATATTCCGACAACATTGATCTTTCTCAGGATATCAATACCGGAATATATTTTGTGCATGTAAGCATTAACGATCATACATTGACCAAAAAGATCATGATCCAATAAATATTATCATGAAAAAAATATACAGCTGTTTATTAATAGTCCTATCGGCCTGTGGCCTATCTTTTGGCCAAACGGTCACTGATTTTACAAAGAAAGATTGTAACGGGCAGACCCATCATCTATTCAGCGAATTGGATTCCAACAATGCGATCATTGTTGAATTTTTTCATACCTGCCTACCCTGCAAAGATGCAGCACAGGCCATGAAGCCCATGTATCAGAATCTGAAAACAAAATATGGCAGCAAGGTCCGTTTCTACGGAATGCCGGAAGATGATTCGTTTGACTGCTCTCAGGTGCTTAATTGGGTGACGATCAATGGATTTACTTCCATGGTCACTCCTTTTGACTCAGGTTCTGTTCAGGCTGCATATCTGGGGGGAATGGGTATGCCTACGGTTGCGGTGCTTGCCGGAAGCGGACATAAGATCTTATATCTTGTGAATGCAACTACGGCTGCTTTTGCTGTAAGCGACACCACTATCATTGGCTCCGCCATCCGGAACTTTCTGGACTCCACCTTTGCGGGTGTTCCCTCTGTCAATTTAAACGCATCTGTAAATCTATTTCCAAATCCTGTTTCTAAAAATATATCCATATCCATTGAAGTAAAAGAAGCCGGAACTCTTAAATTGGAGATCACTAATATTACAGGAGAGAAAATTGCTGAACTTACAGAAGAAAAAATACAGACAGGGGTTTGGAACCGAAATTTTCCGATCTCACTTTCAAATGGTGTGTATTTTATCAGAGGTAGGATCAATGAAAAAACATTTAACAAAAGGATCACCGTGCAGCATTAATGCTCCATCAAGATATGCGTAGAAGTTTTACTTTCCTTTTATTCTCCCTTTATGCCGCATTTACTTTTGCGCAAAATCCATTATTTATACCCGATACCTTAAGCGGCACAATGTTTAACCTTTCTGTTCAGAACGGCACAAAAGTATTTTACACCGGATTTACTACCAACACCTATGGTTATAACGGCAATTTTTTAGGACCTACACTCCTGATCAATAAAGGAGATAGCATTACACTGAATGTCACAAACAATCTCCCGGTGACGACCACGGTTCATTGGCACGGATTTCATGTGCCTGCAAAATATGACGGAGGGCCGCACCAGATAATCGCTCCTTCAACAACCTGGAGCCCTTCTTTCAAAATGTTAAACCAGGCTTCCACTTTTTGGTATCACCCACATGGGGAAATGAAAACAGAAGTACAGGTTCAGCGCGGACTTGCAGGAATGATCATTGTGCGCGACAGTGCAGAAGCAAGCTACACACTACCCAGAAAATATAAAATAGATGATTTCCCTCTGATACTGCAATCCAAAGCATTCGACATATTGAGGCAGTTCAAAACCGGCTCACATGTGGATACAGCGCTGATGGTGAACGGCACCTTAGATCCTTATCTACAAGTACCCAAACAAGTAGTTCGATTCAGAATACTCAACGGATCGGCTGACAGAACTTATTATCTGGGATTATCCGACTCCTCTGATTTCCATTTGATCGCAACTGATGGCGGACTCCTATCACAACCCTATACCACTAAACGATTGCGTTTATCCATCGGAGAACGCGCTGAAATACTGATCGATTTTGGAACAGATACTATCGGACAGCAAAAATACCTGATGAGCTACGCTTCAGAATTACCCCACGGAATTATCGGTGCAGATTCTGTGGGCACAAGTACCATCGTGATCGGAGACGGATACTACAGCAACCCGCTGAACGGAAGCGATTTTAACATCATGCGGTTTGATGTAATTGCCCCTACTGCGTCCCCCATCACTTCGATTCCCACCTCCTTTGCACCCGTAATTCCCATCCCCGAATCCACCGCAACGATAAACAGGGAAATCCATTTTTCGCCCGATACCGCCGGACCAAACGGCATGGATGCATTTGTTGAAGGAGCCTTTTTCCTCAACAAAAAGTTATTTGATATGGATTCTATAAACGAAATAGTTTACCTGAATGATGTGGAGGTTTGGAAACTTACAAACGGCACCATGGTCGCCCATCCTTTTCATATTCACGATGTGGAGTTCAACATACTTGATATTAACGGCACTCCTCCCCCTCCCCAATACCAGGGATTAAAAGATGTGATGCTGGTAAAACCAAATGACACGGTGCGCTTTATTACCCGTTTCTCAGACTTCGCAGATGATTCGGTTCCGTATATGTATCATTGTCATTTACTGCATCATGAAGACGAGGGAATGATGGGTTCTTTTTTGGTGATCGATACTACGCTCTCCTCTGTGTCAGAAATTGAACTTGCAAATAACATACAGCTATTTCCCAATCCAACATCCGGAAAAATTCAGTTACTCAGTTTAAATAATAAGATAAAGAATGCAAGCATCTGCAACATGATGGGAGAAAGACTGTTTTCTCTAAGCATAAATTCCAAAACTTCGGGTTTGGATCTAAGGGCTCTCCCGGAGGGTATTTATTTTATTCAGATAGAAACCGAACAAGGTATTGCTTCAAAAAAAATAGTGCTTCTAAAATAAAATGAAAACAGCGTATACATATATGTCGGTTTTAGCTGCAAGTTTTTCTCTGAGCTCCTATGCTCAGACTGCATATTCCCCTTCTGTCACACTAATTAAAAATCAGTTTTCAGACACGATGACCTACGACAGCATACACATTACCAATAATTCGCCGGATACTTTGCATTTGAATTGGGAGCTTATTACAAATGATACCGCAGCAGGAAGTTTTTTCGACTTTTGTTCTTCCGGCAACTGCTGGGCAGGAATACCTAACTCAGGCAGCTTTCCACCTATCGAATCCGGAGGTTTTGGCTGGGCAGGAGCGCATTTTTGGACAGGAAGTATGGTTGCCGTATGCAAAGCAATAATTCGTATTTACGATAAAGACCATCCATCAGCAAGTGATACCATTACATTTATTTTAAATACGGTGGCAAATGGGGTTCACAACTTAAATTCATTAAACAATTCAATATCCGTTTATCCTGATCCGGCTTCTGATTTTATATTTATTACCGGCTTAAAGGATCCATCCTTTACAATTAAAATTTTGAATATGTCCGGTCAGCAAATAGTAAAATTAAAAGACCTTAGCCAAATTTCGACCTCAGGTTTATCAGACGGCACCTACACGCTGATACTGAATGACAATACGGGAAATCAAGGCAATAAAAAAATCATTATTCATCATTAAACTAAAAATCGCATTCCATAAATTTGGATTATTGATAGATTATTAATACATTCGTAGACTATTTTAAACATTGACAAATCCTCTTTTTATGAAACTAAAAATTACCACTTCAGCATTGGTTTTACTTTCATTCCAGCTTTTTGCACAGGTTGCCTGGCAGAAAATGGCGATTTTTCCGGGTGCTGGAAGAGATCATGCCATCGGATTCAGCCACGGAACTAAGGGATATGTAATGACCGGAGAAAGCCCAACGCCCTATAAAGATTTCTGGGAATATAATAGCGTTACAAATGCATGGACGCAGCTTCCAAGTTATCCCGGCGCCGCACGTTCTTACGGTATTGGCGAGGTGATTAACGATAAGGCGTACATTGGTTTCGGGCATTCTACCTCAGCCTACTTAACTGACTGGTGGGAATATGATTTCATAAATTCCACTTGGACCAAGAAAGCAAATTTTCCCAGCGCAGGTAGAGACCACCCGGCATGTGCATCGATGAATGGAAAAATTTATTTCGGATTTGGAGATAATTCCTCAGGCAATTACAAAGATTGGTGGCAATACGATCCTACCACAGATACATGGACAGCTAAGACCCAATATCCAGGCTTGGCCATGCATCACCCTGTCGCTGCTGCTTATAACGGCCTCGTATACATCAGCGAAGGACATCTACCATCTGGAGGGAGCAAAAAATTCTATTCATACAATACAGCCACAAATTCATGGACTACCTTGGCAGATATGCCCGGATTGGGTGTAGTTGCAGGAGCTACTTTTTACATTGGAGACAATAAAATATATTCCGGATGCGGGATCACAGAGCCTGCCGGTGCATTTCACAATGAGTTTTACGGATACGACATTGCTTTAAACACCTGGACTGCCATTGCCAATTACCCCGGAACAGGCGTTTTTGGTCCCGTATTTTTCGTAATAGGAAATGACGGATACGTGGCAACAGGGATGGAATCCAGCGGAGGCGAAACAAAAGACTTCTACCGTCTGCATCTGAACACTACGGCCGTAGAGGAAGCCGCAAACAGCAATTTACTTCATGTCTATCCCAATCCGGTTTCAAACACACTTGTACTTGAAAGCGAACAGCAAAATGCTTCTGTACAGCTCTATAATTCAACCGGCATGCTCATTGGGACATATGTTAAAAATGAAAAAGAATTGAGAATTGACATGAGCTCGTTACCTAGCGGATTGTATCTCGTGAGATCTAATAATTTTGTACATAAAATCATAAAAAAATAACTACAATGAAAAAAATACTACTCTTTTCCTCAGTGTTAATGCTGAGCATGATGAATTCAAGTGCACAAACGGCTACCAATTTTACGGCAAACGATTGTGCGGGAAACAGCCATACACTTTTCTCGGAACTGGATGGCGGCAAAGTGATTGTAGTGTCATTTGTAATGCCATGCGGCTCCTGCATCGGCCCATCCCAGACTGCTTACAACTGTGTTCAGGGCTTTGCATCCAGCAATCCCGGCAGAGTATTATTTTACATTGCCGATGATGCCGGAACCACAGCCTGTTCAACAATAAATTCTTGGGCAACCACGAATAGTATGCCTAACTCGACCCGGTTTTCAAATACCGGATTTGTTGAATCAAGTTACGGTAGTGGTGGAATGCCCAAAATAATAGTGCTGGGCGGTACAGCTCATACAGTATTTTACAATGCAAACGGCTCCTCTGCAGGAAATGCTTCAGGTATAAATTCTGCGATAACATCTGCACTGAATGCTACCACCGGAATAACAGAATCCAAAGGAGAACTTAACTCCCTCAATGTTTTCCCTAATCCTGCTAACACTTCATCCATCATTTCCTATTCATTAGAATCTGCTTCGGATGTCAGCATAAATATCTTCAATCTTTTCGGCGAAAAAGTTCAAACTGCTTTCAGCGGAAAACTATCAGCCGGCGAACATACTTCCAATGTGGACTGCTCTCAGCTCCGCAATGGATTGTATTTCTTGAAAGTCAGCAGCGGAAAACTTGAAAAGACGTTAACACTTTCCGTTTCCCACTAGGCATTGTATGCGTTTCTTTGCACTTGCTGTTCTTTTTACCTGCTGCCTACTGCACACTGCCTGCTGCTTTTCCCAAGGCTGTTGTTCAGGCGGTAGCGGAAGCCCTATTGCGGGAGGTGCCTCTCAGGGAGTTCTTATGGACAGGCAAATGGAACTGGCCGGAAGCTTTCAGCACATAAGCACAGATAAATATCTGGCTGGAAGCAAAGACACCATTCCACTATTTAAAAAATTTTACAGCAATTATTTTTACGGACGAGCAGCATATGGTCTCACCAAAGATCTTACACTGTCAATTGAGGGCGGTTACTTTTTAAAGAAAAGTCAGATAGGCTTCAATAATGACACTGCCCAATCCAAAGGCATTGGCGACCTGATCATCTTTCCGCGTTACGATGTGTATAATCACACCGAAGAAACAAAACGAGTGGAACTTACATTGGGAATGGGAATGAAACTCCCGCTTGGTAAATACAAAGACTCCATGGTGGTATATCGCGATTCTCTGATGACGCTATACACCACTTCACCCCCCACCGTGCAGCCCACAAACGGCTCTACAGATCTTATTTTTTACGCCTTTTATTTCAGAGGATTTCCATTGAAAAACTTCAGAGTATTTGCCAATGCTTTTTATATTAAGAAAGGCTGGAATCCGCTGGGGGAAAAATTCGGAGATTATTCCAGCCTTAGCCTCTTTGCCGGAAAGACATTTTTCAAAAAACTTAGTCTTACACTACAAGTAAAAGGAGAGCATATAGCTAAAATGAAAGCAGCTGAAACTGTTGATCTGCTTGCTCTTTACAATGTAGATACCTCCTCTACCGGAGGGCGAAAAGTATTTTTTGTCCCGCAAATTAGTTTTTCCTACAAGTCATTCACTGTGTATGGGCTAAGCGAATTTCCCATCTACCAATACGTGAATAACTCACAGATAGCATCCAAATATCAGTTTACATTGGGAATCTCTTACCGTTTCTTTACATACAAGAGTAAGATCCCTTCGGCCGGAGAAGATGTTTATATGTG
>JAHEYK010000032.1:0-8720 GCA_023251625.1 Bacteroidota bacterium
AAAACCCTTTTGTGCCAAGATGCGCATTCACCGCATGTTTCATGGCGTTGTAAAAACTTCCTTCCAGGAAAGATTTGTAATCATACGCAACACTATTCTCATTTTTTGCTAACCCGATCCTTCCTCCAATGATATGTTGGTCTTCTGCCTGTATAATATTCCCCCGGTTCCAGTCACGCTCAAATTCCACATTGCGGAAGCGCTCGATGGGAGAAAAAGTTTTTTGGACGTATTCGTAATTTACGTTTGAAAGAAAGGACCACGCACCGGACCCCCCTCCAACTCCCCCCTTCAGGGGGAGGGCTGCTGAGTCCCCCTCCTGAAGGGAGGGGTTAGGGGAGGGCTGCAATGGAAATTTTGAATCCCAGTTCATTTTTCCGGCAAAACCCCCATCATTTTTTTTCTGTGCAGTGGAAAAGGTGTTGATGTTGTTATTGCTCATTCCTCCTTCGAGAGAAAGTTTGGAATTTTTTGAAAGGAGAATATCTGCGCCGGCTGTTACCATTTGTTTTTGTTTGGGAGAAGTGAGGAGAATAACAGGTTCATACGAACCTCTCGCTGTATTTGTGAGGGTATCCGGCAGGATCCACTCGTATACTTTTCCGTTTGCGGCAGATTGCTTCAGATTGTAATTTCCTTTGTTCACACCTACAAACGAAAAACTGGCCCGGAAGTGTGCTTTTGTACTGTCGGTTGAGTAAACATAGATCGGATAGGTATAGGTTCCTGTTACGGAATCCATTTTGTCATATAAAATCTCCGTATTGTTGAACGGAACGCTGTCTGCCGATGGCCAAAGAGCATTTTGCAGGCTATCGCCCACCGAAGCAAGTAGAAGTTTTTGGGGATCACCGAGTTCCTGTTGAAGAGGCTTGTACTTATCATCCTGCTCCGAATACCCGTTTATCCTCACTTTTATTTTTTTGTTTTCATACTCAGCCCCGGCATGGATCAATGAGCGCTCATAATTTTTATCCGAATATTGGAATTCCACGGCAATACGATTGTCTTTGGTGATCAGATTTTTCGGAGTGAAAATGATCTCTGCTGTGTTGTAATCGATCGTGTAATCATTTTCTTGTCCGCGGGCGAGCAACCGTCCTTCTAAATAAACAGACTCAGTTCCGGCCAGTATAATTATGAACTGTTCATTTTCCGCTCCGCGCAGTCTATATGGACCCTGGTTGCGTTCCTGCTTTTGTCCGTTGAAAACATTCCCATTCGAACTTTCAACAGAAACATTTCTTGCAAACTTGCCTTTTGAAAGTGCAGCGCTTGAGGTGGCGGTCAGCATTCCTGACCCCTTGTCTGCCATTTGAGATTTAAAACTTAACCCCTGCAGTTTTTTATTGAAGTTCATGAAATACCCGTTGGGCTTTGTGATCTGAAAATCTCCTGCGGTAACTGTGGTCTTGCCGCGTTTAGGAATATCTTTTATCCCTATTTGGATGAACACTTTATCGAACTCCTGCAATTGCTGTGTGTTTCCTTCCGGTTGAACGGGAATATTCTGATCCGTAGCGGCAAGAAGGATGTCCATGTTATCACTTAATTTTCCTGCCAGTTGCAGATTCAGATTTGAATTCAAAACTACATCTTGGTTATTTCCAAAAGTCATTCCCCGCGAGATGCTTCCGCTTTTGGTCAGCCCTTCCATTTTAAAAAAGTCAACCTCTTTTGATTTGTCATAGCCGTATGCGTACACTTCCCCCGACTGGTTGTTCTGTATCCTGCGAACATCTTTATGCTGGTATTTCTTCGAAAAAAAATACGGAAACACCTTGTATTCAATTCGGAGCGTGTCCCCCTCCTCGCCTTCGCGAAGCGCTTTGGCGGAGCGAGGTGGAGGGGGTTGGGGGAGGTGCCTGATAAGCAAGGCATTCACATAATCAATTTTGTACGCTGCAGTGTCCAATGAACTGCCGTTTTGCTTTTTTAAAGAGATAGTTCCGGGAATAATACTGAGCGTATCCAGGCGAATGGTATCACTGGTCAGAACAATTTTTTTGCTGCGGAGGTTGGATTGGGCAGAAGAGTAGCTGCCAGTCAATAGCCAATAGCCAATAGCCAATAGCAGACACTTGCAATATGTATTTGATTTCAGAATAGACAAAAATCGGAATTCAATTCATATAAACGTTCAATTACTACATTTGTTTCCTGTGGCAAAAATAGTTTCATACAACGTAAATGGCATCCGTTCAGCGGTTAGCAAAGGATTATTGGACTGGCTGAAAAAAACAGACCCCGATATTGTTTGCCTCCAGGAGATAAAAGCCATGCCCGAACAGGTGGATAAAGAAGTGCACGACAAGCTTCACGAATATGCCTTTTGGTATCCAGCACAAAAAAAAGGATACAGCGGCACGGCTATCTTCTCTAGGAAAAAGCCGGATCATGTGGAATATGGCTGCGGCATTAAAAAATACGATGATGAAGGGCGTATCATACGCGCTGATTTTGGAGACGTATCGGTTATGAGTGTTTATTTTCCGTCCGGCACATCGGGCGAAGAACGTCAGGATTTTAAATACGAGTTTCTCGATGATTTCCAGGCGTATATCAATAAACTGAAAAAAAAACATCCTAAACTTGTTATCTGCGGTGACCTCAATATCTGTCATAAACCCATTGATATTCATAACCCGGTTGCCAACGCCCATTCAACAGGCTTTCTTCCTGAAGAAAGGGCTTGGATAGATGGGTTTTTGAAAAGTGGGTTCATAGACACTTTCAGATATTTTAATCACGAACCTCATAACTATACCTGGTGGAGTTTTAGGGCCAACTCCAGAGCTAAAAACCTCGGCTGGAGGATCGATTATCACCTGGTCAGCAAGGCCCTCGAAAAGCAGTTAAAACGGTCTGTTATTTTGCCCGAAGCCAAACACTCGGATCACTGCCCTTTGATGGTAGAAATAGACCTATAACAGGCTGATTTTCCACCTGTTCCCCCGAATAGGCTATTTCACTAAAATTCTTTCGGAAATAAATTAAAGTATATATTTGCACCCCGACCCATTTAGGATGTGGGAGGCATTAAAATAGAAGCATAATCACAATATGAAAAAACTCATTTTACCATTTATCGCCCTGGCGCTTATTTATTCCTGCGGACAGGAAGCAACTAACGAAGGCGGATTGAGAAAACTTAATGGCGGAAAATTTGCCGGGGGAGTCCTGCGCATGAACGAGGTAGAAGACTTCAGAAATCTTTATCCGCTTGACATCACGGAGGTTTCTTCCCAGCGTATTGCAAACCAAATATATGAAGGGCTTGTAAAATTATCTCAAAAGGATCTTTCAATTGTTCCTTCGATTTCTGAAAGTTGGACTAAAAATGATGATGCTACTGTTTGGACATTCAAAATTCGTAAGGGAGTTAAGTTTCATAATAATGAATGTTTCCAAGGTGGTGAAGGAAGAGAAGTTACTGCGAAGGATGTTAAATGGTGTTTTGATAATCTTTGTACGGCAAGCCCCCACAATCAGTGGTTTGAAGGAACTTTAAAAGACCGCGTAAAAGGAGCCAATGAATATTACCAATCTACAAAGGACAAAAAGCCTTTGGATGGAGGGGTGAGCGGAATAAAAATAATAGATGATAATACGGTTGAGATTGCCCTTAACAAACCCTTTGCCGGATTCTTAAATATTCTGGTTATTCCGGGATGTTTTATTTTTCCGAAAGAAGCAGTTGAAAAATTTGGCGAAGACGGAATGCGTACAAAAGCGGTTGGCACAGGCGCATTCATGATTAAGGCCGTGAAAGAAAGTGAAGCAGTTATCCTGGAAAGAAACCCGGATTACTGGGCAAAAGATGCTGATGGAAATCAACTTCCTTATCTGGATGCTGTGCGCTTTTCTTTCATCAAAGAAAAGAAACAAGAACTTCTTGAGTTTAAAAAGGGGAACCTTGATATGCTCTATCGTATTCCTACGGAGAACATCCAGGATATTTTAGGAGATCTTGATAAAGCAAAAGAGAACAAACCTTTTGACCTCCAAACATCTCCTGCTATCAGCCTTTTTTACTATGGATTTTTACATCCTGTAAAACCATTCAATGATAAACGTGTTTGTCTGGCATTCAATCATGCGATCGACAGGCAAAAAATTGTAGACTACACGCTGAAAGGAGAAGGTATTCCGGCTACGTACGGTTTAGTTCCTCCGGTTCCTAACTTTGAATCCAAAGGATACAATTTCAAAGGGCTCAAAGGATACAACTTCGATCCTGATATGGCGAAGAAATTATTGGCTGAAGCAGGATATCCTAACGGAAAAGATTTTCCGCATCTTACCTTGCAGATCAACAGCGGAGGAGGAGACCGTAACGTACTTACTGCACAAGTTGTTCAGGGAATGCTGAAAGAGAATCTGAACATTGACATCAATATTGAAACACTTCCGTTCGCACAGCATTTGGATAAGATCGAAAGCGGCCATTCACTTTTTTGGCGCTCCGGCTGGCAATCGGATTATCCGGATCCGGAAGCATTTCTTACCCTCCTGTCGAGCACACATATTCCTGCTAATATGAGCGACCGTTCATTTTTGAATACTACACGTTTCAAAAATGCGAAGTATGACTCTTTGTATGAGCAGGCCAATAAGGAAGTGGACGACAAAAAGCGTTTTGAGCTTTATATGCAGGCCGATCAGGTTCAGCTTGACGAAGGAGCTTTGATGCCGATCTTTTACGATGAGATATACCGCCTCGTTCAAAAGAACGTCAAAGACTTTGACGTGAATGCGATGGAATACCGCGATGTGACGCGAGTTTATTTCGTTCCTGAAGAGGAGAAGAAAAAATAATTACCCTTCAATTTTATTTCCCGGCCGGGAAAGGTGCCTGATGAGCATTCTTTTCGCAATGGGCAGGAACGTTTCCTCCAAAGGCAGGTTCATTTCTGTTTCAATGGCGTATGCTGCCGGATTGGGCAATTGTTTGTTATCGCGCAGCAGATCGCTTTTGATGGACTGAAACGTAGTAGAAATATTTTTTTCACACGCTTTTACAAAATGCGTATGTATGGCCTTGAATTTTTCGGTAGCATTCTCAAAAAAGGTCACCTGGTATTCATACACATTCGTTGCAGCTGTTTTTCCTCCCTTCAGGAACATGTAACCGCATTCCGGATGAAGCGGAACGATACCTATAGGTTGAATGTGCAGGTGTTCTTCCACGATATCGTAAATGTTTTTTCCTTCATCCACCCGCAGCTGAAACTGAGGAATAGCATATTCAATAATGCTTTGCAATTCTGACATCAGGTCATCATCGCTCATCATATTCTCATAGGTTAATTTCCCGTTTTCATTGATGCCGGTGAGGCGCTGCGGAAAATATTTTTGAAGGTTTTGTTTATTCTCTTTTACAGCTATGGCATTTTTATAATGTTCAATGAGCTCTGCCAGCCAGGGATATAACTTTGTGGCGTTAAAATTTTTACCTACGTCCTGAAGGTACGAAAGCAACAGGTATTTTTTGTACTCAAAATCAATGTGCTTTTCTGTAAGCCAATTTTTACTTAGTTCTGCCATAGTAGTTGAGATTACCTACAATATTCAACGAAATTTGTTTCAAAATGTTTCGCCCTAAATTGTAATTATTAGCAATGTGGTGTTGATAATTGAGCGATTCCTGCGCAAACTTCCCCTCTTATAATCTCTAATATTGCGTGTCTCACAAAATCGACTACAAAACTCCCAATAATGAAAAAGTATTTATTACCTGTTGTCTACTGTCTTCTGTCTACTGCATTTGTTGCATGCGTTCCTGCCAACAAATTGAAGGACGAACAAACCAAGCGTGAAAATTGCGAAAAAGAACTTGCCAATTATAAGGCATCATCTCAAACACTGGAAACACAGCTCAACGAATTGAAGGATAAAATGGCAGATGCAGACAAGCAACTTGCCGGTTTAAAAAAAGATACTTCGATCCTCGGGAACAGTTACCGCAACCTTACTTCGAAATACGATAAGCTCAATGAACTGAACGAAAAACTTTTGGATAAATACAACAAACTTCTTTCCGGAAGTAATTCCGAAAGCGAGAAGCTGAGTGGACAGCTATCGTCCACCCAGGAGCAATTACAAAGAAAACAGGATGATCTCAAGCAGATGCAAATTGAACTGGATAAAAGGAAAACCGATCTGGATGCGCTCAAAACGAACCTCGACATGTTAAATACCGAGCTTAAGAAGCGCGAAGATCGTGTGAAAGAACTTGAAAATATTTTAAAGCAAAAGGATGACGCTGTGAATGCACTCAAGAAAAAAGTTTCGGATGCGCTCACGGGCTTTGAAGGAAAGGGGCTTACAATTACCCAGAAAAACGGCAAAGTATATGTATCACTCGAAGAAAGCCTATTGTTTCAGAGTGGCAAATGGGCGGTGGAACCCAAAGGAGTGGAAGTGCTGAAGAAACTTGCCAAGGTACTGGAATCAAACCCGGATATCAATGTATTGGTGGAAGGGCATACGGATGATGTGCCTATGAAAGGATTAGGAGATGTAAAGGATAACTGGGACCTGAGCTCCGTACGTGCAACTTCTGTGGTAAAAATAATTACACAGAACAGTAGCACCGACCCCAAGCGTCTAACAGCAGCAGGCCGGGGAGAGTTTTTCCCGCTGGACGATTCAAAAACCAAAGAAGCACGTGCCAAAAACCGCAGGACAGAAATTATCCTCACTCCTAAACTGGATGAACTATTTAAAGTGTTGGAGTCTAATTGAACGATTTATAGTACTTACCGAATTATTATTTAATTTTGTCTAAATCAATAACCTAAATCAAAACAAAAATGAAACAAGTATTACTAGCAACTTGCCTGTTGATCTCCTCAATGGGTTTCGGTCAATCAAACAAGGAAGGGACTGTATCATTTGGGGCGGGGTTTTCAATACTCGCACAAGGTTCCACACTTGATCAAACCCAACATGTTGGATCATCATCCTTAACTGGGACTTTTAACCAGCAAACGGGATTTGGAATCGGTGAAACTTTTGGCATAAGAGGGCAATATGGCATAAATAAAATTTTTGGTGTAGGTGCTTATGCAAGAGTAGAAAGCAAGTTTGTTGCTACATCATATGACAATACTTATACTTCAAACACTACAGATATAAGCAGCATAGGTGTTGGTATAGGATTAGAAGGAAGAGTATATCTTATAAATCATAAAAAATTTAATTTCCACGCAGCTCCAGCTCTTGGATACGAGATGGCTTCTACAACAGTTACTGACGATAATCTTAATGACTTCAATGGGAGCTTAAGTGGTTTGAATTATGGTCTAACAGGAGGGATGAATTGGTTTTTTATAAACCTTTCTTCTTTTGCGTTTGGGATGTCAGCGGATATAGGCTATAACCATTCTTCTTTATCTGGAAAGTATGCCAATAGCCTTGGTGACGTAGATCAAAAACTTTCTACCGGAGGTTTTGTAATTGGCATAGGTGTAACAGCTCATTTGTGAGGAAGATCGTTATAATTTCAGCTGAAAAAATTAGCCGGGGCAGATAATTTCTGACCCGGTTTTTTTATTTCTTGCCCGGCTTGCCCTTTAATTTCCCTGAAAAAGTATAGGAATATTTTGTAACTCCTTTAGTATTTGCCAATTCGGCAGTGCCTTCAATTTCTTCTCCTGTAATGGTACCTGACCATGTCATTGTTTCTTTGCTTTCGTTGATAAGCTCTGCTGACCAGGAATAAACTTTAGAGGATGCATTGCTGGAATCAATAGAGGCGATCTTATAAATCCCGGTTTTAAAGTCGTTAAAATCTTCGCAGGTACTTTTGAATTTTCCGGCGGCAAATTTCAGATCATCCGAAGGATTAATGGGTTTTTTCTTCCCTTCCTTGGTGATCTCCACAGAATAAATTTTTCCGTCAAGGGGCCCCTTTAAAGGTTTTTGTGCCATCAGGGTAAAAGGAAGGATAGAGAGGGTAAGAATAAACAGGTTCTTTTTCATAAAACTTATTTATGTTGGTTGTTATTATTGGTTGCTTGTTGATTTGTTCCATTGGGCATTTGGGCCTGCATCAGGATCTGTAACCCCTTTTTAGCTTCTACATGAGTAGGATTTATCTGCAGGCATTTGTTCCATCCCCGGTAAGCTTCGTTCAATTTGCCGATTGAATAATTGGCTCCCCCGTAATGATACCAGGTTTCTGCGTTGGAACTGTCGTACCTCAAAGCGCGCGCAATAAATTCGATCGCTTTAGGAACATTGCCGATTTTTCCTTCCTGCCGGGCATTTTCTACAAATGCATTGGCCAGGGCCGGATCATAGGACTGACGGAAAAATGGATGGGTTGGGAAATGCCTTCTTGCCTGGTTCCAGTAATATTCTGCTTTATCCAGGTCTTTTTTCTGAAACCACGCAAGGCCCAGATTGAGATACCCATTCACGTATTTTGGGTGAAGCGAAACGGCTTTGTTGAGATGGTAGATGGCTGAATCCAAAAAAGCCCTGCGGTTCACCGTATCCCTTTGTGCATACTCGATAAATGCCTTGCCTGAGTTCCCGTTGGCTAGCACACTGTTGGGCACCACCCACGCATCGTGCATGAATAATATATTATCGGTTTCCCAATCCGGATTGCGCTCCATAGTTTTGTATCCCATGGGAACGATCAACAGAAGGAGTAAAGCGACATAACCGATTTTTCTTACGCTCTCATTTCCTGCGGGAGAAGGGTTGGG
>JAHEYK010000032.1:8820-25071 GCA_023251625.1 Bacteroidota bacterium
TTGGATACGAGAAAAAGGTGAGAGAGATAAAACGCAATGGCAAATGCGATCCAATTCCTTTTTTTCAGGAGAGCGAACATGTAATATACAATAGCTGCATTTACAAAAATAGATATCCACACCAGTGCATCCCCAAAGCTGCTGTAGGGAATTGTTTTCCAGGAATAATCGGCCGAGAGCGGGTGAGGGAAGATCAGCAGGCGTAAGTATCTTATCAGAACAAATATTTCTGTAGCCAGTTTCTGGATAGGCGTTGCAAATACAAATGGATTATTCAGAACTTCAGTGATCTCCCCTTGCTTGCCGGCTCCGACAAATTTATATCGCAACAACAGATAAAATGCAGCAACCCCAAAGTAGGGGAGTGAGGCCTTTAAGCATTGTGCCACAGAATATTTTCTGAAAACATAATAGGAGATCGGGATGAGTGCAACAAGTGTAATTCCCCACTCTTTGGAAAGGAGCGCCAGGAAGAAAAATAATAATCCAAGATACAGATCTTTCGGCTGTTTTGTTTCCGTTTGCCGGAAAACATATATGAATGTAAGCACAATAAACAAAAGAGAAAGGATCTCATCCCTGCTTTTTACATTCGCCACCACTTCGGTATGAAGCGGGTGTGCCAGGAAAATAAGTGTAGTAAGAAATGCAAGGTCGGTATGATTGATGAATTTCAGATTTGCGTATTTGAAAACATAATCGCGTAAGAGCTTCAGAAGAAAAACTACCGAAAGAATGTATAGAAGCACGCTTACGATATGACGGATCATGGCAAGGTCTTCGTGCGATATACTAATCTTTGATTCCAAATACGCCTTTTCAGCTATGAGTTTGTTGGCGAGTGCCGGATTCATTTGCATTATCTGCATATTTGACATGGAGTCCCGAACGGCAAGCATCTGCGTACCATAACATTCTCCAAACAGCTGTTGTTCGATCGCAAATGTTAAAATGGACAAGGGGCGATACCTTCCGCCTGAAAGTTCGCCTGAAGACCCCATCGACTTGAAAAAGCTGTCGTACGAATCAGTGGTCATTATTTTTCCGATCCCCGCAAATCCCTGTTGCACGTAATCATTCAGGCGCATGACGATGTCATCGTCCAGTGCATATTTGGGCTGCCGTTCCGGCCCTGAAAAAGGCATGTAGCAGGCATTGAAATAAATAACTGCTCCAATGAGGATCAACAATATTGATTGAGCGCGAAAAGATGAAATGGGAGAAAGAGCAGGAACAACGGGAAACGAAGCTTGCTGAGCCTGCCTTTTTTGAGGCTGCCCTGTTTTGACCGGTGTTTGAAATTTTTTCGGGTTCTGTTTTGCCATATTTACTTTGTAGCCTTCATAACAAAAACCTGTTCCTCGCTGAAATCATACGACTTACAAAAATCAACTTTTTTTCGAAGTACAGCAGGATATTGTTTCACCATTTGAAACCCCAGTTTGTTGAAGAAATCCGGTATCACACAGGTCACATATATCTCCGCAGGGCCCCTTCTTATAAGCTCTTTTACAATAAGTGTTCCAACTCCTTTTTTTTGTTCCTGCGAGATAACTCCTACGGTTGCTACTTCAGTACATTCAGTGTATTTTCTCATACGCCCAAATCCGATTATCTTATCAGCTCTTTTCGCGACCATAAATTGATCCCAAACCATATCCTCGCAATCCAGGTCAAAACCCTTTGCAAGTTGTTCAATAACAGGCATATCTGTTGATAAGGCAGCCGTTATTTTTATACTATTTTGATCCATGATTTACGAAGGTAATAAGTTTACAATTTTACACATGGAGCAGAACACTTTTTGGATTGCTAAGAATGGGGGAAAAAACCTTCATAAAAGAGGATTATTTGTGTAACTTTGATTATAATAAATCGTCATAGTGAACATACCCCATTTTTAATGAAGAAAATATACTCCCTTTTACTCTTATCGGTATCCATTTCCATTACAACATCTGCCCAGTTGGTTTACAAAGATGTTGCAGGAATATTTTATAACCGATGCACCTCTTGCCACCATGCAAATGGCGGTGGCCCTTTCGGGATGATGACTTACAGCGAAACGTATATCCACGCCTCTTCCATTCAGGCAGATCTTAATAGCGGTAAGATGCCGCCTTGGCCCCCAGATACCACATACACACGTTTACTTCACGAACGTATTATCACCACTACCGAAAAAGCAGCTATCCTGAGTTGGATTGCCACAGGAGCACAAATGGGAGACACCACCTTAGCTCCTGCACCTCCTCTTTATACAAAATATCAGCTCAACGGCACACCTGATCTGATCCTGCAGATCCCGGCATTTGCGAGCAATGCAACAAGTGGCGATAAATATAATTGTTTCGCCCTGCCTACAGGTTTAGCTACTGACCGCATCATACGTGCTTTCGAAATCTCCCCGAGTAACCCATCCATTGTACACCATGTGGTGGTTAATATTGATACAACAGGAACGGTTACCAGCGACCTCTCCGGAGGATGTTATAGTGAACCCGGACAGCTTGGGATCGGTGGCTGGGCTCCGGGAAGTCCTCCAACAGTATATCCCTCATCATCCACTCTGAAAATGGGAATGAAACTGAAGGCAGGATCAAAATTAATTTTACAGATGCATTATCCTGCCGGTTCAGGAGGACAAATAGACAGCACTCAGATACGCCTGTATTTTTATCCAACTTCGGCAACGGGCATTCGTAATGTGTATGCCAATACGTTTCTACAGAACTGGACACTGCCTATTATTGCAAATACAACCCCTTCATTTACGGCTAAGTATCCATCGGGATCGACAACACTTCCTACAGACATGTCCATTTTTGCAACATCACCACACTCACATCATCTTTGCATTGACATGAAAGTGTATGCTTACCGCACAAGTCCCGTAGATACTATTCCTTTGATACATATCCCCAAGTGGGATTTTAACTGGCAGGGATTGTATGTGCATCCTCACCTGGTAAAAGTTCCGGCGGGGTATAAATTATTTTCAAAACATAAATTTGACAACACGATAAACAACCCCGACAATCCCAACAATCCGCCCAAGACAGTAAATGCAGGCACCAGCACAACGGATGAAATGCTTTTTGATTCTTTCGAATGGATGTATTACCAGCCAGGGGATGATACGATCGATATCGGAAATATATTACATGGGGACTCACTACTTATCACTTCTGTGAATGAACTTCCATTTGTATCACAGTCGATCACTTCGTATGTATATCCAAACCCGGCTAATGAAACAGCTATGCTCATTGTTACAAACGAACGCGCAGCCAACTGTGAATTAAAAATATTCGACCTGCGCGGGAATAAGGTTCCGATGGAAGTTTCCCGAACAGCCGATGCATTCATTCTCCGCAAGGGAAGTTTGCCGCCGGGAGTATATTTTTACACCCTCAGCACAGGAAAATTTACAGGAAGCGGAAAAATCATCTTAATGCCAAAATAACACACATGAAAAAACTTTACATTTTATTGTTCATTGCAGGAATTTCCCTGAGTGCATCGGCCCAATTGGTTTACAAAGATGTGGCCGGAATATTTTACAGCCGCTGTACCGGCTGTCACCATGTAAATGGAGGTGCTCCGTTCGCCATGATGAACTACAGCGAAACATCTCCGTATGCTTCGTCCATACAAAACGATCTCAACATCGGCAAGATGCCACCTTGGTCGCCGGATACAACGTATTCACGTTTCATTCACGAACGCGCTATTACCGCATCTGAAAAAGCCGCTATCTTAAGCTGGATATCTACGGGAGCGCAAAAAGGAGATACAACCCTTGCGCCTCCTGCTCCTACCTACACAAAGTATCACTTGGTTGGAAAGCCCGATCTTATTTTGCAGATACCTACTTTCACCAGCAACGGAACTACAGACGCGTACAATTGCTTTGCGCTTCCAACAGGATTAGCGGTAGATCGTATCATCCGCGCCTTTGAAGTTATTCCCGGAGATCCGGCCATTGTGCATCACGTAGTTGTGAAGGTGGATACAACCGGCACCGCAACAAGCAACCTTACAGGAACCTGCACCTCTCAACCCGGAAATTTTGATCTTGATGTTTACGCAGTGGGCGGAGCCCCCACTGTTTTCCCGGGGAAGGCCCCTTTAAAAATGGGGATCAAGCTCAAAGCAGGATCAAAAATAGTTTTGCAAATTCATTATCCCGCAGGTACCGCAGGAATGCTTGACAGCACACAGATCCGAATTTATTTCTATCCGCTCAACACAACCGGAATCCGAAATGTGTATGTGTCAACTCCTTTGCAGAACTGGTTCATGCCTATGTTTGCAAATACCACTCCAACATACGCAGCTACCTGGGGGCCCTCCTCTTCTGATATTTCTATTTTCGGGTCTTTTCCACACTCGCACAATGTTTGCACCAGCATGACCAACTGGGCCGATAATGGAACCACCACCATTCCTCTTATAAAGATCAAGAAATGGGATTTCGCGTGGCAGGGATTTTATACGTTCAAGAAAATGGTAAAGGTCCCAACGGGGTATACAGTTCATGGAAGTCATTTCTTTGATAATACCGCTGCTAACCCGAATAACCCAAACAACCCTCCGGCTTACGTAGGAGCGGGCACGGGCACAAAGGACGAAATGCTTTTCGATTCATTTCAATACATGAATTATCAGGCAGGTGACGAGAACATTGATATTGAAAATTTGCTTTCGAATGATTCGCTGCTCACTACTTCTATTAATGAAACAGCACCGGTCAATATTCAATCATATGCATACCCAAATCCCTTCAGCGACAACGTAAAGATCGGCTATGAACTTACCCGTCCTGCGGAAACTGCTGTGTCGGTATTTAATATTTACGGAAGCGAAATAAAAAATCTTTCTTACCAGTTCAATTCAGCAGGAGAATATTCTGTGAATTGGGATGGGAAAACTGCTGCCGGAACAAAAGTCCCTGCAGGAATTTATTTCTACACCATCAAAGCTGGAAGTTCTGAAAGCAGCGGGAAGATCGTGGTGATGCCGAAGTGAAAACAAAGACCCCTCCTAAATCCTCCCCTTCAGGGAGGACTTGTAGTACGTGCTCCTCCCCTGAAGGGGGAGGTTGGGAGGGGGCCTGAATTACTTCTTCAGCAGATCTTTTATCACAAAATACATCGCTCCGAATACAGAGAGCAGGGAAAGCGTGATTGTAAAGATTGGGAAACGTGTTATCGGAAAGCGTTCGTCTAATTTCATTCCACCCCACACGCCCAGCGCGATGGTAATGCCCATCTGGAATGCCATGGCAGAAAATTTACCGTAATCAGTAAGAGGCGGCTTTTTCGGCTTTTGCGGATTCTCCTTGTCCATTAATAATGTTGATGTTCGGAACAGTGCCTGCCATTGCGCAGGAGCCACTGAAGTTAGCACCTGGCTCAATACTCAGTTTGTTGGTGATGATATCGCCCATCAGTTTGCTGGTTGCTTTGAGAGAAAGTAATTCGCCCACTTTTATTTTTCCGGTAATAGTGCCTGATATATCTCCGTTCTGGCAGGCCACTTCGCCATCTACCATGCCGGTAGTGCCCAGTACGAGCTTACCTTTGATATTGAGAGAGCCGTTGAGCGTGCCGTCAATGCGTACATCTCCATCTGATTTGATATCGCCTTCAATAGTTGTTCCCGCACCTATGATGTTTACGGATGGGGTTTCAGGGGCTTTAGGGTTCGCCATTGCGTTTGATTTTAAATTGAACATTTATCAGGCATTGATTTGATAGGCGAAGATAGGGATATTTTGTCGTTTGGCAAATCAGTATAAAGAGGTTGTAAACATGAGGTTGTTTAGTACAAGCCAATATAGGGGGTGCTTACACCCAAATTCTAAAAACCACTTCTTTGCCGCTGATCAATCCAATTCCAGCGTAGCCTGTCCAACAGGGGCGTTCTCCACGCATACTTCCACAATATATTTGCCTGGCACCAATACCTGGGTTTCTTTTTTACGTACGAACATCTCTACGTCAATTGCCTCGTTCGCATATTCAATAGATTTTTTCATTGCATAGTATCCTTTGGAATTGTTTCCGAAGGTAAACATGTGATCGGTATCGGCAGATTCGGTCCACTCTTTTCCATCAGGCATCACAATGCGGACGTATATAGTGCGCGGGCCTTTTTTTGCAATGGCATTTTCTCCGAGTTTGAATGCGATCTTTATTTTGTTCGTCTTCTTTGCTCTCTTAGTCTCGCTTGCTTTGGTGCTTGATTTTGCATTGAGGGAGGTTACGGTCATTCCGGTCGCTTTGATGATGGAGCCTATTTCATACAGTTTGTCTTTTTCTGTTTGCAGGGTAGAGCTTTTCTTTCTTTCGCTGCCCAATTCTGTGGTTACAGAGTCATTTTGAGCAACCAGTTTTTTGTTCATCGTGTTCAGTGAATCTATCTCCACCACAAAATGCTGCATGATATCACGCAGTGTTTTGGTCTCTTTCTTCAGCTTGGCCATGATGTAGGCATCATCTTTATGTTTTTCTGCTTCACGCTGCAGCTGTTCGATAAGCTGTTTCTTTTCGTCAATTTCTGCTTTAAGAAAAGAATCGTTTGTTTCAAGCATTGCATAATCTGTCTGCAACTGCTGCAGGTCCCGTTTCACCACATCCGATTCCTGAGTGATCTTTACGTTTTCGGTCACTACCGTTTGTGTCTCGGTCTTTTGTACCCAAAGCAGCCATGCGAGAACTGCACATATACCTGTCATTAAGAAAAACAGGTACACAAAGAGTTTATCGCGTTTTTGTTTCTCTTCTTTTGTTGAGCCGGGGGTAATAGGGGTTGTTTCCATTCGGCTAAAGTATGGATTGAGAGGGGATAAGGGGGAAGAAGAGAAGGGAAATATTAACATACATATTAACGGCTGCGTCATTGCGAGCCTGCCTGCCGGTAGGCAGGGAATCCCGCTTTGGGGATGACGAAGCAATCTCACAGAGTTTTGCCGGGATATTGCTTCGCTCTGACTAAAACATCAGGGACTCGCAATGACGTGAGATCAAAACCCCACCTCTGTCCAGACTTGTTTTTGAAGAGAAAAGTTGAAGTAGGCCATCTTGCCGTTCTTCTCTAATTTGAACATTCCTTTTCCTGGTTCGCTGATCTCATCTATCTCCCAGGCAACGATAAGTTTGCCCGAAATGTCAATAAGGCCCTTTTTTCCGGCAGCAGAAACAATGGATGCTCCATTTTTAAAATCTGCTGCTTCATCGTATGTGGCCGGGATAACCAGTTCTCCTTTTGAATTTATAAAACCGATCTTCCCCTTTATTTTTACCTTGGCCAACCCGCCAGAAAAATCCCAGACATAATCAAATTGAAAATTTATTTTTTGTTTTTTCTTTTTATCGATGAATCCCCATTTTATTTTTTTTACAGCGCACAGCTCTTCAGAAAAATTTCGGTTATCCTCATATTCGCAGGGAATGATAAGCTTTCCTGTCTTATCGATCAACCCGCGCTTTTTAGACTGCTCTACTTTGGCAAGGCCGTTGTGAAATCCGTTTGTTTCGGAGAGTTCTTCAGAGTACGTATATTTCATAGGGACAACCAGGTTGCCTTTGGCATCTGCAAAGCCAAACTTTTTTTCTTTTGCAACAAGCGCCAGGCCTTCAGAGAAATTATCAATCCGGGCATACTCGCAAGGGAAGATGATTTTCCCCATGGTATCGATGATGCCGAATTTCTCGTTTTGCTTTACCCGCGCTACACAGGTGCCAAAGGCATCTTTCCCCGAAAAACTTTCAGCCCAGTCGTAAGCGGCCGGAATTATAATTTCTCCTTTTTTATTAATGAAGCCATATTTCCCGTTCTGAATAATATAGGCTCTGCCGGATGCAAAATCACCCGCCTTTTCAAACTTGCCCTCGAATATCAGCTTTCCTTTCAGGTCAAAATATTTATAAATACCTTCTTTCAAAGTTCGGATCATTTTTGTTCCGGAAGTGTTTTCGTCATAGCTGATATCGTCAAAATCAAAAGGCAGTACCTGCTTCCCTGTTCGGTGCACGACCCCGAACCGGTTATTTTTTTTCACAACGGCAATTCCATTATAAAATGGATTAGCGTCATCGTATATGAGAGGGATGATCTGACTGCCCGTTTTACTGATGTAACCGAACCTTTCTTTTAGAGAAACAGCAGAGGCGCCTTCTGAAAAATCATCCGCCTGATCGTATGTGCAGGGAATGCGAACGTTGCCGAGCGAATCAATGAACCCCCATTTTCCATCCTGCTGTACCGGATATAGGTTCATTCCTGCCAATGCAATGTCTGCCTTCACGCGTGCCTTATCCGGGAAATCCGGATAATCAAACAAAAAACTTTCAATTGCATGCGGGGTAAATTCAACAGTTGAAAGCAGGTAAACCATATCCCAGGACTTTTTGATATTGTGATTATCAGGATATTTTTTAATGAACCCCCTATAGGCTTCAGCACTTCCATTTCGGGTGAAAAAGACATAGATGCTGTCTTCTGCCCGGCCGCGATAAGGACTTTTTGAAAACAGTTTTACAAAGACGTCATAGCTTTCTATGGTATTTGCCTTTGTCTGAGAGTTGTACAAGGTCAATTCATATAAAGCATTCGCTTCGGGTTCTTCATCTGAATCGGGATAGTCTGCCATAAACTCTTTATATCCCTGAAGGGTATTTAATTTTTTAGCGTTATCAAAAGCCAATTTGTTGCGAAGTTTTACTGCTTCTTTTTTCAGGCCGGGGTGAACAAAGTTTTTAATGAACCACCCGAAGGATTCAACCGTATTTTCTTTTTTAGCTTTTTCGTAAGCGGCTTGAATTATTTTTTCTTTCTGATTGATAATGGCTGCGCCCGTAACCCCTACTTTATGAATTGTTTCTTTCTCTTTTGCGTCACATGATTTGAACTCTTTCTCAGAGAGCATGATATACTTATAGGCAGAATCAATATTGCTGAATGGGTTATCGGTGCGGGAAAAAATAGAACTTAGCCCATACGAGGCTCCGGCTGCATGGTTCTTCATGGACTTTTGAAATAATTCTTTCGCATCAAAATAATTGAACACTTTTAATGCATCAAACCCTTTTTCAAGAGAGCCGGAAAAGAGCTGGACAGAGGAGAAGGCGAGGAATAATAAAAAGGAAGAATGCTTTTTCATTCCAGTTCAAGCGTGGCGTTACCGATCGTGGCTCCATCGGTGTTTACTTCAATGATGTATTTCCCTTTTACAAATGCTTCGCCCTGTTTGGGATGGGCGTACATAAGTACATCGGTATTTTCGTTCGCATAATTCACCGTTTTTTTTGTGGCCCAGTATCCGTGAGACCTGCCGAAAGAGAAAATATGTGATGAATCGCTGCCTTGCGTCATTTCGATGCCGTTAGGGGAGATGATACGGGCATAAATAATTCGGTCGCCCTTTTTTGCAATCAGATTTTCCGCCAGTGTGAAAGAGATCTTGACCTTATCGCAATGCTTTGCTTTTTTGGTGTTCACTTCTTTTTTACCTCCCCTGCGTTCATCCATCCCTGATACGGTGAGCCCTACGGTCTTGAGCATCGAAGCAAGGTTGACGGTGTTCTGAAGTTCCGATTTTTCTTTGGTGAGCTGGGAGGTAATTTCTTTTTCCGCATTTAATTCCCCTCTGACCTTCTCGCGGTCTGCAATAACGTTTTTGTTCATGGTGTTCAACGAATCTATTTCATGTACAAAATGATGCATGATATCGCGCAGAGTTTGTGTCTCTTTTTTCAGCTTTGCGATGATGTATTCGTTGTCTTTGTTCTTTTCCAGGTCTTTTTGCAACTGGGCTATTTCTTCTTTTTTCCTGTCGATCTCTGCCTGCATCTCCCGGTTATTCACTTTGAGGCCTTCGTACTGCGCATGCAGGGCGATCAGTTCCTGTTTGACGATCTCTGCATCTTTGGCTATGGTCGCTTTTTCAATAGTAATGATCTTGAGCTTGCCCGAATCCTTCCACCAGAACCAGCCCAGCAGGCCATTGCCGCAAAGAAGCAAAAGAATCAGGATAAGATAAAAAGCTTCTCCTTTTTTCTTTTCCTCCTGGGTATTTGCCGGTTCGCTCACGAAGAATGTGTTTTGCGTATGATGTAAATTGTTAATCTTTGCACAGCAAAGTTATTAAAAGTATGTTAAACGATTTCCTTTCACTCCTTTTCCCCCGGGTTTGTTGTGCCTGCGGAAAGAGTTTATTAAAACATGAAGATTGTATATGCGCCTACTGTCATTACCATTTACCCAAAACAGATTTTCATTTGCAAGCCGATAACCCGGTGATGAAACTTTTCTGGGGAAGAACGAATATTCACGCAGCTTCTTCCATGTTTTTGTTCAATAAAGGAAGCAAGGTACAGCACCTGATCCATCAGTTAAAGTACAAAGGCAAAAAGGAGATAGGCACTTCACTGGGAAAGCAATATGGAAAGGAATTAAAAGCAGCACCCCTGTTCTCTGATGCAACTATAGTGATCCCGGTTCCGCTGCACATTAAAAAATTGAAGAAGAGAGGCTATAATCAGAGTGAAGCCTTTGCCCAGGGCCTTGCCCAATCCATGAATGTAGATAGTGGGGAAAATATTCTGATACGTAGTTATGCTTCTCAAACCCAGACTAAAAAATCCCGCTTTGAACGCTGGAAGAATGTAGAAGAGATATTTAAAGTAGCTGAACCCGAAAAAATTGAAGGTAAACACATCCTTTTGGTAGATGATGTGGTGACCACCGGATCTACCCTTGAAGCTTGTGCGAATACGATGTTAGAGGTGCCCGGGACAAAAGTGAGTGTGGCTACTATTGCTACCACAATCGCGCACTAATCTTATCTTTGCCTATCCGGTCAACTAAGCCGGGCAAAACTTAAAATCATCAAGTATGGCTGAAACCCTTGTAGTTACAGGAACCACAAAAAAAGAAAAGTACGAGTCTCTCCTTCCCCAGATAAAGGCACTGGTGCAGGGGGAGCCTGATCTTATTGCCAATATTTCAAACATTATTGCTGCTCTGAAATACGGCATGAATTTTTTCTGGGTGGGGATGTATTTTGTTAAGACCTCACGGCCCGACCCTTCTCCTTTAAATAGGGCCAGAGTTCCGGAGCTTGTTCTGGGACCTTTTCAGGGCCCTGTTGCTTGCAACCGCATTTCTTATGGGGCTGGAGTTTGCGGAACCAGCTGGAAGGAACAAAAAACAATTATTGTAGAAGACGTGGAAAAATTCCCCGGCCATATTGCATGCAGTTCAGAAACAAAATCAGAGATCGTTATTCCGTGTTTTAAGAACGGAGAAGTGTACTCTGTGCTGGATGTAGATTCGGAAAAGCTTTCCGAATTTGACGAAGTAGATCAGAAATATTTGGAAGAGATCGTTAAAATCATAGAATCGTTTTAATGAGATCCTCTGCCCGACAGCATCGCAGATCCTTAGTGGCAGGCGGTTGGTTCTCTTCTGCTGTTGTTTTGCTTTTGATATCTTCCTGTGCGCAGATACTTACTCCCGGAGGCGGTGCCAAAGACATTAAACCTCCTCGTGCGGTAAAATACGTCCCTGACAGTGCAGCCGTAAATTTCAATTCAAAGAGCATTATGATTGCTTTTGATGAATTCATTCAGCTGAATGACCTGTCCAAAAATTTATTTATTTCTCCCCCCATGCATGTACAGCCCGAAATAAAAGTGAACGGGAAAATGATGCAGATAGAACTAAAAGATACGCTCAAGAAGAACACGACCTATGCCATCAATTTTGGCAGCGCCATCACTGATTTCACTGAAGGAAATGCAAAGGCCGGGTTTCAATATATTTTTTCTACAGGTACATATATTGATTCGCTCAAGCTTCTGGGAACCGTTAAAAATGCTTTTGACGGAAAGACAGAGAAGGGAATTTTAGTTATGCTTTATGATGTCAACGATGATTCCATACCCTATAAAGCAATGCCTTCTTATTTTGCCAAGACCAATGATGATGGTTCCTATAAGATAAGCAACATAGGCCCCGGCACGTACAAAGCTTTTGCGCTGAAAGAATTGAACGGGAATTATCGTTATGACGGCCCTCCTGAAAGCATTGCATTTTCCGATTCACTGATAAGGATCTCAAAAAATACTACCCTTAATTTCTCCATGTTTACCGAAGAAGCGTCAAAACAAAAAATGAAACGCGCTGCTTTTGCTGAACACGGACATTTGGTATTCTCATTTGCGAAACCCATTCTTGAACCTCTTAAATTCAGATTCATATCTGAAGAGCCAAAGGACCATGTGATCTACGAATACTCCGCTAACCGCGACACGCTGCACTATTGGTTTGCCGATGATCTGAAAGACACTATGAAGATTGTACTCTCGGAGGGCAATAGGGTTCTGGATACTGCAAAGGTGAGCCCGATCACCCTAGCCCAGGCTAAGAAACAAATACGGGGAGGAAAATGGAAGTTAAATACTTCGGCGAGCGTTAGCAAAGACAAAAAATTTGACTATAAGAATAACATGGCCGTTACATTTTCACATCCGGTCATTATGAACTCATTAACAGATAAAATTCATATTACAGGAGGCCTGAAGACGTCAAATTATGCCGTTACCCCCACAGAAGACCTCAAAAATAAAGTTCAAAGAACAGCCTCTTTCAACATTGCTCTTGCTCCTGATAGTTCCTATCATTTATTTATTTCTCCCGGTACATTCACGGATATTTTCGGGAATCCAAATGATACCGTTAAAGTAGATTTCAAAACACAAGAAGAGAAATTCTACGGCACACTGAAGATGAATATTAAAATGAAGAAGACAAGCACAAAATGCATCGTGCAATTTATAGATGAAAAGGGGATCCTTGTTTCGGAAGAGGTTGTTTCAGAAAGTAAATCGATCAATTATTCTTATATATATCCCGGAAAATGCAAAATGAAATTGATCTATGATACAAATGGGGATAGCAAATGGACCACCGGAGATTATTTAAAACACCGGCAAGCCGAGAAGATCATTATTTGCCCGGGCGAAATCAATATCCGCTCTAATTGGGACCTGGAATCGGATTGGAATGTACAATAGGTAATTAATTAAGTTAATTGGGCTGTTACCAATTAACTAATCTACCAGTCAACCAATTAACTTAAACTTATCCGAGTCCATCCAGGCAGGAAAGGTTTTCCGCCAATCATTCAATTCGTTTTTGGAAAGTGTAATTGTCTCCACTGATTCTTCGTGTGCTTTAGTTTTACTGATGATCTCTCCCTTGAAATTTATAACTGCAGAATCTCCCGAATGAGAAACGTTATTCCCGTCATTTCCCACGCGATTAACTCCAACCACATAGGCCTGGTTTTCCATCGCTCTTGCCATCAACAATGTTTTCCAGGGATGATTTCTGCGCTCCGGCCAGTTGGCTACGAATAATAAAACATCATAGCTGTTTTTCCTGCTCCCCTCTCCTCTGGGAGAGGGGCTGGGGGTGAGGTGGTTCCTGCTCCAAACCGGAAATCTCAGGTCATAACAAACCAGCGGACAAATTTTCCATCCATTTAGCTCCACGATCAACTTCTTTTTTCCTGCCGAATAATACTTTTCTTCTCCTGCATATCTGAATAAATGCCGTTTGTTGTACGTTTTGTATTTGCCATCCCGATAGCTATCGGGAGGCATCATCCATACCAGGCGGTTGTAATATTTTTTTTTCTCTTTGATGATAAGACTTCCTGTAATCACACAATTTTTTTCTTTAGCCATCTTTTGCATCCATTTTACAGCTTTCCCTTTCCCGTCCAAACGACCGGGATCGTTGAGTCGGGCGGGCATGGTTTCAGCCAGTCTTTTATTATTCATGCTGAAACCCGTGCTGAACATTTCAGGAAGAACAATGATGTCCGTCCGCTCTTTTATAGCAGAGATCTTCTCCGAGAACATCCTAAGGTTCGCATCTATGTTCTCCCAATGGAGATTGGATTGGATAATTGTTATCTTGAGATTGCTCATTATTTTATGTTTTTTCATTGCCACGAAGGCACTAAGACACTAAGGTTCACAAAGAACTACATGACTATTCGTTTTATGCCATCTTTTATTAAAGGAACATTAAAATTGATTAAATATCCTAAACGCTTTCCGGTTAGTTTCAAATGGCTAAGTAATTGGGCCTCCCAAACAGGATTAACATTATCCAGTGCTTTTAATTCACAAATAACCAAGTTGTCTACTAAAACATCCAATCGCAGCCCTTCTTCGAAAGAAATTCCATCAAAAACAATCGGGATATCCAGCTGACGTTTTACAATGCAACCATCTTTAGCCAACACATGACAGAAACAAACTTCATAAACCTTTTCCAGCAATCCGGGGCCTAATGATTTGTGAACCACGTACGCTGCATTTACAATTAACTTACCGATACGCTCTTCTTCTGCTGTAATTGGCTTGTATTTCCCTTCGTGCTGCTTTGTGTCTTCGTGACTTTGTGGCATGCTGTTGTGCTTGTGTGAGATCAGATCGCGCATAATTTTTCAGCAGCTTTTTTTAATAGGTCATCTGTTTTTGCAAAGCAGAAGCGTAAAAGTTTATCGTCAACAGGTTTGTGATAAAAAACTGAAGTTGGAATAGAAGCAACCCCGTTCTCTTTGGTTAGACGTATTGCATAATCGGTATCCTTTTCCTTCGAGATTGCGCTATAATCCAATAATTGAAAATAAGAACCCGAAGCAGGAATAAACTTAAATCGCGAACCTTGGATCTGCTTCAGGAAAAAATCGCGTTTTTTCTGATAAAATTCTGCAAGCTCATTATAGTCATCAGATTCTTTTATATAATCAGCTAGCGCATGCTGAATGGGTGTGTTGGAAGTGAACACAATGAATTGATGCACTTTACGAAATTCTGCCATTAAATTTTCGGGAGCGAAGCAGTACCCCATTTTCCATCCGGTGGCGTGATAGGTTTTACCAAAGGAATAAACAATAAAACTTCGTTCAGCCAATACAGGATATTTGCAAACACTCTCGTGTTTTTGCCCGTCAAAGATGATATGCTCATACACTTCATCGCTGATGATCAGAATATTTGTTCCGCCCACAATTTTTTCCAACTCATGCATATCCTTTGCCGTCATCACAGAACCCATCGGGTTATGAGGGGTATTGATCATGATCACTTTGGTTTTCGAAGTAACCACTTTTTTTACATCATTCCAGTCGATGGTGTGATTAGGGGCTTTTAGTTGCACATAAATCGGGATCCCGCCATTTAGTTCGATCGCAGGGACGTAACAATCGTATGCCGGTTCTATGACGATCACTTCATCCCCTTCGCGTATCACCGCCGTGAGTGCAGAATAAATTGCCTGCGTTCCGCCCGAAGTGATGTTTACTTCTTTGTCGGGATGGTATTTTGCTCCATATAGTTTTTCCATCTTCTCGCAGAGCACTTCGCGCAGCTTTGGAACCCCCTGCATGGGCGCATACTGGTTTAGTCCCTCTTTCATTTTCTGATTAATGAGAGAAACCAATCTTTCATTTACATTAAAGTTGGGAAAGCCCTGCGACAGGTTGATGGCCTTGTGTTCATTAGCCAGCGCGCTCATCACGGTAAAAATGGTGGTGCCTACCTTGGGAAGTTTGGAGGATATGGTATTTGGGTATTTGGGCATAGACTTAAATGAGGTATAAAGATAGAAAAAGAAGAGGCTTGGGAAATAATTTTACATTTGCAATCTAATAATTTCAACTATGAATATCGCTAAGAACGCAGTTGTAACTCTTGGTTACACACTCAAAGTACGTACTTCGGTTTCTCCTGAAGAAAGACAGGTAGAGCAAACCACAGCAGAACGCCCGTTTGTATTCATATACGGAGCAGGAATGCTGCTGCCGGATTTCGAAAAGAATCTTTCGGGTAAAAAAGCTGGAGATAAATTCAATTTTTTTATTGCTGCTGCGAACGGCTATGGAGTGCAGAATGATAAATATGTCATGAATATCCCCATTGATTCATTCAAAAGCCCAGAGGGTACGCTTGACCTCAATGAGATCAAACTGGGCAACATTCTTACCATGAATGACGATAAAGGCAACCAATTACAAGGCACCATTCTTGAAGTAACCGCAGTGCATGTGAGAATGGATTTTAATCATCCACTGGCTGGTCACGAACTGCATTTTACAGGCGAGGTTATAAATGTACGTTCTGCTACCGAAGAGGAAATTTCACACGGACATGTGCACGGGCCGGG
>JAHEYK010000172.1 GCA_023251625.1 Bacteroidota bacterium
AATTATACGATCGGGCAAAAGATTAAACTTATTAATCGCCTCATCCCCCACCCCACGTCCCCGATCCCGCGTCTTTTGGATATTGGCTGCGGCACAGCAGAATTTTTAAACGCATGCAAAGTAAACGGGTGGAATGTGACGGGCATAGAACCATCGGAGATAGCCCGTAACAATGCAAAAGAAAAATTTAATTTGTCCGTGTACCCATCGCTTGCAGCCCTCTCCCCTTTGGGGAGAGATGGAGAGGGGCCAGGCTTTAACGCGATCACTCTCTGGCACGTACTGGAACACGTTCATCAGCTGGATAAAACAATTGAACAGATCAAAAAAATATTATTGCCCGGGGGTGTTTTGATAATTGCAGTGCCAAATTGCGATTCATGGGATGCGAAAAAATATGGAGCACATTGGGCTGCATGGGATGTGCCAAGACATCTTTATCACTTCACCAAAAAAGATATTGAAACGCTATTCACAAAATCCGGATTCAGACTTTCAGAGGTTCTTCCGATGAAATTTGATTCGTATTACGTTTCGCTCTTGAGTGAAAAATATAAAACGGGTCAATCAAACTTGGTGTCCGGATTTTTGAACGGATGGATCTCAAATCATTCAGCAGGGGAGAGAGGACATTCAAGCCAAATTTATATCTTTACAAATAATTGATTATCAAATAGTTAATGCTAATTCTACAGAACATCATTGAAAGCAAATACCATTATCAGCCAAGCTGGCTGCTCCTGATCATTGTTTTCGGGGTGATGATACTGGGATATTTGTATTCCGCATTCAATACGCGCTTTAACACGTTCGTCAAGGCAGTTTTTTTATCACGCTTCTCGGTGCAGGCATCCCGCGAGGAGCGTTCGCTTTCGCATCCATTCTCCCTGCTGCTCTCTCTGAATTTTATTCTCATCACTTCGCTATTCGTACTGCAGGTGATTACTTCGGAAGTATTTTTTCACACGGATGTTGATTTTTCCCTGCTCTCATTCCTGCTTGTTGTGCTGTTCATCGCCGGAATTTATTTCGTCAAAATAATATTCCTCAGAATATTTTCTTTCATCCTGGATAAGCAGGAAACTATTTCAGAATATCTGTTCATTATTTTTCTGCTCAGCCAGTTTTTAGGTATCGTGCTTCTGCCGGTCGTGATCTGCACTGCCTACGGCCCCGCACCGCTTGCCCACGCTTGCGTTTATCTGGGAATGTTGCTTTTGTTTTCAGCATTTTTGGTCAGAGTAGGGAAGGGGATCAGCATGGTAATGCTCGGCCGACAGGCCACCCTGTTTTATTTAATTTTATACCTTTGCACCCTTGAAATATTACCCCTGCTGATAGGGATAAAATTGTTTGAAAGATTGGTTTGAGGGCTCGGAAAATTAACCAGAACAAACACCGATGAAAATAAAATCTGTCTTAGTTACCCAGCCCAAGCCAGAATCCGACAAATCGCCTTACCTCGAACTCTCCAAGAAATATAACCTCAAGATAGACTTTGTGCCCTTCTTTCACATGGAAGGGATCTCCGCCAAAGAGTTCCGCCAGGAACGCATCAACCTTCCGGATTATACAGGCGTGATAATCACTAGCCGGCACTGCATTGACCATTACTTCCGGCTCTGCCAGGAAATGCGTTTTGAAGTTCCGGAGACGATGAAATATTTCTGCACCTCCGAGGCTATTGCGTATTACATTCAGAAATATGTGCTGTACCGCAAGCGTAAAGTATTTCACGGGCAGCATAACATTCAGGACCTCGCAGCGATCTTGCGTAAGCACCGCGATGAAAAATTCCTGCTGCCGCACTCCAACGTGCACAACAAAGAAATTGACGAAGTGCTGGACAAGGAAAAGATCAACTATCGGAAAGCACTTTTTTACCGTGCCGTTCCAAGTGATCTTTCGCACATAAAAACCCTGCCACACGATATGCTGGTGTTCTTCAGTCCGGCCGATGTAAAATCACTCACCAAGAATTTTCCCAAGTTCAGGCAGCGCGAAACGCTTATAGCAGCGTTCGGCACCACCACCGCCAAGGCCGTGCAGAATGCCGGCTTCCGCCTAAATATTCAGGCGCCAACGGTTGAATCGCCTTCCATGACAATGGCCATCGAGAACCACATTCGTCTGGGCGCAAGAGCAAGTAAATAATTGAAGGTCAATAGGATATGACATCGTTTGTCGTTTCCCATTAGCCATTTTCCATTAAACATTAGCCATTT
>JAHEYK010000126.1 GCA_023251625.1 Bacteroidota bacterium
CAGGATTTATTGGTTCCAATATTGTAGAATATTTGTTAAAATATAATGCAAAGAAGGTAGTTGTACTTGATAATCTTTCTACAGGATTTGAGGCAAACATTGATTTATTCTCCTCCCCTTCGGGGAGGCAGGGTGGGGCATTTAAATTCATTAAAGGCGATATCTGCGACCTCCATACAGTAAAAAACGCCTGTGAAGGAATTGATTTCATATTTCACCAGGCAGCACTGGGTTCCGTGCCTCGTTCGATTGAAAATCCGGTTGCTACGCATAATGCCAATGCCAGCGGTTTTCTTTCGGTGCTGGTGGCTGCCAAGAATGCAGGTGTGAAACGCATCGTGTATGCAAGTTCATCATCCGTTTACGGAGATATTCAGGATTCTCCAAAACGTGAAGAGAGGACAGGCAAACCGCTTTCTCCCTACGCGGTTAGCAAACTGGTAAATGAATTTTATGCCGATATTTTTTCCCGCACTTACAACATGGAAATTATTGGCCTGCGTTATTTTAATATTTTTGGCCCGCGTCAGAACCCCAAAGGAGCTTATGCGGCTGCGATCCCGCTTTTTATTGATGGATTGTTGAACAACACCCCGGTGTACATCAATGGTGATGGAGAACAGTCGCGTGATTTTACTTTTGTGGAGAACGCAGTGCAAGGGAATATAAAAGCGATGTTCTGTGAAGATAAAAATGCATTGGGAACGGTATTTAACATCGCGCTGGGCGATAAAATATCGGTGAACCAGCTTTTCAGTGAGATAAAAAATATTACAGGCTCTTCGCTCAATCCCACTCACCGGGAAGAGAGGAGAGGCGATGTAAAAAATTCCATGGCGGATATTTCACGTGCACGTAATATACTGGGTTATTCCCCCTCCATATCGGTTGAGGACGGCCTGCGACAGACGGTTGCATGGTTCAGCAATCATTTCAGAAAATGAGTTTCTTTTCAAAAATATTCGGTAAGTCCACTCGGACGGATAAACCCGCAGATCTTTCTGTGTTGAAATGCGATGTCCATTCCCATTTTATCCCAGGTATTGATGATGGTGCCGAAACGATGGATCAATCCATTGACATGCTTCGTGAGTTTTCAGCATTGGGTTATAAAAAAGTGGTCACCACCCCGCATGTCATGAGTGATGCGTACCGCAATACACCGGAGATCATCCTGAATGGCCTTTCCCAAGTGCGTGTGGCTTTGAAAACAGAGGGCATTCCTCTGGAAATTGAAGCTGCTGCAGAATATTATCTGGATTACGAATTTGAAAAGATGATAGAACAGAAGGCCTTGCTTACGTTTGGAGAAAACCATGTTCTTTTTGAGCTTGCTTTTATTAATCCACCGGACAGTTTGATGGGCGCTATTTTTAAAATGCAGACGAATGGTTACAAACCCGTGCTCGCTCACCCCGAGCGTTACAGCTTCTGGCACCATGATTTTAAAAAGTACGAAGAGCTGGCTGAGAAAGGCGTCCTACTTCAGCTGAATATAAATTCGCTCACCGGCCATTATTCCCCTCAGGTAAAAGCAGTTGCCGAGCGCATGATCGATCAGAACATGATCTCTCTTTTAGGCAGTGATTGCCACCATGCCGGCCATATCGATCTGATAAAGAATGGAGCACTCTACGAAAAATCGCTCCACAAATTGCTTGAGAGCGGGAAGCTGTTGAATTCCACCCTGTAATTTAATATGTTGTCAGGTGCCTGCTTGCGTTAGGCAGGTTCCCTCCTGACAAATGGGCAAGCCCAGCACTCTGTAAGCGCGAAAAATCACAATTTTGATGCGGAGAATAAATATCTTATTCACCGCAAATATGCGGAGAATAATTAGTATATTTACCGCATAAATGCGGAGAATATGAACAAGTACATACATCAGCTAAAACAATGGCCATCCTTCAACTGGGATGAGAAAGTGATCTCTCACTTATTATCTCAAACAAGATACAAGCAGGGTTTGCTCAACGGGTTTATGGAAAATTTAGGATTTGAAACATTGAACGAAGCGACTCTTCAAACATTGACTTCCGATGTGATCAAATCAACGGAGATAGAAGGCAAAATCCTGGATGTGGCACAGGTGCGTTCTTCCATAGCAAAGCGGCTGGGGCTGAACATAGGCGGGTTGATCCATGCAGACAGGGATGTGGAAGGAATAGTGGAGGTGATGCTGGATGCAACACGCAACTTTAATAAACCGTTGAGTAAAGAACGCTTGTTTGCCTGGCACTCCGCATTGTTTCCCACGGGCAGGAATGGAATGGAGAAAATAATAGTTGGACACTGGCGCAATGATGAAACCGGATCCATGCAGGTTGTTTCCGGCCCCATGGGAAAAGAAAAAATTCATTTCACAGCGCCGGCTTCTGAAAAGCTGAATAAGGAAATGAATCTGTTTCTGAAATGGTTTAATAAAAACGATTCCTCCCATTCGGATCAGGTATTGAAATCTGCTATCGCTCATTTATGGTTTGTTACGGTGCACCCGTTCGATGATGGAAACAGCAGGCTGGCGCGTGCCATAGCCGACATGCAGCTCACGCGTTCAGATGGCGGACGGCAGCGCTTTTTCAGCATGTCAGCGCAAATACGCAGGGAGCGCAAGCAATATTATGAAGTGCTGGAGAAAACGCAAAAGGGAACGCTGGATATAACCCGGTGGCTCACCTGGTTTCTGAACTGCATGATACATGCTCTGGATAATGCAAACGAAGTGCGCCTGCGCGTTTTGAATAAGAAAAAATTCTGGGACAAAAATTCTGAAACAGCTTTGAACGAGAGGCAGCGCCTCATGATCAATAAATTCCTGGATGGCTTTGAGGGAAATCTCACTTCTTCCAAATGGGCAAAGATCGCCAAATGCTCGGCCGATACTGCTTTGCGTGACATACAGCATCTGATAGAGAAACGCATCCTGAAAAAGAATCCTTCAGGAGGAAGGAGTACTAATTATATATTGAAGTGATTGCAATGAAAATGCATCGCTTATCTTTAATGTCATGGCTGCTCAAATTGCCGGGCATAGGCGGAGCCATATGCCCAACTGTTTATCTTTTTTATTACAAGCTACGCTCAACAGGGCAACGGCTTGACGAGCTTTAATAAAATTAATTGCAATTTTAAAATGAAAGTCTCGGTTATATAGCTTTGTGTTTTTGTACATTTGTCTGATGAAATCCTTTTGTCAGATAATATTTCTTACGTCATTCAATTTACTTCTGATTATTAATTCTTTAGCGCAGTCAATTGCTGCGGGTGATAGCCATAGTCTTTCGTTGTGTACGGATGGAACAGTATGGGCCTGGGGAAATAATGGATGTGGACAGTTAGGAGATAATACAACTGTAGCTAAATTATACCCAGTTCAGGTCTTGGGACTTTCTGGTATTACAGCAATAGCAGCTGGGCATAGTCATTCATTGGCGTTGAAGAATGATGGAACAGTATGGGCCTGGGGGAATAATTCTTCAGGAGAATTAGGGGATAGTACGACCGTGAATAAATTAGTCCCTGTTCAGATTTCTAGACTAACAGGGATAACAGCCATTTCATGTGGATTGGATTTTTCTCTTGCGAAGAAATATGATGGTACTTTTTGGTCTTGGGGCGCAAATACTTGGGGAAAGTTAGGAGATAATACAATGATTGATAGGTTGATTCCTATACAAGTGTTGGGTGAAAGTGCAATTGGAGTTTTAAATAATATAAACTCATTTAATGGAGGAGACCAGAATACACTAGTCGTAAAAAATGATGGCACAGTATGGTCTTGTGGAAGTAATACTTGGGGGCAATTAGGAGATAATACAACAACATTCGAACAAACTGTAGTTCAGACTTTAGATTCTGGAGGTGTTGCTTTTTTTTCAGGCGTTGTGGATGTTTCGGCGGGTTTAGAATTTTCCATTGCACTTAAAAATGATGGTACGGTTTGGGGGTGGGGGTATAATATCGATGGGCAATTAGGTAATAATTCGATTCAAGAAGAATGGCTTCCGGTTCAAGTATTAGGGAATAGCGCTCTGGGATTTTTAACTGGTGTGACCTCTATTTTCGCAGGACACGATCATGCCCTTACATTAAAAAATGATGGTACGGTTTGGGCTTTTGGGTGGAATGATTTTGGTCAGCTAGGAGATAATACTGTAATAGAAAGATGGACGCCGGTAGAAGTTGTTGATACGATCAATGGAGGATTTTTAACAAATATTACCGAAATCACTTCTGGATATCACCATTCTCTTGCACTAAAAAATGACGGTACGGTTTGGGGTTGGGGATTAAATAACTGTGGTCAACTAGGAGATAGTACAAACATCCAAAGAAATTCTCCGGTACATGTGATGCGCCTGTGTAATGTTGATGCTGTCCAAGAAAATACTAATGAAAGTAATATTTCTGTTTTTCCTAATCCGTTTTTTGCACAAACTACGTTTACAATAAACAATCAAACAATAAAAAATGCTCAATTATGTCTTTATGATCTTATGGGTAGGGAATTTAAAAAAATTGGGATCTCAGGATCAAAGTATCAACTCGAGCGAGAAAATTTAATAAGTGGTGTATATTTTTATCAGATTATTTCTGAGAATAAAACTGTTGCCAGTGGAAAGCTGCTAGTTGAGTGATTTACTTATTTTTTAGTGACCACTAACGGTGTGCATCACTGCACTTAATCTATTCGTAGTCGCAGTTAACCGAGCAGGTGCCCAGTTGTAATTGATAAAGGTTGAGTGTGAGGACAAAGATATTTTAAATAAAGCCGATTCGGAGGTGCAAACACCTCTATTTCACCTCAAACACCAAGAGCTTTTCATCTTCCAGGTAAGCTTCAAGTTTATCCCCAATCTTAACTGGGCCAACGCCTACTGGAGTGCCGGTGTAAATAAGGTCGCCAATTTTAAGGGTGACGAATTTTGAAATGAATGCAATTACTTTGTCAAACGAGAAAAGCAGGTCGCTCGTATTGCCTTTCTGAACAGTTTTTCCGTTTATGTCGAGATGAAAGCCGATGTTGTTCATTCGGGCAAATTTCTTTTTCGGGACAAATTTTCCCATAGGAGCCGAGAAGTCAAATGACTTTGCTTTTTCCCAGGGAAGTCCTTTTGTTTTTTGCTGCTTTTGGATATCGCGGGCAGTAAAATCAATTCCTACGGTCAACTCCTCGTAATATTTATGTGCAAATTCTTCTGCAATATTCTTTCCAACGCGATTTATTTTTAAAACAATTTCTACTTCATGGTGGATGTCGCTGGAAAAATCGGGCAGGTAAAATGGTTTGTTATCAAGAAGCAGGGCGGTATCCGGCTTCATGAAAAAAACGGGCTCGTCAGGAATAGCAGAGTTCAGCTCTTTGATGTGCTCGAGGTAGTTTTGGCCAATACAAATTATTTTCATGCTACCTCCCCAACCCCTCCTTCAGAGGGGCTTTTTTAGTTATTGTTTGTCGCCCTGCAAGTCCTCCCTGAAGGGGAGGATTTAGGTGGGGCCTCTTTATTTCTTAACCTTCTGAAAAATCTCCGTTATTACTTTCTTCGTATGCAACGAAAAATCACCGTTCATCATCCAGTGATAGTAAGAAGGCTCCGTTTTAAATATTTCCTCTGCCGGTTTGCCGTTGTGCTTGCCAAAATTAAAGACGATCGTATTTTTTTCGGTGTAAATAAATCTTCCTGCAAAATCTACCCTGCGTGAACGGGAGGTGAAATTGTGCAGATAAGCAGTGTCGCCTTTCAGGTCAGGATATTTTTCAAGCTGCGCTTCGAGAATTTCATAGGTGGCATTAATATCTGCTTCAGCGCCGTGCGCTCCGATAAGTTCTTTTCCGCAGTAAAATCTATAGGCCGCAGAAAGTGTGCGCTCTTCTTTTTTATGGAAGATGCCCTGCACATCAACAAATTTCCGGTCTTTGGTGTCGAAGTCAACGCCTGCGCGTAAAAATTCTTCCATGAGCAGAGGAATGTCAAAATAGTTGCAATTGTATCCCGCAAGATCGCAGTCTTCAAGGAATTTGGCTAGTTCACCCGACAGATCCTTAAAAGTTGGAGCATCCAGTACATCCTGGTCGCTTATTCCATGAATTTTTACAACCTCTTCAGGGATGTGAATGGTGGGATTGATCAAAAGTGTTTTGCTTTCTTTTCTTCCTCCATCAGGTGGAAAAATTTTGAGAATGGAAATTTCTACGATCCTGTCTGTGGCAATATTAAGCCCCGTTGTTTCAACATCGAAAAATGCAAGCGGACGGGTGAGATTCAGTTTTGCCATTTTTTATCTGCCTATGCTTGTGTACGTGAAGCCTAACTCTTTCATCTCGTCTTTTCCGTACAGGTTTCTTCCGTCAAAGATCACTTTACCTTTCATGAGTTTTTTCATCTTATCAAAATCCGGGGTGCGGAACAGCGACCATTCTGTGCAGATCAATAAGGCATCGGCATCTTTAAGTGCAGCGTACTGATCAGCGGCAAAGGTTATTTTATTTCCAAGGATCTTTTTCACATTCTCCATTGCTTCGGGGTCGTGGGCTGAAATGGATGCGCCTTCTTTTAAAAGCTCATCTATCATATACAGTGCAGGAGCCTCGCGGATATCATCTGTATCCGGTTTGAAAGCAAGACCCCATACAGCGATTTGTTTGCCTTTGAGCGTATTTTTAAAATGCGATTTTATTTTTGGGAAAAGGGCCGTCTTTTGCTTTTCATTTACACTCATCACTGCATCCAGGATCTTGAAATCATAATCCACATCATCGGCACTTTTTGCCAGGGCTTGTACATCTTTCGGAAAACAGCTTCCACCGTAGCCGATGCCGGGGAATAAAAACCGTTTGCCGATCCGGTCGTCTGAACCAATGCCGCTTCGTACCATATCCACATC
>JAHEYK010000033.1:0-13713 GCA_023251625.1 Bacteroidota bacterium
TTCATTTCATCGCCTGAATTAATATCTCCATACACAATACAATTGTAAAAAAACGCACTATCCAGATCTCTGCTCTGAATATTTTCATTTGCATCTTTGTAGTAATTATTCAGCAAAAGAACAGGAAACTGTCTTACACCATTATTCCAATAATTTGCAAAAGTACAGTGATAAAAATCGTATTTACCCCCTATAGTAAGCGCTGCAACATATTGTCCGCAGTTGGTAAAAACACAGTTCCAGCCTTTCACATAGGATTCTTGTGCAAACAAAGCCGCTGCACTCATGTTCTTTATGATCGTATTACTGATAGTGAGTGTTGGATTTGATGAAGCACCCACAGCATCTACCTTCACTCCGATAAAACCATTTTTAATAATAGCTCCGTCAATCGTATTGTTTATGCTTTTGGGTGAAAGCCAAATAGTTCCCCACTGGCCGGCAGCCTCGGCATATTCAGGTTCCAGGCGATCACCTTGAAATAGTACGGGCTGGCCTATGTTTCCCGTTACTTTCAATGTAGCTCCGCTGTCAATATACAATACTGCGTTCGGATGCATAAACACTTTTGTCCCTGCTGCAATGGTAAGTGTACATCCGGCCTTCACTACAGCGTAGGCATAAATAACATGCGGCTTATCGTTCGTCCAGGTTGCGTTACAAGCAATAACAGAATAACCCGGAAACCCATCAGCAGGGAAAATATTGGGTGTATAGAAATGCGCATCCTGACCCCAGGCCTCCAGATCCACATCTTGGGTATTGCCATTTGTTTCAAACACCACCGAATCTCGTATGATCAAAGGATTGTTTTGCCCGTTTGGATCCACGGTTACCTGAGCAAATACAAACAAGCTGTCTTTGCCTGCTATTTCCACATTGCTAAAAGAAACACCTTTTAATCCATCCACATTTATCCGAAAATTAGAGGAGGTACCCCTGGCCAGTTTAATGGATGATATATTAATGGGTTGCGAATTTTTATTATAGACGATAAAGATCTTGGTCACAGAACCTACGGTTGTAAATACCGTGTCATACAATACAGATGATGTAGAGAATGCCAGCTTAGCTGAAGAATCAGTTATAATTTGGTCTTTTTTGCAGGAAACCACTGTCATTACACCGATTAGAAAGGTGATCACAGCTATTTTTGGGGACATTTCCATAGGGATCAGCAAAGATATACAGTCAGGCTTAACGGAGAAACGGAAAGAAAATTTTATATCCTTAGTTTGAAACATTCTATTATCTTTGCCCTCCTAAAAACAGGATCATGAAAAAAGGCATACACCCCGAAAGTTACCGTTACGTTGTATTTAAAGACGTATCGAACGACTACGCATTCTTAACACGTTCTACCGCTGAGACCAAAGACACTATAAAATGGGAAGACGGGAACGAATATCCCCTCATCAAACTTGAGATCTCTAACATGTCTCACCCGTACTTCACAGGCAAAATGAAACTGATCGACACAGCAGGACGTGTAGACAAGTTCCGTACACGCTACGAGAAGAAAAAATAAACACTTATTTCCCCTATTTCAAGGAGAATAAATACAAGAGAAGGGGCGCAAATGCGCCCCTTTTTTCATTTAAACGCTGAAGATAATTGTACAAAGAACGCATAAAAAAAGGGGAACTAATGTTCCCCTTTCTTTTTTACCATTCCTTAATGCTTACTTAGCACCAGGCTTTTTCATTCCAACCTTAGGCGCGCCAACTTCAGCTTGCTTAGGTTCTTTTTTGGCTTTTCCTTTTCCTTTGTCCTTTGCAGCGGCTTCAGCAGCAGCAGTAGAATCAGCTTTTGCTTTTTCAGCAGCAGCAGCAGCAGCGTCAGCAGCAGCTTTTGCTTCTTCAGCAGCTTTTGCAGCAGCAGCAGCAGCAGCAGTAGAATCAGCGACACGGATAGAATCCTGTTTTGCTTTTTCTTTTGCTTCTAATTCAGCTTTGCTTGGTCCGCAAGCGTAGAATGCTAACATTCCACCGGCAATAACGAGTGTGAGTAGTTTTTTCATAGTACTATTAAATTGTTTGTTTTTGGTTAACCGATGCAAAAGTATATTTATTTTAATACACGCAAGCCTTTTTGCAATAATTTTTATAGGACGGGAGCAAGACATACTATAGTCATTGGGCCTACCCATTAAGCTGATTTCACCCATCTAACACCCTTGCCAGACACCCTATATCACCCGTACAAATTGTTAATATTTATATAGAATGTATTCGGAAAATATTCTACTTTTACGACCCTAAACGCAGTAAAAAACACCTGTAGTTGTTAAGACAGGTATAAAATGAAAATAAATTAACCATTTAACCTAACAAGCCCCTTAAAACCAGGGAAACAAAAATCAAACAAAATGAAAAAACAAATTTTTATCGCTGCAGCTGTTGTATTTACAGCCGGCATGATCTTCATCGCAGGGTGTAAAAAAGACGACACTACTCTTCCGGTTATCACCGTTCTTGGAAGCGCTACTGTTAATTCCAGCCTGAACGTTCCTTATGTTGACGCAGGAGCTACTGCCATGGATGATGCGGACGGAGATATTACATCCAGCATCACTATGAGCGGTTGGACATCTTCTAACAAAGACATGAAAAACACGTACACTATCACTTATACAGTGTCTGACGCAGCCGGTAATACCGCTACTGCTAGCCGTACAGTGAATGTGGTGAATGACGCTGAAATGTATGCAGGTACTTATGCAAACTCTGCTGATACATGCACAACAGGCGGTCCATCTGCTTTTTCTGCTAGTATCACTACCTCAAACACTCTAAATAACGCAGTTATCATCAAGAACTTCGGAGCATTTGATGCAACAGGTACTTACTTGGTCAATGCCGTTATCACAGGCACAACTATCACTATCCCTACTTCTCCAAATCAGATGCTGGGAACAGTTGCTTATATTCAGACTGTATATTCTGCAGGAACTGCTGTTGTAAGCACATCAGCTCCAACTAAGCTTCGCATTAAATATCAGTGGACTGACGGAACAAATTCTGACGTTTGCCAATCATGGTATATCAGATAATTGAGATTTGATTCTTCAATAAAAACCCTCTGCTAACAACAGGGGGTTTTTTATTTTTGCGTGCTGATGATACAAACCCTCAAAGAAATACGACTTCTTTTAGTACGACTTTCTATCGTACTGTTGGCCTATCCCGTTTGCAAGGTCTTTTTCTTTCTCTTTAACCAAAGTCATTTTCCGGATGTATCTTTTGGCGATCTGATGATGATCCTGTTCTATGGATTACGATTTGATATCTCAGCGCTGGTATTTATAAACCTGCCATTCATTGCGATGCACATTCTTCCCTTCCAATTCACTAAAAAGAATGGGTACCAATTGCTATTGAAGATTGTTTTCTTGTCTGTAAATGCCGCTGCAATTCTTGCTGATTGCCTTGACTTTGAGTACTACAAATTCACACTCAAGCGCACCACGATTGATTTTCTGGACATGATAGGACTTGGATCAGATTTTGCAAGCATGCTCCCTCATTATATTATCGGATACTGGTATATAGTTCTTATTTGGGTAGCACTTATTATTCTCATTGCATACCTCTATAATAAAACATCCCAGGTAAGAATAGAAGAAACCGGCCGCAGCTTGCTTGAAAAAACTATTTCATGGTTGATTTTTAATTCTTTGCTGGTGGGACTATGCGTGATAGGCTTCAGGGGCGGGATTCAACTCAGGCCTATCATGACGATCAATGCATCGGAATATGTACCTGCAAAAAATATTCCTCTCATCGTCAACACGCCATTCTCCGTCATTAAAAGCTACGGGCTGGAAACCATAGAAGAGAAAAAATATTTTTCAGAAACAGAGTTAAAAAAAATATTTTTTCCGATACACGAAGCTCACGCAACCCGCAATAAAGAAACAAAACCAAACATATTTATTATTATTCTGGAAAGCTTCTCCAAAGAGTATATAGGCTCTCTGAGCGGAAAGAAAAGCCATACTCCTTTTCTTGATTCGCTGATAAAACAAAGCCTGGTCTTTGATAATGCATTTGCCAACGGAAAAAGATCTATAGATGGCATTCCTGCCATTCTTGCCGGCATGCCTGCCCTGATGAGTGAGTCGTACATCACCTCAAATTATGGCTCAAATCAGTTCACCTCTATTGCCAATACGCTCAAGCGGAACAACTATACATCCGCATTTTTTCATGGAGGAACGAACGGCACCATGGGATTTGACGCTTTTACAAGTGCAGCAGGCTTCGTCAAATATTTCGGACGGTCCGAATATAACAACGAGAGAGATTATGACGGTGACTGGGGAATATGGGACGAAGACTTCTTTAAATACACTGAGAAAAATGTAAATGAGATGAAAGAACCATTTCTGGCAGCGCTGTTCTCGCTCTCATCACATCACCCCTACCCGATCCCGGATAAATACAAGAACAAATTCTCCGGCGGAGAACTTCCCATCCTGAAAAGCATAGAATATGCCGACTTCTCACTGAGAAAATTCTTTGAGTCGGCATCGAAAGAAAAATGGTTTGACAATACTCTATTTGTAATAACTGCCGATCACACAGGGTCGTCTGATGACCGGGCTTATATGAGTGATGCAGGCCTATTTAAGATCCCTCTACTTTTCTATAAACATAACAGCACTTTCAGAGGGACAGATCACCGGGTCGCTCAACAAATAGACATACTTCCCACTGTATTGAATTATCTTAATTACGACAAAAATTTTTATGCCTTTGGAAGTAATCTCCTTGACTCAGCAAATACAGGATATGCTGTGAATTATCTAAATGAAGTATATCAGCTGTTTGAAGGTGATCACCTTTTGCAGTTTGACGGAAATGATCCGATTGGATTATATAACTTTCAGGCAGATTCACTTCTACAGACCGATTTGCTCGCTAAAGAACCTGAAAGATCAAAGCAAATGGAAACAAAACTTAAAGCCATTATTCAGGCCTACCACTCGGATATGATCCACGATAAAATGACAACAGAAAAATGACAAAGAAAAAAATTCTATTCATTATCAATCCCATCTCAGGCGTGGGCAGGTATAAGATCGTGGAGAAACTTATTGAAAATAAATTAGACAAAAATATTTTTGATCATGAACTGGCATATACAAAAGCTCCCAAGCATGCTATTAATCTAAGCAAGCAGGGCGCAAACGAGAACTTCGACATAGTGGTAGCTGTTGGCGGAGACGGATCTGTGAATGAAGTAGGAAGAAGTTTGATCGGCACTAAAACAGCTCTTGCAATCCTTCCCTGTGGTTCGGGCAATGGAGCGGCAAGACATCTTGATATCCCTATGGACCTGGTAAAAGCAATGAAAATGATCAACCAGGGAAAAACAGCCATGATCGATACTTTTAACATCAACAACGAAGTTGCCATCAATACCGCCGGCATTGGATTTGCCGCACACATTGCATACGAGTTCTCCAAAAATAAAAAACGGGGCTTCAGCAATTACCTGAAGATAGCGGTTCGCGATTCTTTGAAATATAAATCACAGCCCTGCGAAGTGGAGATCAACGGAAAAATACAAAAAGTGGATGCCTTCATCATTGATATTGCAAATGGAACCCAATGGGGAAATAATGCTGTGATCGCCCCGCATGCCGAAAATGATGATGGCCTGCTGGATCTATGCGTAATACGCGACTTTCACTTCATGAATTTTCCTGTACTGGCAACACGCCTGTTCACCAACTCAATTCACCGGTCAAAATTCGTAGAGATAAGTAAGGTGAAAGAAGTGACCATCCGCCAGGATAAAACCTATGCGCATGTAGACGGAGAGCCGGTTATAATAGGCAGCGAACTAAAGGTAACGGTTAACCCCCACTCGCTAAAGGTGATCGTTCCTTGATGCACTACTTCAAAAATCTTAAGGACTTTTGAAGTAGTGCGCAGAGGTTATTTCTTCTTAACTACAACAACAGAATCCTTTTTCATTTTATCGCAGCATTTTTTTTCGCCCTCTTTGCATTCACCTTTCCCCTCTTCACATTCGCCTTTTTCTTCATCGCACTCCATTTTCTCTTTGCAACAGCTTTTCATCATCTCACACTCCCCATCACCTCCTCTCATGAACATCATGTGTCTCATACCTCCATATCCCATACCGCAATGGCCCATACCCATGCCTCCCATTCTCATCCCACATCCTTCCATTTCACGGCATTCCTCTCTTTCCCTGCAGCCATGAAATACGCAACGCATGGTACAGCAGATCATAGAACAGAATGATACCACAATAACAAACCAGGCAACCACCTTGAAGAAGGTATTGAGGTTTTCCTTTTGTGTTTTGTAGAGGAGCAAAGTGCCTGATGTTAAAGAGAGCAATAACAGGGCAATGGCGATAGTTGGTGAACAATTCATGGTAATTGGTTTTAAAGATTTACCCCAAAGGTAAAAACTATTTTATATTTTTAGGATCTACTTATGAACGCTGGCCTCACCAACTCTTTCACCATTATTCCTCCTGCCATTCCTTCGGCAGGTGTTTACTTTTTCACGACAGACAGCGGAGTGAAATACGAAGTTCGCTTTGGCAGACGAAAAGACAATATTTTACATGCCACCATCGTGTTTGGCGTAATTAACGATGAATACGAAGGAGAAGAATACGTAGAGACCAACCGCGGAGAGGTTTACCGAGTAATGGCTACTCTCGTTAAAGTCATACATATGTTCATGGCTGAACACACCAAGGTGATGACGTATGAATTCACCGGAACCGCCAAAGAAGGTGAGCCGGATGAAGGTGCTACAGCCCGCATCAATCTTTATAAAAGATATCTTCCGGTCATATTTCCCAGCAGTGAAGGATGGACATTTAAATTTCAGGGAAGTAACGCAGTAGTGACAAAAAAAGATAAGATCTGACCTCAACGCCTGAATCCAAGCACCAGGATATCATCGATCTGCTCCATTCCACCTCTCCAATTCTCAATTGTGCTGTCTAATGTTTTCTTCTGTTCATCCATCGATTGATCATGAATAGTCAGCAGCAACTCGGCAAAATTACGGTACATGAATTTTTTTCTCTTAGGGCCTCCAAACTGATCGGCATACCCATCGCTGAACAAATAAACCGCATCTCCTTTCACCAGTTGCAAGGTTTTAAGAGAAAACGGATGCGGTTTAGGATGAATGCCGATAGGTTGTTTATCAGGGGGAAGTTCCACTAATTTATATTTGTCATTCTTAATAGAAGCTTTATCGTCAAATTCAGAATTAGTATCCATATTACGAATGATCCAAAGAGGATTATTTGCACCAGAATACAAAAGTGTATTCCCTTTCACAGCGCAAAAAGAAATATCCAGGCCATCTCTGTTTTCCATCGACTCGCCGGTTTGCCTTAACGACTTAATTATCTTTTCCCGTAATCCGTTCAGGATCAGGTCAGGCTGAAGAACATCTCTTTCATTGACCACTTCATTAAGGAATGAATTCGCGATCATGCTCATGAAAGCGCCCGGAACACCGTGTCCTGTACAATCTGCTGCCGCTATAAATGTGATGTTATCACGGTGTGTGAACCAATAAAAATCACCGCTCACAATATCTTTCGGCTTGAAGAGGACAAAAGACTCAGGCAGGTATTTTTTAATTTCAGTTTTATCCGAAAGTATCGCCTGTTGGATCCGTTTTGCATAATTGATACTGTCGGTGATATCTTTATTTTTCTCTTCGATGATCTTATTCTTGTCATGTATATCTTTTTCCATTTTCAGGCGTTCGCGGATATCACGTGCGTATATCAAAATAGCCGGACGACCGTTATAGGGGATCACTTTTGCGCTACATTCTACCGGAAGGATCTCTCCGGATGATGTGGCAAAAGGGATATCTGTATAGATCAGCCCTTTCTTCTCCCAAACATCCGCGATCACTTCAGAACTGCGGCCCAAAAATTCTTTCGGATGAAGGTCAAAAACGGTCAGGGCAAGAAGTTTATCATGGGGATAGCCCAGGAGCTCGCTGAGCTTGGGGTTTGCCGTGTATATTTTACCGCTCACAATATCGATCACCAGCATGGCATCGTTGGCCTGCTGGGTAATATTCTCGTAATTTGTTTTGTCGGTGAAAATCTCGTTCAACTCTTTTTGTCCGTTTTTTGACTGCACAAAAAATACCGTTGCAGCAATGGCAGAAACAATTGCAATTAAGAGAAAAATAATAGTGATCGTATTCATCAGGATCTAGTTCAGCGATTCAAGGATAGGAAAAATAGTTTCAGGAGAAAAAAACTCACCTATCTTGTCTGGCCGGGATGTGTAGCGAATGACCCCCCTTTTATCTATGAGAAAAGAGGCAGGCAAAGGCAGGCCTTCGGTAAATTGTTCCCCTACTACTTGCGAAGGAAGATGCACCCTGTATGCCATAGCTGTTTTTTGTCCTTCATCTGACAATACTTTAAAATCTATTCCCATGCTGACAGCCATTTGCTTATTCACTTCCGAAACATCAGGGCCGATAGCAAAGAGCAAAATATCTTTTTCTTTAAACTTTTCCATATTGCGCTGGTAGGTACGCAGCATGATATGGCAGGAGGGGCACCAGGCGCTGCGCACAAACATAAGAAGCAGGTCTCTTTTTCCGGTATAGTCAGAAAGCTTTACCTCATTACCATCATAATCCCGAAGGCAAAAATCGGGTGCCGATCTCCCTGCTTCATGGATCATGTTCTTTCCTTTCATGTATTGCAAAGATAAAAAGCCAAACTTAAAATCATACAGGCAAAAAAATCCATTAGCCAACAACGGAATAAGGGGGAGCGCCCACCCCTCCCAGCCGTAGTTGTTGTGCACATTAGCAAACACGTACAGGGCAAATGACGAAACCACAAACACTGGATCAAGCCATATCAAGCTTGTTTCAGAGAACCATACACGGAAAAATTTTTTATAGGTAAAAAAAGAAACCAGCAACGACCCACTGATCAAGGGTAAAACAGGAAGCCGATGATCGATCGAAATACCCAGGGTGAGCATCGACATGAACGCACCCAGCAGATGAGCATTGCTTGCACCTTTCTTAAAGGTGCTCATTACTGCCCCAAAAGCAGCGAGTGAGATCAGGGAAGCTATTAATCGAATATCGATTCCCACGGAGGGTTGGGCAAGGTATACATAGGCACTCAGGGAAAGTGAAACTCCTGAAAGAATGATACCAATGACTGCGTTGCGATCTGTTTTCATTTTTCCTGTACGTGTTTCTCAACCCAAATATATAAAATATATCACTTGCTTTTTTTCACCGAGCGAGGATGAAATTTCTCAATAGTATCCCGCAAATACTTCCTGTCCATGTGGGTATATATCTCTGTAGTTGTAATGCTCTCATGACCAAGCATCTCCTGAACCGCACGCAGATCGGCCCCATTCTCAACCAAATGAGTTGCAAATGAATGCCTGAATGTATGAGGGCTTACATGTTTCTTCATGCCGATCTTTCGGGCAAGCCCTTGTAAAATAAGAAAGACCATAGCGGTTGTAAGTTTTCGGCCCCGATTATTGAGAAAAAGAAAATCCTCAAACCCTTTTTTTATTTCCACATGAACACGGTCCATGTCTTTGTAAGCATTGATGAACTTCATGGCTTCGTGCCCGATCGGAATAAGGCGCTGCTTATTGCCTTTGCCAAGAACACGGATAAATTCCGTATCAAAAAACAGATCTGATATTTTCAGGTTCACCAGTTCGCTCACACGCAGTCCGCAACTGTACATCGTCTCAAGCATTGTTCGGTCCCTTCTTCCTTTGGGGGTAGACTGATCCACTGCATTGAGCAGGTTATTGATATCATCCACATTCAAAACATCCGGAAGTTTTCTGCCCAACTTGGGAGTTTCTAAAAGTTCCGTAGGGTTTTTAGAAACAAGGTTTTCGAGAAGGAGGTATTTATAAAATGCACGGATGCCTGAGATGACTCTTGACTGGGTGGTAGCACTGCGATCCATTTCATTGAGCCACTGGATGAACTCGGTCATGTGCACGTGCTCTATCTTCTCCGGGTTCAGATCATATTTTTTTTCGGCCAGGAACTGAACAAAGTGATGCACATCCTCTGTATAGGCTACAATAGAATTTTTAGAGAGTGACCTCTCGAGCTTGAGGAAAGACTGAAATCCTTTTATTGAAATTTCCCACAACATCTTTACGAATTTACTAATATACTACATTCGTATCTTATTCGCACCTGCCGAATGCCTGAATCATTACACAAATTATTAAACGATCGGAAGTGGCAAATCATCTGCATTGCGTGCGCTATTTTAATAGTATACATCCGCTCTCTTTCTTTTGAATTCATTGGTATGGATGAGCAAACGCTGCTGATAGAGAAAAGAAATTTCAACAAAGAACTTTCCAATATCCCCAAGGCATTCTCTCAGCATGTTTTCGAGAATGAAGGTTACCGGAGTGCACCCAAATCAACAAAATACTACCGTCCGCTGCTGACCGTCTCTTTTATACTTGACGAGCATTTTTCAAGAGGAGGTTTTGTCCTGTATCATTTCACAAACATGCTTATTCATTTTTTTGCTGTGATAGGACTGTTGTTCATTTTTCAGCAGATGAAAATCTCACAACCCCTTGGATTTGCCTTGTCGTTGATATTCGCAGTGCATCCACTTTTAACACAAGCGATCGCATGGATACCCGGCAGAAATGATTCGCTTGTATGCGCATTTGTGTTATGGAGTTTTTATTTTCTTCTAAAATACTTCCGGGATCAGTCCAATAAAAACATGGCCTTGCACCTGCTTCTTTTTGCCTCTGCTCTTTTCACAAAAGAGAATGCGGTGATGTTCTTTTTTTTGTGCTTGTTCAGCCTGTTCCGGATGAATGGAAACAAGCTGCCGACTAAAAACAAAATAATAATCATTGCTTCTTACTTCGCAGTTATTTTAGGATGGTATTTAATGAGAAAACACGCTGTGAATGAAATGGCAAATCTTTTACCTGCATCAGAATTCTACCACACCTTTCTAAAAAGTGCACCGCTCCTGTTCCAGTATTTTCAAAAGACGATCTTACCTGTAAACCTGGCGGTGATGTCAACGGTTCAGGATACAAACTACGGCTGGGTGTTGGTGGCATTTGCAGTGTTCGGGGCCGGGATCTACTTCAGCAAAAAAATTGCCTGGACAGAAATTATTTTCGGCCTGCTTTGGTTCATTTTATTCTTCCTCCCTACCCTGCTGTTCAGTTATTTTGAAGGTATGGAGCACCGCTCCTATCTTCCAATGGCGGGGCTGCTCATTGGCTTTGCACACTTAGAACCCCTGCTTGGTGTTGCGCGCAACACCCAAAAGCTGCTTACGGTTTTCGGGGCAGTGATCCTTATTTTTTCTGTCATAACGTTTATGCGCCTTAACTACTTTGCCAACGAGCCGATGTATTGGCAAAGTGCGTTTGAATCTTCCAAACACTCAGCCGTAGTGTGCAGGGATTACGGAGTGATACTCACCAAAACAGAGCATTATGCAGAAGCAGAACGTGCGTATGTAGAGGGCATAAAAAGAGATCCCAAGGAAATGCTTGTTCATTACAATCTAGGGGTGTTGTATCTGAAAACGCAGCACTTTGCCGAAGCGGAAAACCAGATGCTCCAGGAACTGAACATTGACAGTACCTCGAACGCCATGACGTATCACGTGCTGGGGCTTATCTATAAACAAACAGGAAAAATTGATCAGGCAGCAGCTATGTGGAAAAAATCTCTCTCTATAAGTCCGGATTTTCAACCGGCAATTCAGCAGTTACAACAAATAGATCATAGACAGTAAACGGTAGACTGTAAACAATGAACACAAAAGCAAATATCTTATCCATATTTCGTACTTTAGTACTCTCAATAACTATCGGGATTGCTTTTTAAAGATCCATGAAATTAATAATTATCAACGGCCCTAATCTCAACCTACTCGGCGTACGGGAGCCATCAGTGTATGGGAATAAATCCTTTGCAGATTACCTCGAAGAGCTCCGGAAAAAATCCCCGGCTGTGCAGATAGATTATTTTCAAAGCAATGTGGAGGGTGAGCTCATCAACAAGCTGCACGAAGTTGGTTTTTCATACGATGGAATTATTCTAAATGCCGGAGGATACACACATACCTCTGTAGCCATTGCAGATGCTATTACCGCTATTAAAACTCCTGTAATTGAAGTACACATCTCCAATATCTATGCACGTGAGGAATTCCGGCACAATTCTCTTATTGCAGGAAAATGCAAAGGGAGTATCAGCGGCTTTGGATTGGATTCTTATAAATTGGCGGTGGAGAGTTTTTAAAAGCACTAGAAAGGGTCAAATGGATTTTAAAAAAATATATAATTACTCATTAGGAATATTTATCGGAATCATCCTTTATCATTTATGGACAATTTTGAAGACCATCGACATAACACCAGATCCAACAATTGACATTAACAGAATTTTTCTTTTCATAGCTTACTCATTTGGTTGGGGACTTTTTATTGGAGGCCTGTTCTTTCTTAAATCTTATTTAAATGGAAAAAGTGCTGCATTAAAGGAACTTACAATATTTAACGGCATTTTGATTGGTTATTCCTTTTTCTTGTTTTTAATTTTTAGCGTTTTGAATTCAAGTCCAGCTCCCCTATCTCAGTGGGTTACGGGTTCATTTAGGAAAGTCTCTTTGCTTTCACTTGCTGCATTGATTGTCTTGATTGTAAGTAGACTACGATTTATTAAAAGGATACATGAAAAATCATATTCTTCGTAATCGATATACGATGAGGCTCTTTGTCTAACTAAAATAAATCCTTATCCAATTCCGAGAATTTCTTCTTACCCTTGACGAAATACTCCCACACAATACTGCCACGGTAAACGCAGCTGGTTGCATAACGCTTGATATTTTTACGGATCATTTTTCTTTTCTGAAGGGTTTTACCCAGCATGGCATAAAAGCCAAAGTGCGCACGTATCACGGCGAAGAAATGTGCAACATCCCCGGCCATTAAAAATTTAATTCCCGCAAGGCCGTCCATACTGCCGCGCAAAAGGAATTTCAAAACAAAATACTCCGGAGCATGGTTCTTGCACATCAACAAGAGGTTATTGCGAAAATTGAAATAGGTTTTCCGAGGGTTCATCTTGGCCAGCGTTCCTGCTCCTACGTGATACACTGCTGACTCAGGGCAATACATGATCTTATACCCCAGGTTGCGTATTCTCCAGCAAAGGTCTATCTCTTCCATGTGGGCAAAGAAATCCTCGTCCAGCTCTCCCGCTTCGCTATAGACCTTTGAACGGATGAACAGGCAGGCACCGCTTGCCCAAAAGACCTCACGTGTGTCGTTATACTGCCCTGAGTCCTTCTCAAAGGAGTTAAATATCCTGCCCCTGCAAAAAGGATATCCCCACTTGTCAATAAAGCCACCACCACCACCTGCGTACTCAAATTCATCCCTCACATTGTAATTTAAAAGCTTGGGTTGGCAGGCAGCAATGGAGAGATCTGATTCCATTAGCTCTATGACCGGCTGTATCCAGTTTTCGCTTACCAAAACATCGGAGTTCAGGAGGACAAAATAGTCAGACTTTATCTTTCTTAATCCTTCATTATATCCTTTTGCAAATCCATAATTATCAGCATTTTGAACTATCTTAACTGAAGTAAATTTTGAAGTAATGA
>JAHEYK010000033.1:13813-24765 GCA_023251625.1 Bacteroidota bacterium
TAATTTTCTGACGAAAGGTTCTGATCATAAAAAATGAACTGCTTGTTGGTCTGAATAGGGTTCAACTTGCTTTTATCTGTCAGTCGGTAATACAGCCATATTTCATAGGGAAATGCATTGGGTTCCCGGGGATATGAATCCATTTTATCAGGCTTTCCGTACTGCAGATATACCCGGCCCCTGTCCGTTTCGTAGCCTTTGTATTGAAAAGAATTAAACTTGGCATTCACCGCTTTTACATCCTGATAGTATTTATTCCACTCTTCCTCAGGCGCCAGCTGATTCCTTGACCTCCAAAAATTATAAAAGAACTGCTGCATGAGTTTTTCATCAGCAAGTTTCAATTGATTATCGATAAAGTCCTGTTCTGACTCAGAAGCAATAGGCCTTAAAGAGCGAATATGATCTGCGATCGTGTCTTTACCTGTCATCCTGGAAGCAAACGTATTTTCAATGACCACATTCGAAATGTCTTCCTTGTTCATTTTAGCATGAGGGTTCTTACGATACAGGAAAATGGATTTATGGGATACCAGTTCATTTATTTTATTCCTCACCTCTATGACCAGGTCATAGTTACCGCTCGGGAGGTTGGATATATCAAATTGCGCCAGCACCACATTCACCACATTGGATATTTCTTTTTTCATCACAGAAAAATTCGGGAGCTGTATCTTTTTCTCATACGATTCGATGTAATAACTCACAATGAACTTCTCATTCTCACCAAGCACAGCTTTTGAGTTATATACTTCGGCATAAAAAGAGAGCCCCTTTACATTCTCGGGCAAAAAATTAGAAGCATAAGGAACCAGATCATAGCCATTCTTTGTAAGCACACTTTGCACAGCCGCTTTTGTAAAAGAAGAAAGCAATTCAATATCTGAAATATTTACTTTATCAACTGGGAAGTTTATCTTCACCTGGTTTTTCACCGTAAATGTTTTTCCGCCCATGTTCTTATCGGTGATCAGCAATTCAAGATCGTACGATCCGGTATCCAATTGAAAGCGCTGCTGATCAATAAAAGGAGGACGGTTAAGCGTATCTTTCTGTTCAGGGCTGAGGAGGTTATATTTTTTGCTTGCTTTGATCTGTCCGTTTTGGGATAATAAGATCCCCACCTCTACATTACCCTGATACTTGCCTTTTTCATTCTTCTTAAAAGAGACCGAATTACCCAGAATAGAGAGGTAGGTTTCGAGATACGGTTTATTATCGGGTGTGTTAAAGGCACTGCGGGCAAAGAAAGCATTGATCTGCGCCTGTAAACCCAGGGACAAGGCTGACACCAACAGGAGGAAGAGGGACTTTTTCATTATTTTGATTTTATCTATTGCTAATATATAAATAACCGAGCAAAAGTATCTGCTTCAAGAGTAAAAATAGGCGGAATAAAGATGCCATAGAGAAGAAATGAGTAAGTGGAGGGATTTTTTTAGTAAGTGGTCAGGGTATCATTAAAGTGAATAAAAGTTCTATTTTTGCGCGCCCGAAACGTATCACACTGGGTACATGTAGGGCTTCGACCGGAGAGATGGCAGAGCGGTTGATTGCACCTGTCTTGCCCCATAGGGATCCCTTCGGGAAAAACAGGCTTGGGTAAAACCAACGGGGATGTATTTTAGTTATATAATAAAAAGCACTAAAGACAACGGATTCTATTACGGACATACACAAAGCATTGAAGAAAGATTATTAAAACACAACAAAGGACATATAAGATCAACAAAAGCAAGAAGACCATTTATATTACATTATAAGGAAGAATTTAAAACCAAATCAGAGGCAGCAAAAAGAGAATACTTTTTCAAAACTATTGACGGGTATGATTACCTGAAGAGAAAAGGGATAATTTAGCAGACAATACGGAGAGATGGCAGAGCGGTTGATTGCACCTGTCTTGAAAACAGGCTTGGGTAAAACCAACGGGGGTTCGAATCCCTCTCTCTCCGCAGAATGGATCAAATGAGTCCCGCAAAGGCGGGACTTTTCATTTATGAGCGTGTGAAAAAAGCCCGACTTTTGAAGCTAATCGAAAGAAATGGAAAGCCACCAAAGGTGGACTCATTTGATCTTGACGATGGGAGTGAACGGGATCACGCAAGTAATCCCTCTCTCCGCAGATTAATAACCAAACCCTGGCACCACTGTCAGAGTTTTATTTTTCACAAGCAGAAAAACGACAGGATATGCGTAATGTTTTTACTTCAAACAACTACCTCTCAGGTAATGATGTCAAACTACTAAAGAGCGGTGAAGAATATTTTTCCGCCCTGCTTACGCTGATCCGCAATGCAGAACACCGGATACATCTCCATGTCTATATTTTTGAAAATGACAACACCGGAAAAGAAGTAGCTGATACTTTGATGAACGCTGCTAAACGCGGGGTAAAGATCTATCTTTTAGTAGACGCATTCGGCTCAAAAGACCTTCCTAAAGAACTTATTCAGAAGATGATCGCTGAAGGAATACACTTCAGAAAATATTCCCCCCTTTCTACATTTATAGTTCCTTTCAGAAGGCGTATGCACAGCAAGGTCCTGATCGCAGATGATGACCAAGCCATTGTAGGAGGAATTAATATTGCGGACAAATACAGAGGCACAGAAAAAGAACTACCCTGGCTTGATTTTGCAATACTAGTTAAAGGGAATGCATGCACGCCTATTGCTCACTATTGCAGAAACATATTCGGAAGAAAATTTTTCAAAAAGGGAAAGACTTACCCTGACCCTCTGAAAGATCATGGGAACAGACCTATAAGTGCGCACATGTCAATAAACGACTGGCTAAGAAGAAAAAATGAAATATATAATGGATATCGGAGCGCTTTCAACGAGGCCCATGAATCAATTACAATTTTTGCAAGTTATTTTTTTCCAGGCAGCAGGATGAGGAATCGCTTAAAACGTGCATCTAAAAGAGGAGTAAAGATCCGTTTGATCGTACCCGGCACTTCGGATATAGGCCTCATGAAAAAAGCTATCAATTACTGGTACCCCTTCCTGATAAGAAATAATATACGGGTGTTTGAATGGAATGAATCTGTGCTTCACGCCAAGATAGCAGTAGTGGATAATAAATGGGCCAGTATTGGATCCTATAATCTGAACCACATGAGCCATTACAGCAGTGTTGAAATGAATATGGAAGTATTGGATGAATCGTTCGGCCATTCTGTATCAGGTTATTTAGAGCCGATCATTGCCGAAAAATGTACCGAGATTACAAATACGGTATACTGGAAAAGAAAAAACACACTTGACAGGCTCAACGACTGGTTATCATACAATATAATAAGGTTCCTGATGCGATTGATGTTCTTTCTTACATCAACTGATTAGGTCATCTTCCCTTTCTTTATACCCATAATCCATAGGGATATAATGATTAATTTCCATACCTGATTATTCACCAAGACTTTTTGTATATTTTTGACCCATGACGAAACTTACAGAATCAAAAAACATCTTCAATATCGTTGTCATCGTTGCCGCACTTGGATACTTCGTGGATATTTATGACCTGATCTTGTTTAGCATCGTTCGTGTTCAAAGCCTTAAAGCCATCGGGGTTGCTGAAGAGGGCATCAAGAGTGCAGGTATATACCTCATCAATATGCAAATGATCGGCATGCTTTTGGGCGGACTTGTGTGGGGCATCCTTGGAGATAAACGAGGAAGGTTATCCGTTCTATTCCTAACCATTCTGCTCTACTCGCTAGCAAACATTGCCAATGGATTTGTACAAAACCTGGATCAGTATGCATGGCTTCGGGTGATAGCCGGCTTTGGATTGGCCGGAGAATTAGGGATAGGGATCACACTCGTTTCAGAAGTAATGACCAAAGAAACACGCGGCTTTGCCACCAGTATTGTTTCCGGGATCGGGATCACAGGAGCGGTGCTTGCCTTTTTAATAGCTAAGTGGGGCTGGCGCGAAGCTTATTGGATAGGCGGGGTTCTGGGATTACTGCTGCTGGGATTAAGAATTTATGTTCACGAATCAGGCATGTTCCACAAAGTCAAAGAATCTCAGGCAAAACGTGGATATTTTTTCAGCCTATTCACCGACAGAAAAAGACTCATCAAATACCTCTGCTGCATTCTGGTAGGCGTTCCTGTCTGGTTTGTGATCGGAATCCTGGTCACTTTCTCCAATGATTTCAGTAAGAGCCTTGGCATCACAGACAGCAACGGCCAGCTTGTAATTATAAATGCAGGGGAATGTGTGATGTATCATTATATAGGTGCTGCCATAGGAAGTGTTCTCACCGGATCTATCAGCCAGTGGCTGCGATCAAGAAAAAAATCCCTGCTGATAGCTCTCTCATTTCTCGCGATCTTCTGTACGGTTTATTTTAATGCATACGGAGTTTCTTCAACTATGTTCTTTCTTATAATTTTTGTTCTGGGAGTTGCACAGGGATATTGGGCCGTATTTGTCACGGTTGCTTCAGAGCAATTCGGTACAAACATCCGCTCTACCGTTACCACTACCGTTCCGAATTTTGTACGAGGATCAACTATACTAATGACCTTGTGGTGGAGCGGCATGTCGGCCGGCATGGGCATCATGAAATCCGCCATGATCGTAGGCGCAACGGTGATCACACTGGCAATCATAGCCGTACTTTTCCTCCATGAATCCTACGGCAAAGACCTGGATTACATCGAACCGGAATGAAGAAGACAGTTGTCATAGGAGCCTCCGAAAATACGGAACGCTACTCCAATCGGGTAACAAGAATGCTGCATCATCATAACATTCCTTTGGTCGCCATCGGATTAAAAGCAGGAGAGATTGACGGAGTAAAGATCCAAACAGGACTTCCTAAAATTGAAAATGTTGACACGGTCACACTGTATGTCGGCCCGCAGCATCAGGCACAATATTATGACTATGTACTTAGCCTAAAACCCGATCGGGTCATTTTTAACCCCGGCACTGAAAACCCGGAATTTGAAGAGAAGGTAAGAAAGGCAGGGATCGAAGTTCTTGAAGCATGTACTCTAACCATGCTCACGGTAGGCACCTACTAAAAAAAATACCCCCCGGTTTCCCGAGAGGTATTGATTCAAAAGACTTACTGAAAAATTATTTTGGCTTCTCTTCTGTCTTTTTAGCAGGAGCCGGAGTTGGAGCTGGTTTAGCTGGAGCCTTTTCAGCCTTCTTAGCTGTGTCTTTCTTAGCTTCTGCTTTAGGAGCGTCCTTCTTAGGAGCTTCTGTTGCTTGTTGAGCAAACATAGTTGTTACTGCGAAAGCAGAAACGACTGCAAATAAAATAACTTTTTTCATTTTGTTTTTTTTAGATTTAATTGTTAAACGTTGTTCTGATTGTGGCAAAAGTGCAATAATCATGCTAAAGTATACCGTATCAATAGATGGGACTTTGTAACAAAAAATGAACAATTTCTCAGCAATTAGGGCTTTGGAAGCAATAGGATTTAATGCTCACTGATACACTCCAAAATAAGCTTGCAAGCAGTTTCGATCTCTTTATTTGAAATGGTTAGTGGAGGAGCAATTCTCATGGCCGAAGAGTTGAAGAGGAACCAGTCTGTAATGACCCCCGCCTCTACACACCTTGATATTATTTTTTTGTTCTCCTCCTCATCGGAGAACTGCACAGCAATAAGCAACCCTTCTCCCCTCACCTCTTTGATCTTCGGGTGCTTTAATAGTTTCTTGAAAAGTAACCCTTTCTGCTTTCTGCCTTCTGCTTTCTGCTTGGCGAGTTCACGGAAAGCTGCTGCCCCGGCCACACAACTCAGCGGATGGCCTCCAAACGTGGTGATGTGCCCTAAAACCGGGCCATGAGAAAGACAAGACATGATTTCTTTAGAAGCAATAAAAGCACCCAAAGGCATGCTTCCGCCAAAGGCCTTAGCCAGGCAAAGAATATCCGGAACCACTTTATATTTTTCAAATGCAAACATATCACCTGTCCTGCCCATTCCGGTTTGTATCTCGTCAAAGATCAAAAGCGCACCCATTTCATCGCATCGTTTTCTCAGCTTGGACAAAAAATTATTTTTTGGAGAGATCACCCCTGCCTCCCCTTGAATTGGCTCAATGATCACACAGGCAGTTCTTGAAGATATTTTATGCAGGTCGTTCTCATTATTGAATTCCAAAATTTTTACATCCGGCAACAAAGGGCGAAACGCCTGTTTCATTTCTTCATTCCCCATTACACTCAATGCTCCGTGTGTGCTGCCATGATAAGAGTTCTTAAAGGCAATGATCTCCGTTCTGTTTGTAGATCGCTTAGAAAGTTTAAGTGCCCCTTCCACAGCTTCACTCCCTGAGCTGACAAAATAAACATTGTTAAGTTTTTTAGGCAGATAGCTTGTAAGCAATTTCGCATATTCAACCTGGGGAGCAACCACATATTCGCCATATACCATCAGGTAACTATGCTTGCTTAACTGCTTCTTTATCGCATGTACTACTTTGGGGTTATGATGGCCCAGATTACTGACAGAAATGCCTGATATAAGATCCATGTATTTTTTTCCATCGACCCCATGCAGATAAATCCCCTTTGCACTTTTGAACTCAAGGGCAGGAGGTGCTGGCGAAGTTTGAGCGAGATGATTAAAAAATAATTGCCTGTTCGTCATTATCTACTAAATTACTAATCTGCACGAATCTATTAATGAACTACCTGTAGATTTAATGTAAGATTTTCCGATTCGTACATTAGTAATGATTAGTAATTTAGTAGATATTATCATTTAGAATGACAAAGTGGATAGAGGACTGGTTTGGCTCTGAATATTATACTTTGCTATACAGGCACAGGAATGATCAGGAGGCAAAAATGTTCCTCGACAAGCTTACCGCCTTTCTCAATATCTCATCACCCAACCGAATCGTTGACTGTGGCTGCGGAAAAGGACGCCATTCTATCTACCTGTCTGAAAAGGGGTTTGACGTGACCGGGCTGGATATCTGCGAGTCGAATATCCGCGAATCGAAAAAAAGCGAAAAGAAAAATCTTACATTTTTCAATCATGACCTGCGGACTCTTTTCAGGATAAATTACTACGATGTTGCCCTCAGCCTTTTTACAAGTTTCGGATATTTTCAGGATGATTCAGAGAACAATAAAATGATCAGGTCCATATCCGGTTCGCTGAAAAAAAACGGGTGGTTTGTACTTGATTTCATGAACTCTGCCAGGGAAAGCAAAGAACTTGTATGCGAACAAAAATGCACCTGTGAAGGGATCGGGTTTGACATTAAACGATCCATAGATTCAAACTTTATAAGAAAGGAAGTGCATGTTTCCGATAAAGGAAAAAAATATTCATTTAAAGAAAATGTAAAAGCATACACTTTGGGTGATCTGGAAAAATTCTTCACAGAAAACAAACTGGAGATCGTACATTTGCTGGGAGATTATCATCTGAATCCCTTCAATGAAAAAACATCTGAGCGCCTGATACTGATAGGAATAAAAAAATAAAATATGTCCGGCCAAATATTATATCTACTCCTTTTTGCCACGGTGATCATCAGCGGCTCAAGCGTATTGCTTTTTCAGATCGGGAGCAAGGCATTAAAACTAATATTGGCTTTCAGCGGAGCGTTTTTGCTGGCGATCACTGTACTACATCTGATCCCTGAGATATATTCCAATGCCTCTGTAAAAACCGGAATATTTATTCTTGCAGGATTTCTTTTGCAGATCTTTATTGAATATTTCTCCGAAGGCATTGAGCATGGGCATATTCATGTTCACAAGCACGAAGAACCGGTCTTCCCGTTAACGGTCATGTTAGCACTATCTGTTCATTCATTCCTGGAAGGCATGCCGCTTTCGGGAGAGATGAATGAAACTAAACGCTCTCTCGCAACGGGAATTATCTTTCACAATTTCCCCATCGCCATTGCGCTCATGAGCATGCTCATTCAATCCGGACAGAAAAAAACGAACGCCATTATTTGGCTTGTCGTTTTTGCATTGATGACCCCGCTGGGCGCAATGACCGGAAATATACTGGAAGGTAGTTTCGGGGCAATGACAAACTACTCAGGCTATATAATGGCAGTGGTGGTAGGAATATTCCTCCACGTTTCCACAACCATCCTTTTTGAAAGCAGCGAACACCACCGCTTTCACATCCTTAAACTTGCAGTAATCCTGGCAGGAATGGGGCTTGCTCTCGTACTTATTTGACCGACTCCAGCGCCTTCTTGATGCCGTCAAAGTTCGGGTAGTCACCGGGATTAGGAAGCACCTCAGCAAAAACTACATTTCCTTCTTTATTGATCACAAAGGAAGCACGTTTTGCCACTCCTTTAAATCCAACGCTGAAAGAATCATTGACAACATCATACGCTTTAATAGCATCTTTGTTGAAGTCCGAAAGAAGGGGAAAGTTAATTGCATTCGCTTTCTTAAATTCTCCTTGAGAAAAGATCATATCCACAGAAATGCCATATACCTGCGCATTCATTCCGTTAAACGTGGCAAGTTCATCTCTTGTCTGGCACATTTCCTTGGTGCAAACACCGGTGAACGCAGCGGGAAAGAAAAGAAGAACTACATTCTTTCCTTTCAGTCCTTCCAATGAAACCATGTTTTTATCCGTATCCGGAAGATTGAAGTTTGGTGCTTTTTGTCCTACTGATATTGACATAGTGTATAAAGTTAAGTGATTGTGAATTTCTTTTATGAAGAGCGAATTTATAAATTTTACCTTTGCTAAAACCAAATCCTTTTAACATGCAAAAATATCTCGTTGAATTTATCGGAACATTTTTCCTGGTGCTCGTTATCTGCCTCACAGGTGGAAACTATTTAGCACCGCTCGCCATCGGATCCATGCTGATGGTGATGGTTTACTTTGGAGGGCATATTTCAGGCGCTCACTATAATCCGGCAGTTACGCTCGCACTTCTTATCCGGGGCAAGATCGACATCAAAGATTCTCTGATCTATATGGCATTTCAGATACTCGGTTCTTTAGCCGCTGCTTATTTGTTCTACCTCGTTTGGGGAAGAAATGTTGGAGGTCCAAGACCCAACGCAGATATCAACGTATTGAAAGCTCTTGCCATTGAGATCGTATTCACTTTCGCGCTCGCATCGGTTGTGTTGGCTGTTGCCACTTCTAAGAAGACCGCAGGAAATAATTATTACGGGCTTGCTATCGGCTTCACGGTAATGGGTGCAGCCATTGCAGGCGGGGGTATTTCAGGAGGAGCATACAATCCCGCAGTTGGGATAGGCCCCATTCTCATTGATACAATTTTTGGAACTTGCCCATGTCATCCAATTGGAAATCTTTGGATCTACCTGGTCGGGCCTTTCACAGGGGCAGCCATTGCAGCTTTTGTTTACAGGTTTATTAATCCAGAAGAGTTCGCTTAATAACTTAAATATATATGCAGAATATCACAGTCATCGGCTCAGGAACCATGGGCAACGGCATTGCCCATACATTTGCTCAGTTCGGGTATAAAGTCTCATTGGTAGATATCAAGCAGGAATTTTTGGATAAAGCCATTGCAACCATCACAAAAAATATTGACAGACAGGTTGCAAAAGGAAGCATTACCGAAAGCGATAAGCAGAACACACTGAAAAATATTTCCATTTTCACCAAACTGGAAGACGGAGCAAAGAATGCAGACCTGGTTGTTGAAGCAGCCACGGAGAATGTAGATATCAAACTCAACATCTTCCGCGACCTCGACCGCATCTGCAAGCCCGAAGCGATACTTTCAAGCAACACCTCTTCCATCTCTATCACAAAAATAGGTTCCGTGACAAAACGTGCCGATAAAGTGATCGGCATGCATTTCATGAACCCGGTGCCGGTCATGAAATTAGTGGAAGTGATACGCGGAAAGCAAACTTCGGATTTAGTGACAAAAATTGTGATGGATACCTCCCGCGCCCTGAAAAAAATCCCTGTGGAAGTAAACGATGCCCCCGGCTTTGTGGCCAACCGCATCTTAATGCCCATGATCAACGAAGCCATTTATACCTTGCATGAAGGCATTGCAGGCGTTGAAGAGATCGACACCGTAATGAAATTAGGCATGTCGCACCCTATGGGGCCATTACAACTGGCCGATTTTATCGGACTGGATGTTTGTCTCTCGATCATAAAAGTATTACACGATGGATTTGGAACTCCTAAATATGCTGCCTGCCCTCTTCTATCCGACATGGTGGCCGCCGGACAACTTGGTGTTAAATCAGGAAAAGGATTTTATGCTTATACCGCAGGGAGTAAAGATCTGGTAGTTGCAGAAAGGTTCAGGAAACATCAAACCTCTCCATCCTGAATTTGCTCGATAATACCTTCTATCAGCATATCCTCGCCTTTAGAAGGATCGTAGGTCCACTTGAGGTTATTTCCCCATAAAAGTCCAAAAGACTGCCAAATGAATGCAGTGAAGCCTCCACGATAGTCTTTTATCACTTTATAAGTGGTCATGCCTGTTTCGCGGTTAATGAGCCTGATCAGTATGCGGCCCTGATTCATCGTGAGATTTTTCAGATCACTGGAGAATTGAGTTTTCAGGTCTTTCTCGGTTCTCTTAAGATAAGGAGCACGTTTGTCTTCAGGAACATTATTCAGTATTGCATCGTACTCTTTAAGTTTTACAGAAGCCAGTATCGCATAAGGATATGCTTTGCGCACATCGCGTTTTAGCTTCAAATAAGCTTGCTGATCTTTTGCATTCTTAAAGGTGCGGTTTGCAGTCACGCTGAAATCTTTTAGCGTAACAAGCGGGAGTGTTTCACCTTTATAAGGAAATGAAACAAGCATGATCTTGTTCTCAAAAGATGCAGGTGAAACTTTTCCCTGATCAGATGGCTGAGCAAATGAACCTACATAGAAAAACAGCAATAAAACTATTGCAATGCCCTTATATGTGATATGTGTAAGCTTGCCCATATGTTGATGCTCTTTCAAGAA
>JAHEYK010000034.1 GCA_023251625.1 Bacteroidota bacterium
AGCCATTCGCAGGTTGAAGCATTCTTCACGGAGTAAGCTTTTGAAGGCGTATTTAGGTTAGAAGTTCAACCCAAATCTTTCTTATTTTTGTCATTCTGAGCGAAGCGAACCTGCCTGCGGTAGGCAGGGAATCTATTTAGATGTTTCACTTCGTTCAACATGACAAAAAACATGAAACCCCTAATCGCTCCTTCCATTTTATCTGCCGATTTCGCCAACCTCCAGCGCGATGTGGAGATGCTCAACAAAAGCGAGGCAGACTGGATCCACGTAGATATCATGGATGGGGTTTTTGTACCGAATATTTCTTTTGGATTTCCAGTTGTGAAAGCGATCAAGAAGCATGCGAAAAAACCGCTGGATGTTCATTTGATGATCGCAAACCCGGATAATTTTCTGAAAGAGTTCAAAGAAGCAGGCGCTGATAATCTTTCTGTTCATTATGAAGGATGCACACATCTACACCGTACCATTCATGCTATCCGTGACCTGGGAATGAAAGCCGGAGTGGCTATCAATCCGCACACGCCTGTGAATGTGCTGCAGGATATTATTTCTGAAATTGATCTTGTTATTCTGATGAGCGTAAACCCGGGCTTTGGCGGACAAAAATTTATTGAAAGTACCTTCCAGAAAGTAAAATACCTACGGCAGTTAATCCGCACAAAAAAATCCAAAACAAAAATTGAAGTAGATGGGGGAGTGGATCTGAAAAACGCTCCTGTTCTTGTAGAAGAAGGAGCTGATGTTTTAGTAGCCGGCAATACAGTGTTTGGCTCGAAGAATCCAAGCGAGACGATTGCTCTATTGAAGAGTTCAAAGTAAATTCCACGACCCATTCTCAATGAAGTTACCCCGCTACCAATTAAAAACAGGTGATAAATTAACGTCATTTGAATTTATTAGTGAAGGTCCTGCCGGGAGAATTCATAAACTGGTTCAGTTTTCACCAACAAATGTTTACGAGGTTTACAACCTTGCTTTTGGAGACAAACACCCTGCTACGGGAGAAATTGATGACACCGTAATTTCCAATAATGGCGACAGTGAAAAAGTTCTTGCAACGGTAATTGCTTCGGTGTACGCTTTTACCGATAAATATCCCCGCAGATCGGTTTACGCTGCCGGAAGTACAAAGTCCAGAACGCGTCTTTACCGCATGGGAATTACGAAGCACCTTTCAGATGTGAGGAAGGATTTTCAGCTTTATGGAGTAATTAATAATGAAACGAAGGTTTTTAGAAGGAATATAAATTACGATGCATTTCTTGTAGTCAGGAAAAAACCTTAAATTTGTAATATGACAATTAAAGAATTGAATAAACGAAAAGTCCCTATTGTGGTTATAGATAAAGCATTGAATCAGTATGACAATGTTGTTTTATTTCCTGAAAAATTGACCGAGGCCAATGAAGTATTAAAAGAGCTGAGGCTTCCAAAGAATTTATCTCTCCCTTCTAAAAAGCTTATTGCCGCTGAACCAATTGTTAAATACGGGAAGAAGTAGGTTGGGGGAACGACTCGCTTCTAGGGAAAGCGCCTCGCTTAATAATTCTAATTAACTTTTTTATCGATCGCATACACCTTTTGGTGTATACAAGGCGCGCACTTTTTTTTATTTCTATCGCTTATTTATCACTAAGAATTTATAGGTTTACAATCATGAAAACGAAGCTATTCTGTTTTATTTTCTTTCTGTTGTTTGTAAGTAAAACCACCCTGTTTACACAAAATATTGACAGTCTTAAAAAGGAACTTGGTAGAGCAAAAGAGGATACAAATAAAATAAATACACTGTTGTTGATTTGTGCTAAGCGCGGAACGATCAATGATTCCGAAAGAATAGGGTATTCGAAAATAGCTTTGCAATTGTCTGAAAAACTTAATTATCCCAAAGGGCTAATGCGAGCCCAGCTTTCATTAGGCGCTTCTGTCAGTAATCTCGGGAAGTATGATGAGTCTTTGGATTATTTGAACCAGGCATTAAAAATTGGCTTGCAGGGCCCGTCTGATAAAATAGTGTTGGCTGATATTTATAATGCTATAGCAGGAACATATTATTATCAGAGTGATTATTCTCTTGCATTGACCTACTATTTAAAAGGCTTGGTGTTATATGAAGAGCTTAAAATCAAAAGCAGGACTGCCAGTGCTGAATACAATATCTCTTTGATTTATTATCAAAACAAAGAGTATGAAAAAGCGATTGAATTTATCAATAATGCTCATCATATATTTTTACAACTCAGGGATACTGTTCTGATTGCTCAGGCAATATCGCAGCTTGGGAATATAAATTTTGATCAATGTAATTATGAAAAGGCATTAATGTACTATAAGCAGTCTTTATCGTACACAGAAAAACTACAGGATAAAAGTTATTCTCTTACTAATTTTGTTGGGATTGGGAACATTTTGGCTGATACAAGACAATATTCTGAAGCCTTGAGTTATCATCAAAAAGCGTTGGAAATTGCAAAGAACCTGAATGACGAACAAAATATAGCAATATCTCTTATGAATGTCGGACACTGCCTGGCGTATACAGGCCGGGTTGCAGACGGTGTGGCATTGTTGCACCAGGCCCTAAAGTTGTCACGGAAAGTCGGAATAAAAAGATCTATTACAGATGCCTATGCTATGTTGTATGAAATTTATGAAAAGGAAAATAATTTCATGGAAGCCTTTAAATACAGTAAGCTTTATATCGCTCTTACAGACAGCATTTTTAATGAAGAAAATGCAGAACAAATAAACAGCCTCTCATCCAAATATGAAAATGAGAAAAGGAAAAAGGAGCTTGCCCTGTTAAATATTGAACTTTTGTCCGGGAAGAAGGATCAGGAGATACTTCATGCCAAAGTGGAAGAAAAAAACACCATTATCATTGCCATTGCAGCAGGTGTGCTTCTTTTAACGATTTCTTTTTTATTGTTTTTCAGAGGGCAGCAGCTCAAGCAAAGAAATAAGCACCAGACAGAGATCAGTAAACAGCAGGGAAATACAGCAATTGCCATTATACAAGCCCAGGAAAGCGAAAGGAACCGCATAGCTCAGGACCTGCACGATGGAATAGGTACTTTTTTATCTACGCTTAAAATAAATTTAGAAAGCTTTGAAGACTCAATTCCGAATGAAAAAAAGACGAGGTATAAAAGTACTTCAGAACTGGTTGATAAAACAGCTTCGGAACTGCGGAATATTATGAAAGACCTTTCCAGTGAGGCTCTGCAGGAAAATGGCTTGGTAGGCGCATTGCAGGAGTTAGCTGATGGTGTTAATCGTTTAGGGAATGTGCGCCTTCATTTTTTGTCTCATGGCCTTGCCAAAAGATTGGATACTATGGTGGAAATAAATCTATACCGCGTGGCGCAGGAATTAATTAATAACTGCCTTAAACATGCTAGGGCCACACAGGCGACTCTGCAATTAATTGATCACGAAAATATGGTGCTCTTAATGATGGAAGACAATGGAAGTGGTTTCGATCCTCAAGATACGAAACAGGGAGATGGTTATAGAATGGGGCTTAAGAATATTCGTAACCGGATAAGTTTTATTAATGGCACATTAAAGACCGAATCAACTTTAGGAAAGGGTAGTACCTTTATTATTGAAATTCCCAAACAATCAACGTAGAATTTGTTTGTATGAAGCAACCTATTAAATTATTTATTGCCGATGATCACCAAATGTTCATTGATGGCATCAAAGCGTTGTTGGAAGATACGCCCGATATTGAAATTATCGGTGAAGCTAATAACGGCAAGAAGGTGCTTGAAAAACTGGAAACACTTGATCCGGATATAATTTTAATGGATATCGGTATGCCGGAGCTGAACGGCATTGAAGCCACAATTATGATTTCTGCGAAATACCCTGCTATTAAAGTGATTGCACTTACCGCGTACGATGACAACAACCGTGTAATTAAAATGTTAAAGGCGGGGGTTAAGGGATATGTGCTTAAAAATCTTTCGAGAGAAGAATTGCTTCAAGCTATACGGGCAGTGGCCGGAGGAGGCGTTCATTATTCTTCGCAAGTAGCAGTAAATACCATGCAGAACATTGCAGACAAAAATGTGAGCCTTGCTGCCAAGCTCACCGAGCGCGAAATAGAAATCATCAAGCTCATTGTTAAATCAATGACCAATAAAAAAATTGCAGAGATGCTATGTATTAGTGAGCTTACTGTAAATACCCATCGTAAAAATGCCATGAGGAAGCTGGAAATTAATAATACAGCGGGCTTGGTTAAATTTGCCATGGACTATCTTTTGACGGATCATTGATTCCTACACCTTTTGGTGTATATATAAATACACCTTTCGTTGCATTGCTTTTTTTGAAAGGGTACCTACCTTTGTACAAACCATAAAATCATTCTAAACATGAAAAAATTAATTGCTCTAGCACTTTGTTTTTGTGCGTTGGCCTTTTCGGTAAATGCTCAAACTAATGCATCCGCTAAGCAGGATGAGAACACTTCATCAGTACAAACCAAGAGTGATGCGCAGAATGATGTGCTTGCGCTTGCTCCGGTAGAAAAATGCAGCGAACCACAAGCAGCCGTATCTCCATCTAAGGAGCTGGCAAAAGACAAATCATTGAAAAACGGACATGGCTGGCCATCGTTTAAAGACAAACCATGGTATTATATAGGTGCAGGTGCTTTTATTGTGGTTGTCGTTGTATTCTATATTGTAACGGGAGGGCAGGGTTGGTCGTCCAGAGGGTAGTTCATTCTAAAATATTAAAGCTCTGGTTCAGTCAGGGTGATAAAAGCGGCTCTGTGCTAATGCAGCAGGGCTGCTTTGTTTTAGGAAATATGTTAAATTTGTTTGCCCAACAATAGTAATATGAAAACAAAATTTCTCTTTGCGTTTTTTCTAATTACAATTTTTATAAAAGCAAATCCATGGACAAAAAAAGCGGATATGCCAAGCGTAACTAGGTCGAGTTGCGCCTCATTTTCAATTGGAGCAAAGGGATATATCGGCACCGGATATAATCAGGGAGGATCCAACCTGAAAGATTTCTGGGAGTGGGATCAGGCATCTGATGTCTGGACCCAGAAATCTGATTTCGGGGGGCTAAAGCGCGGATGGGCAACTGGTTTTTCTATAGGTGCGAAAGGATATATTGGACTAGGCTCAGATGGTTTTCCGGTGTATAGCGATTTTTGGGAGTACGACCCTTCGTCAAATACCTGGACACAAAAATCAAATTTTGGCGGCGGTGCCTTAAACATGTCAGTAAGTTTCAGTATAGGATCAAAGGGATATGTTGGAACCGGAGAAGATCAGACATTCACTACGCGCAGGGATTTTTGGGAATACAATGCTGTAACCAATGTCTGGACACAGAAGGCGAACTTTGGTGGTGTGGCAAGAGAACGCGCTGTAGGATTTTCTATAGGTGCAATGGGATATATTGGTGCCGGAAATACCGCATATCTTGCTAGTGGAGCGGACCTTAAAGATTTCTGGGAGTATGATCCATCCTTGAATACCTGGACCAAGAAAGCGGATGTCGGTGGCCCATCCCGGCATGACGCTTCGGGTTTTTCGATTGGTGCAAAAGGGTATGTAGGTATGGGTTCTAGCTCTACCGTTTGGGAGTATGATCCCGGAGCAAATACATGGAAACAAAAAACAAGTTTAGATGGAAGATCGCAGGCAAACTCATTTTCCATTGGCGGTTTGGGGTATATCGTTGGCGGATCTGCTGCCACATTAAAAGATCTTTGGGAGTATGACCCTGCTGCTGATTGCATGAACACAGTCATTAGCGATTTCTCCGCAAATTCATACACCGTTAATACTGGAGCGGCAGTAACATTTACGAATTCTTCTACTGGTGCATCAACATATTCTTGGCTGAATAACGGCACGCAGTTTTCTACTTCTCAGAATGCTTCGTATACTTATTCTGCTTCCGGAACTTACACAGTAAGTCTGATAGCATCCGGTACTCTTTGTGTCGATACGCTCAGTAAGATTATTACAGTGAAATGCGTTGTCAGTGGTTTTAATGTTAGCGCTGACACTGTGCTTCTCAACGGTACAGTTTCTTTTACGAATACATCTGCAGGGGCAGCTTCTTACACGTGGCTAAACAATGGTATTTCGTTTTCTAGTTCCGTTAATGCTTCCTATACCTATTCGGTTTCTGCCGGTACTTATACGGTAAGTTTAGTAGCTGCAAATGGGCCTTGCACTGATACGTTGCGCCACCTAATTGTAGTGAGATGTGTGGTGAGCGGATTTCAATATATCCCGAGCACGGTGATGGAACAGGACACTGTTTATTTTACCAACACTTCACAGGGAGCGAGCACTTACACATGGACCAGTAACGGCACTCAATTTTCTACTGGAACAAGTCCGACACATGTATTTACTGCGCCTGGCAATTATACGGTTTCGTTAACAGCTGCACAGGGCCCCTGTAGTGATATAATAAAGACCGTTATTAATGTTAAACCTTGTAATAAATGGTTTCAGAAGGCAGATATCATGGGAAGTGGATTTGAGCCTTCCGGATTTGTTATTGGTACGAAATTGTATCTGGGAACACAAGATGTTTCTCAGAATTTTTGGGAGTATGATGGATCGACAAACGCATGGACACAAAAGGCCGATTTTGGTGGAGGAGCAAGATCGGGAGCGGTGGGGTTTGCCATTGGGAATAAGGGGTATCGCGGGACAGGCGCAGGCGGAAAAAGAATGAGAGATCTTTGGGAGTATGATCCTTCTTTAAATACCTGGACTAAAAAAGCTGACCTGCCGGGAAGTGCTAGGAACGTTGGGGTAGGCTTTTCCATAGGCAACATGGGATATGTTGGGTTAGGTTATGACACATCCGCAGTACCCAAAAAACTGGGTGATTTTTGGCAGTACGATCCATCGGCTGATAATTGGACGCAGAAGGCAAACTTTGGAGGCGGAGGCAGAATTACTGCTATAGGATTTTGTATAGGTAATAGGGGCTATGTAGGAATGGGCGATCCACCCGGAGGAGGAGCCAGCAAGGATTTCTGGAGATATGATCCAGCAACTGATACCTGGATAGTCAGGGCCAGTCTGCCCGGAGCTAAAAGATATGCAGCAATGGGTTTTGCTTTAGGTCGTCATGGATATTGTGTTTGCGGAGTAGCTACGACTGGTTACAGTCAAGAGGTTTGGGAATATGATACCCTATCCAATGCATGGACTAAGCTGGCTAATTTTCCTGGCAATAGCAGGGGCTACGGTGCAGGTTTTTCGGTTGGGTCGGATCGGGGATATATTGCCGGTGGAAGTAATAGCAGCGGGCCAACTGTCAGCGAATTCTGGTTGTTTAAAGCTGATTCGTGCGGAGCGTTAGTAGTAGCTCCTACAATATCAATCAATGGAACAAATCCTACATGTTTCGGATTGTGCAACGGAAGTGCTGTGGCAAATGTTTCCGGATCATCTTCACCGTATACCTATTTGTGGAGTAATAATCAAACTACGAAAACAGCTACTGGACTCTGTGCGAACATGTATACGGTTATTGTTAAAGATGCAGTAGGTGCCACGAAAATTTCTTCTGTTACGCTTTCTCAACCCACCGTGCTAAATGTGAATGCAACCTCCCCAGCAACCATCTGTTCAGGAAGTTGTGCCACTCTTACTGCAACCGCGGCAGGAGGCAACGGAGGTTATAAATATAGTTGGCTTCCCACAAGTCAAACTACCTCTGCGATAAATGTATGCCCGAGCACTCTTACGGACTACACGGTCACTGTTACTGACAGCAAACTGTGCTCTGCTATGGCTGTGACCACTCTTACGGTTAGTCCAGGACTTGCAACCCCAACCATCACCGCGAGTGGGCCCACCATTTTTTGTCAGGGCAATGATGTCACGCTGTCTTCAAGCGCGGGCAATTCATATTTATGGTCGTCCGGTGCGACCGATCAGGATATTACGGTTACTGTTTCCGGAAATTATTCTGTGACAATTACAAATGCAAGCAATTGTTCTGCTACTTCAGTAATGCCTGTTACCGTTCTTACAACAACGGCATCTATTACGCCAAGTGGCTCAACAACAATTTGCCAGGGTAATACGGTTGCACTTACTGCCAATCCGGGAAGTTCTTATCTCTGGTCTACTGCCGCTACTACACAAAGTATAGTGGTCAATCAGACAGGCAGTTACACGGTTTATGTTTCGAATACTTGTGGGAGCGACACTTCCTCTCCTGTAAATGTTCTGGTAAATTCTACTCCTACTTTCTCCGTTACCGTTATCAATGCTTCAGCTTGCACCCTAAGCGATGGCAGCGCAACTGCAAATGCTTCCAGTGGAACTCCTCCTTATTCTTACACATGGAGCAATGGAGGCACTACTGCCGCAATTACGGGCCTTGCATCCGGCAACTATACATTAACAGTTACAGATGCAAATAATTGTGCGCAAACAAATACTGCTACCGTAACCTGCCCAACAGATATTACGGAATCTGATATTCAAAACCATATTGAAATAACGCCCAACCCAAGTACCGGAGTCTTTTTTATACATTCAGAAAATATAATGATAGAGATTAGCATTGTAAATATGCTTGGAGAAAAAATTTATGTTTCTCAGCTATCTTCTGTTGGATCGGGAATAGATTTAAGCAAGCAACCTAAGGGTATTTATTTTATTTCTATACGGAATGAAAGCGGGATTGCAACTAAGAAATTAATTATTCAGTAAGCATATTCCTTCAGATACTCAAACCTTTTTGTCAGTTTTCCTTCTTTCACGATCGTAGCGCGCTCAATTATTCCATCTGTGTCTTTTTGTAAAAGTGATGGCAGGACTTTGTCAATTAATTCTTTCCCAAAATCTTCGGAGGCGTTGCGCGGAATTTCGCAAGGGAGATTATCGATTGCCATTACAGTTATGGCATCCTTTGTAAAAGGCGCTACCACTTTTTCAGTTTTCACATCGTAGCCATAAAAAGGTTCAGCAATGATCGAAGGTTTTGTAGTAGATGGAATGGAGCCATTCATATCGCAGGTCACATCGGCAATTACGCTGATGCCGAACTCAGGGCTCTGCATCTGCTGGTGGGTAAAAAGTTTTGGCGCCCTCGGGTCCCAAAATGCGCAGTGGATCAACAGGTCACAGGCCTTTGTGTATTTTAAAAATGTGGATCTGTATTTTTCCGGATGCGCATAGAACTTATCCCGGTTAAAACCGGAGCCGTCCAGCGCCTCATTATAATCGTAAGAATGCAATTGTGTGTAAACCGGCTCACGGAAAGAATAATTTACAAACTCAAACGCTGTAACCCTGCGTATATGCAGCAGCCCGAGCAGCTCTATAGCACCATTTGCCACACGTCCGTTTCCTGTGACGATGATCTTGATATTGGGCAGGTGTATTTTGTGTAGTTCTTCTTTTAATTCTGTTTTATCACGACAATCAGAAGCTCTTTTTGAATTATACAGGTTGTATTTGAGCCCGTAGCCCAGTATCCCGTTATAGGCGCCTACCAGTCCTGCATAATGCCCGAAACCGATGATGCGTTGAAAATGTTCATCGGTCATCGTTTCGTAATCTATCATCTGTATCTTTTTCTCCAGTAGCGCTTTGATAAGTTTCTGATTGTGCGGCTGTTTTTTTATAGTGTGTGAGAAGAATAAATATTTTTTTCCCGGGATTAGATCAGCAACAGGCACTTCTTTAATGCCTATGAGTATATCGCAGTCAGAGATATCTTCCTGCAGCTTGATGCCTGCAGCAGTATATTCTTCATTCTTGTAATTCCTCCATTCACTGGGCTGAACAACCACTTCCGCCTTGAAATGTTCCTGAATGAATTTGCATTGCTCCGGAGTGAATGGCACACGTTTGTCGTGTGGTATTTTTCCCTCCCTTATAATTCCAATCTTGATCATCGATCTCCTGGTTACGAATAAACGAATCTGTTACGAATTTTACGAATCAAGTGATTTAATCCAAAGGTAGATTTATTTTAGTTATTGGCTTTTTCGGCTGTTCATTGCCTATTGCGAACTGCCTACTGCCAACTTTTTTCCTTATCTTCGCGTAAGTTCTTTGTCATAGTAAATTTTACTTCGTACATCTAACTTCTTACTTTAAAAAATGGGGCCGATCGGTTTTGACAGCGAGGAGGATGGATCTGTAAGCATGCCGTGAGTTGGGAAAGTATCACGTAAATAACAATTCTCAAATTCCAAATGGCGAGTCTAACTACGCTATGGCTGCTTAATTGACATAGTCAATTTCGCACCTGCTTCCCGGAAAGCTTTTTCTTTTCAGCGTTCCGGATCAAGCATCACAAATGAAAAGATAGTTGTGAAACGCTTCGTGTCACAGCGAAACTAAAGAAGCTAAGTTGGGAGTTGGCCGCTGTTTTGCCTGCTTCCTTCCTACAACCAAAAAGCAGCTAAGCGTGTAGAAAGCATTTTTGTCCCTTGTTTGGACGGGAGTTCAATTCTCCCCGGCTCCACAAGATGATCAAAGCAAGCCGTTTTGTGAAGTGAAGAAGAAAACGAGCTTGCTAGTTTTCTTTGGAACGAAACAAAACAAAAGCGCTCTGCGCTTTTTTGCTTTGATCCATTTCTTTAGCCAGGGGAATCAGTGAAGCTAATTCCCTCCGGCTCCACTCGGCAGCAAAGTACATTTTTAAGGGTGTATTTTCCTGTCTTTTTATCCCACAATTCTCTCTTAGTGGCGGTCGATTATATTTTTTTGCCAAATGTTGTATTTAACATTTTTAACCTGTCAGTGTAATGCTCAACAAACGTTGCTTTGGTTTTTGGGGTTAGATAGGAGCACTCGGTCATATTTTTCACCTTGGGCAGATTCATTCTGTATTTATCTAGAAGTCTGTTAATGCTGGTTTCCGCCAATCCTATTTTTCTGCCAAACTCATAAAAATCATCATAGGCATAAAAGCCAAGTACTTTAAAGCTTTCTGTTTCGTGACTTCCGGAAAATAAACCATCAGAGAGTGCAAAATAAGTATCGGTTGGAATATGGATGTGTGTGTCGAGCAGATCATATGCCGGGCTGAGCAGGTAATCGCCAGATGCAGTCTGCTGTAAAGAAAAATTTTTCAAATGTGCATCTCCATTGCTAAAGAGGTAGTTAAAAACAACCCTCTCGAAGTATTTTTCTATTTCAATTGCATAGGCACCCACAAATTGTTTCATCAGGTTGGCAATGTCGGCATAACTCCCGTTAAATCGATAATCAGCACCATCCTTTTCCTTTGAAGTCTGGGAAAGGGAGGCGAAATCTTCCTGAGCCGTTTTGCTTCCATCCGGATGTACATCAAATCGCTTGGTGATATACGCAGGTGAACCATCGCGAAAAAATATCAATGCACATTCTGCGGTGGCAATTCCATATACCTGTTTAGCGATTTGCATTACCAAGTGTTCATTGGCTGGCAATTCTTCTTCTTTTCCAAAAGGAGGGCGGAATGGAATCGGCTTCAAAATATAATGACCTTGCTCTCCCGGTTTTGTAAGGCGCAGCTTGTTTTTCTCCAGTATGAGCGATTGTTTGAACTGTGCCCCACTAACGGAAATAATCTTGCTGTTCTGTCTGAACTGCTCTGCAACTGCTTCATTGATGATGGGCGCGTCAAAATCAAGAATATGACTTACCTTTTTTCCATAAAACATATTGCGCAATGCAGAGGGGCTGTACGTAGAGAAGCCTTCAGCCAGCGTTGATGGACAGTATTTTATATTCTGAAGGTTCATGAAGCGTCAAAGGGTTTAATGGTGATGGCGCCAATTGTATCCGCACCACCTGTTGCCAGCAACAGACTGAGTACATCCTGCTCATCAATTTTCAAGTACCTGCTTTGTATCTCCAGGTTCACGCCTTCTGCGATCATATTGCTGAAGAACGGAAAGATAAACCGGCTTACGTATTCTTGTTTTGTTTTTGGCAATGTCAGGCTGATGGCAAGCTTCGCGCTATCTTGAAAATACGCATCCTCATACCTGAAAATATAACTGCTGCGGCTCTCCTCGGTGAGGATGCCGGCCAATACTCCCTTACAATATACTTTTACTCGCCTCATTTATTATTACTTATTCCTGAATCTAAATTCGCTTTTTAACTTCCAGCTTTATGTCCATACCGAGCACTTCTGTTATTTTCAGGAGTACATCCAGCGAGGGATTTCCTTGTCCACGCTCTGCTTTGTAGATCGTGTTCTTGCTGATCCCGGCAAGCTCAGCAAGATGAGCTTGGGTAATTTTAAGTTCCTCCCTTCTCAGCTTGATTATTTGTCCTACTTCCTTAAGTAACATTATAATGTGATTATGGTGTAAAGATAGTAATAATTCATACATAATTACTAATAAATCACACTATAATGTGTTTTTGATGTACTTTTGTGCCAATAAGGTAAGGGTTCTTCCGCTACAAATAATTTTTACATTCAATGAGGGGCGGTTAAAGGCGTGCCATGCCCTACTAAGCGTAATCCGGCTCATTGAAAAATATAAATTAATTTAGCAAAAATAAATAGAGATGATTATGCATCCAACAAGACGATCAAAGCAAGCTGTTTTATGAAGTGAAGAAGAAGTCAAGCTTGCTTGATTTCTTCGCAGCGAAATAAAACAAATGCACTTTGTACATTTTTGCTTTGATCCATTTCTTTAGCCAGGGGAATCAGCGAAGGCGAACGAAGTGAGCCGAGCTAATTCCCCCAAACAAAGTTTTTTAGTGTCGTCAGGTTTTACTGTCTGACGACACTAAAACTACCCTTTTATAAACGATATTCTATATATTTGCGGCTGAAAACACAATACATCAAAAAAACACACCTAATCTTTATTTATGCATGAAAACTAATTTTACCGCAGCGGCTTTTTCAATGATTTTATTTATCGGAAACATTTTTGCTCAACAAAATTTTATTTCCTCCAAACAATTAATTCTTTCTGCGCCAGAAACAGAAGGAAACGCCCTCAAAAAACCTCAACCCATGGCGAATGGTTGTGATACCGTAAATTATAAAAAGGGAATAGGCGCTTCAAAAGTGTGGACAGCCTATACATGGACAGCCGGAAACCCGGCTTCGGGCCTTGTGTATGGTACCAACTCGTTAAACGATAAAGCAAAAGGAGATTATATCGATCTCAGTTCATTTTCTACAGCAACACATATCACGGGCACCGTTGTTTGGTTTACAAGAGCTTATTCATCCAATCCTGCAAAAACAGTGTCCGTGGAGGTGTATGATAATTCGGGTACCTCCGGCAGTCCGGGAACATTGCTTGGCAGCAAAACGCTCACCATGGCTGAGATCATGGCAAATACCAGTAAAAGTTTTCTTACCAAGGTGGAATTTCCATCACCCATTGCAATACCTGCATCCAAAAAGGTTTATGTGGTTTGTAATTATTCAAACCTGAGCTGGACCAATGCGCCCGGAACCGATTCATTGTGCATTGTGGGTTCGGATACGCTGCAGGAAATCCCGGGGCTTGTTTGGGAAAAGACCAGCGCAAACACCTGGCACTCCCTTGATGACCTTACTACCTGGAAGCTGAGGAAGTCGGCATTATTTATTTTTCCGTATGTAACGAATAATATTGTGGCACCCACCGCTACTATAACCGTAACACCGGCCAATTCTACCGTTTGCGCAAACAGTTCAATTTCTTTTGATGCGACCGGATCAACCAATACCTACGGCAACGGATGGTGGGCAAGTCCTAATTCGGGTTACTCTTCTGCAAATGTCAACGGGCAAACCTTATCGCTTACCTATACACTGGTGAGTACTTATACGGTCGGTTATAACTCGTATGGCTGCGGAACAGTGGCCACTGCGTCCACGGTAGTGACGGTGAATGCAACGCCTACCGTAACGGCTTCTTCCAACTCACCTGTTTGCCAGGGAGCAGCCATTCAGTTTACTTCTTCAGGCAATGGAACTTCATACGGCTGGATTGGCCCCAATTCATTTACTTCTGCTGTGCAAAATCCAACTATTGCCAGTGCCAGCGCGGCTAACACCGGAACGTATCAGGTGCAGACTACCAGTGCGAACAGCTGCACAAATACTGCTCTCGTAAATGTCACCGTTAACCCTTGCACAGGCATTGATCCAATAGAGGACGAAGAAGGATTTACGATCGTGGAAAATGAAAACCAACAGTATTTTTTGCTCATAGGGCCTAAAGAGCAAAATGTCAAAATATCTATTTTCAATATCAATGGGGAGGAAATGAGTTCTATCCACTCTGCAGGAGTTGCACGCAAAGAGCTGAACACGTCTTCACTTCCCATGGGAATGTATTTTGTACAGGTGGTTTCACCGGCAAGAACCATGACAAAAAAAATAATTATTACTAGATAAGTTGTACTACTTCAGGAAGGGGCGGCTGATTTTTTAGCCGCCCTTTTTTATTTCCTTTTTTCCGTTAACAGCACCACTAAAAAAATATTTTTGGTGGTTGCGTATATTTTACGCATATTTGCACGTAGAATGTACGCAAACAATATCTAAACACCAGAAATTTCATGGAAACATTTTTTTCAGACAACCTGAAACTCTTTCGTAAGAAGAAGGGGTTTTCGCAGGAAGATCTTGGGAAAGCCGTGAGCCTTAAACGCCACGATATTGATAATTATGAAAGGGGAATCATCCCTCCGCCCGAAAACATGATCGCTATCGCTGACCTGTTCAAGGTGAGCGTGGACACGTTGCTTAGAGTGGATCTGAATAAATTATCTCCGTTTGGACTTAGACAATTGGAAATGGGTTTTGATTCCTACGTACGAGGAACCAAACTTCGTGTGCATGCCACTACGGTTGATTCCAACAATCGCGAAAATGTAGAATTGGTTTCGCACAAAGCGGTAGCAGGATACACGGCTGGGTATAACGATCCTGAATTTGTGAGCGGATTGCCCACGTTCAACCTGCCTTTTCTTTCGCGGGAAAAAAAATACAGGATGTTTCAGATCGATGGCGATTCCATGCTCCCCATCCCGGACCGCTCGCATGTGATCGGTGAATTTATTCTGGATTGGCATGATATTAAAGACGGACACGCCTATATTTTCCTGACCCGCCATGATGGCATTGTTTTCAAAGTGGCCTACAACGAGATCCGTAAAAAGAAACATGTGCTGCTGAAATCTCTCAACCGGAATTACAAGCCTTACACGGTTCCCGCAAATGATATCATCGAAGTGTGGCGTTTTGTAAATTATATTTCTGCTGAACTGCCGGATACTACGGCCACTCATTCAGAGGTGTTCCAGAAAGTAGAAGAACTCAGAAAACTGATCGCATCTTAAAACCTTGAAGGATGAGCATAAAGACAATTTTTTTAGATATAGATGGTGTGTTGGTATTGAATGAAGCGGGTGAGCCGCATCCTGAAAATGCACATCCCTTCGACAAGGAATGTGTACGGGCTCTCAATGAGATATTGAACGAAACAAATGCGATCATCATCCTAAGTTCCACCTGGAAAAAAGTGTGGGACCTCAAACGTCTCGATTTCATTTTTAAATTTAACGGAGTGGTCAAAAGTCCGCTTGACATCACGGACGATCTCAATAACCGCGAAAAGGAGATCACGGATTATGTGCAAAGAAAACGTATCACTGACTTTGTTATTCTGGATGATATGGACTTAGTGATATTCCCCAAGCATTTTGTGAGATGTAATATGCATGAAGGCCTGAAGCAGGAAGGAGTAAAAGAAAGGACGATCTCTATTCTGAAAAAATCGTTTGACCCCTTAAAGGTTAATTAAGATTATTTTTTTCCCTTACCAATTCTGCAAATGGCCTGTTCTGGATCTTGCTATCCAGCCATTCGATATATTCGAAATCATCCAATGGCCTGCGCTCGTGAATATCGGGCAGAAGCTTTTGGAATTCTTTTTTAAGTTCTGAAAAAGCGGCCACCATTTTTTTTCTTGTATCTATGTGTTGGCTTTTTTTACCGATAAATTCAAGAATGATGGTTTCGAATTTGTACAGCCGCTGGCGTTTTGCCAGGAAACGATAGGTCCATTTCACCATATAACGCAGCAGTTCTTTGTTGCCGAGCTCATAATGTGCGATCAGGGAAAAGATACGGGCCATGCACTGCATGTCACTTCGCAGGTTCCCTTCTTTGTCCTGGATGATCTTGTTGAACCAGCGTATGGATTCTGAATATTTTCCGGCACCGAAATACGCGGTACCCATGGCATCATAGAACATCCACTCGGTCTCTATGTTTAAGGGCTGTAACTTGTATTTTTCATATTCGTGGAAAATTGCTTTTGAAGCAGCGATGCTTTGCTCGTATTCTCCCAGGCGGCAGTAGGAATATAAGGTAGCTGTATTGGCGTAGTAAAGGGTGCGGGTGAAAAGATATTCCGAGAGATTGGTTCGCTGCTCGATCGTGAATAATTTTAATTTCTGCAGCGACTCGAGGGCTTGTTCGTATTTTTTAAAATGATACAACCATACGGTGGAATTTTGCCTCATCGATAAATATTTTCTCGGGTCTTTTTGAATGTGTTGAGGATTACCTTCAAGTAATTTTAGTATATCGTTATTGTTTTTCAATGCTTTGTGATAATCGCCCTGCAGTTGAGCAAATCCAATATGAGACGAATAATAAAAATATTTTGCGTCTATCGACCGTGCTTTATCGCCCGATCTCAAAAGTGGATGCTGCATCATTCTTCCGAATTTTTTAAGCTCTTCTTTTTTTCGGAAAAACCCATGCTTACGTATCTGTAGGTATATGGTATCACAGAACATGCAGTACTGATTTGCATTGATCGACTTGCCAAGGCATTCTTCGGCCTGCCTGTAAATATTTTGTAATTCTTCCCGGGTGACCTGTATAAAGGACTGCGCATTGATTATTTTCAGTTCCAGCCTCAGTAATTCGAAGAGGGATATATATTCTTCGTAATGGCTGGCTGTCTTTTTCGCTTTCGCAACGAGCCTTTTCGCATGTTCAAATAAATTTTTGTTGTAACATATTTCTATGGATCGTATATCGCTTTTTAATTTTGCAGCGACCGATTTTTCAGCATGATAGTCTCGCAAGGCATGCAGGATATTTTCTTCCAGCCTTACTTTCATCACCGCCAGGTGAGGATACGTTTTGAGTTTGCTTTCGTCATATATTTTTTGTTTATCGATCTCGTCAAACAAATGAGAATAAGAATCAACATCTCCTTTCACCTGGTTTTGAAGAAAGACTTTGAAATAACGTTTCTCGGCCTGTCCAAGAGAATGGATCAGTTCAAACAGGGCTGTTGATGCTATTTTAGACATGTAATCTAATTATATCAATACAATACAAATATAGACTTAATCGGCATATATTATCTCAAATATACCCTAATGAACTGTAATAATAAAATGTAAATGATTCGGAAAAGCGTTTTTACCGGGCTATATTTGTTAAAGGCCTAATAGAGTAGAAACAAACAAACACATTCTATGAAAAACAAAGCATTCGTGATCGGGTTATTTTTTGTTATAACGGTGGAATCTTTCTCCCAGCAAACAGGAAGTTTTGTAAAGGCTTTTACCTTTAGCTCGCAGGTGTATCCCAACCAGGCGAGAACTATGGCATATTATGTTCCATCCAATTATTCTGTTTCCAAAAAATATAAGTTATTTATTTCTCTGGGCGGACAAGGCTGGACCCCTGCCAATGATCTGATCAGTCCTTATGGCCCTTCTTCCCCGGGCACAGTAGATCTTTTAAAAAATCCTTCCTATGCTGCCACGTATGGAGATTTTATAGCGGTTTCTCCCAGCATAAGCCCGCAGGCCAAAGCAGCAGGAGCACCTGATGGTACCTGGCCCTATCCGGATGATGCAGATGATGGATTGCCTGAAGCGATCATCAAAGAAGTGAAGGCGATGTACAATATCGACACGAATTATGTTTACCTGACCGGTTTTTCCCTGGGCGCAAGAGGAGCGCTGGATCTTGGCCTTCAATCCTACAAAAAGCTGAGAGGGCTTATTTTATTCACGCCTGCCGTTCAAGGGCTGAACGAAGCGAAGAACCTTGATTTTTATCAGACGGCTGCCAACCCGTTCTGCTACTATAATTATGCGAATGCAGCCCATATCCCGATCTGCATCACGGTGGGAGCGAGTGACCCCAACGGAGCAGGATGTTCTTTTTGTTCTCCGGCAGATCCTGTAAAATCATATGCTACGGTGATCGTTCCTGAAGTGAAGAATCAACTTCTGGCTGCGGGTGCAGGAAATCATTTGCAATACACTTCAGTTCCGGGCCTTGGCCACAGCCGCCCGTCTGCCAGCTACATGAACAGCTGCTTTAATTTTATAGAGGGACTTTTGACCACCGGAGTATCTCAGGAAGAGCCGCAACCCGAATTGTCAACTGTTTTTCCTAATCCTTCCAATGGGATATTTCATTTCACAAGCATAGGATTTTCGGATTATCAAAATGCGGATGTAAAGATCTCTGATATGTTTGGACGGCAGGTATCTTTCGCCAGGTCAGGGACCGATAACCTGACTGTTGACCTTCTTAATAATGCCGCAGGAGTGTATTTTATGGAGCTGAAAAATGGCGGACTCATTAGTACTGTAAAACTAGTAGTTGAAAGATAGTGAATATGAAACTTTATTGTCTGAGGTACGTATAAACTAAGAGGTGGAGTGAGGGTAGTTCCTATTTTTGTAATGTGAAACAATGATATCCTGATCTTTATGAGGTTGATAGCTCTTCTTTTGATTTTAGTATCTACCAACACTATCTTCTCTCAAAATGTAGCTATCAATACCACAGGTGCGGCCGGGAATGCATCTGCTATTCTTGATCTTAACACAGGCAACGCAGGCGACAAAGGATTTCTTCCTCCGCAAGTTGCTCTTACTGCTACCAATGCAGCCGGGCCTGTTACCAGTCCTGCCACCGGATTACTAGTATATAATACAGCCACGGCCGGAACGACCCCCAATGAAGTTGCACCTGGATTTTATTATTGGAATGGGAGTGCCTGGGTCAACCTGATCACGAGTTCTAAAGTAACGTGTTCGATCCCCTACTTGCTGCAAGCGTCTACTTCGAGTGGACGATATTATGTTCCGGGGTATAATGTCATCCGGGATAATTTCAATGATTATCCCTCCGGCCCGGGAACTGTTTCGGCACAGGCAGCCTACCTCGCAGATAACAATTACGTGGTGATGAGCAACGGAACGTTTTCAAAAGTGAACGGATGGGTGAATGTGACCGGAGGCGGGGGCAAGGTGGTTACTATAATGGCGTATAAATATACACCTGCCAACGGATCATCAGCAAACATTGCAGGTACTCTGTTGGGATCCACAACCGCTACGTGCACTACTGCCGGAAACAATTACAGTTATGAGATCACCGGGAATACCAGCCTGGCTAAAGGCGATTTTATCATGGTTTGGTATTCGTTAAATGGAACAGGTTATTCTTTGTATGCCTCGGGAACCATTGAATGTTTTTCAATCCCTCAGTAACAAATGAAACGGGTACTATCTGCCATAAGCGCTTTTTTTATTTTACAAGCACTGGCATTTTCTCAGGGCGTTGCGATGAATACATCCGGCACTCCGGCTGCAGCATCAACGGTTCTCGACCTTAACAGCGGGAATGCAGGCAATAAGGGTTTTTTGCCTGAGAAGGTCAGTTTAACTGCCAGTAATGTTGCCGCCCCCATTACCAGCCCTGCTACCGGTTTGTTTGTTTATAATACAGCAACGGCCGGAACAACTCCCAACAATGTTTTCCCCGGTTATTATTATTGGAACGGCTCCATGTGGGTGCGCCTCCTTAATTCATCCAAAGTAAGTGGTATACTTCCGTATTTGGAAGGAACTAGTTTATTTGGAGCTAACTATTATACACCGGCACACACCCCTTGTCCTACAGCCCCAACCACTCCATGCGGTACAGCTTATAATTTCCCGGGGCCTCTTCCTACCGCCGGTCAACCTCAGAATATCACTACCTCTTTTCTCTGGGGGACATACAACAGCACAGGGTATGGCGTGAGCACCGATGGGTATTTTTTCAGGTCGATCGGCTGGATCACATCCGGAACTACAGGAACTGTTACCGTGTTGGCCTATGTGTATACACTCACCAATAACTCAAGTGCGATGTCAGGCACGCTGATCAACCAGGTGAATGTGAATGTGACGAATGACGGCAAGATCTATTACTTCGAAATACCTTCTCCGGCCTCCCCTGTAGCTTTGAGTAAAGGACAGATCATCATGCTTTGGTATTTCCCTTCTGTTAATATGACCAATGTTTTTTCTAACGGGGATGTGGAAACCACCATGGCTCCGGAATGAATCCTATGTTGAATATGTAATATAAGAACTGTAATATATTTTACCCAAAATTTAATATATAATATGATAAATAAATGAGTATATGAAATGTAATGATAAAGGCTTTTTGATTAGGAAAAATGCAACGCCTTTCCTACATTCGTTTATGCTCAGAGCCTCATTGTTTTTTCTTTTTTCTACGGCCCTGAAGCTGTTTGCATCTCTCCCTTCCGCTCCGTCAAATTTCAGTCATCCTATTTCCGTACAACACGGGTTTCTTGAGAACAAGGGGCAGATGACAGATGAAGGCGGAAACCCGGTTCCTTTTGTTTTGTTCAGGCAGGAGTCAAAAGCGTTGAATCTATATATCACGGAAAAGGGGCTTACCTATCTTTTTTTGAAATGCGAAGAAGAAGAAAGCCATGGTAGAAGAATTCATCATCGTTCTTTTGGTGATGATGAGGAAGAAAAAATTAAATGGGAGCGTGTGGACATGAACCTGAAAGATGCCAGCATTAAAAAAGAAAATATTGTTACGGAAGGAAGGAGTGAAGACCACACTCAATATTTCTTAGCGCATTGTCCGGATGGGATCAAAGAGGTGTACAGCTATGAAAAAGTAACCATCAAAGAGGTGTACCCGGGGATTGATTGGGTGTTCTATAATTCGACTGAGAAAGGATTGAAGTACGATTTCATTGTACATCCCGGAGCGGACCCTAATCAAATACAGCTTGTTTATTCGTCACAAGAAAAATTGAACTTAAATGACCGGGGAGAAATTAAAATAAAAACATCTTATGGTGAGTTGACAGAAAATGCTCCGGAAAGCTTTCTTGGAGGAAAGCTGACCGAAAGTAAATTCAAAATTATTTCCCAGTCAAAAAATATGGACCACGGATACGATAACCTTATAGTTTTTGACTTTTCGTCTCTTCCTCGGCAAGGAGTAGGACTTGATCTTCGAATTGATCCACAACTTTTCTGGGCCACTTTTTTCGGAGGAACAGGTTTTGACGGGCCTCGCTGCGTCACCACCGATCATGCAGGCAATGTATATGTCACAGGATATACAGAGTCGGCCAATTTCCCGATGCAAAGCGGAGGAGGATTTTATCAGGGTGTTTTTGCAGGAGGAATACGCGATATTTTTATTCAAAAATTTACCAATGCCGGTGTCCGCTTATGGGCCACTTACTACGGAGGTAATCAAACGGATGAGGGCTGGTCGCTTGCTGTAGATAATGCAAATAATATTTTTGTGTTTGGATATTCCGAATCGCCCAATTTCCCTACACAAAATGCAGGAACTTTTTTCCAGGGAGCGTATGGAGGACAGGGGGATGCGATCATTTTGAAATTTGACAACGCAGGCAACCGACTCTGGGCAACCTATTACGGAGGGGTGAACATGGAAGAGGGATTTGGCATTGCAACAGATCCGGCAGGAAATATTTTTGCAACGGGAGAAACAAGATCTGCTACCACGTTTCCCGCACAGAATGCCGGAACTTTTTTTCAGGCAGCATACGGCACAGGAACATCCGATGCTTTCATCCTGAAATTTGATAATGCCGGCAACCGCCTCTGGGCAACGTATGCAGGAGGATGGAATACAGATATGGGTTGTGCGGTTGCTACGGATGCAACCGGAAATGTTTTTGTGACCGGCTGGGCGGGCGGTGGAGGATTCCCTGTAAAAAATGCCGGTACGTATTACCAGGGGGCCTATGTGGGGGCAGAGGATATGTTCATCATGAAGTTTGATAATCCCGGGAATCTGCTCTGGTCAACGTATTACGGAGGAGGGGCGAACGAAGAAGGAAATTCCATCGTAACAGATGCGAATGGAAATGTATTTATCACCGGCCCTGTGGCTGCCGGAACGTTTCCGACCCAAAATCCGGGTGGAGGAGCTTATTTTCAGCCGACAAAAAACGGAACATGGGATACTTTTATGTTGAAGTTCGACAATCTGGGCAACCGCCTGTGGTCCACTTTTTTTGGAGGAAGCGGTGATGAGACCACCAAAGAATATACCTATGATAATTTAGATATTGATGCCTGTGGAAATGTGTACATGAGCTTTGAAACTACTTCTTCGGATGTGCCAACCTTGCAGGCATGTGATGGTGGATATTATGACAACAGTTTTAACGGAGGAACGTACGATGGTTTTGTTACGCAGTTTTCTAATAAAGGAGTATATCTCTGGGGAACTTACATAGGAGGAACCGGCGATGATTTTCGTACTCCGATCGCTGTGGATCAGAACAACAGCCTTTTTATGTCAGGCGAATGGACGAACGATCAGCCGCTCAATCCTGCAAGTTATCCTGCAGCCAACCCGGGAGGAGGAGCTTACAACAACACATTTACAGGAGGGCATGATGGATTTGTGCTGAAGTTTGACAAGATCCCCATGGTGCTGACAACAAATATTGTGAATTCAACATGTGGCTGCACAGGCAGTGCTACCGTAACTCCCAGTGGAAATTGCTCTCCCTTCACCTATTCATGGAGCAGTGGTCAGACCACACAAACTATTACAGGATTATGTGCAGGCGTTTATACCGTAACAGTAGCAAATAGTTTGTGCGGCACTGCTACGGCAACTGTAACTATAACATCATCTGTTGGATTTACAATCCCAACTGCTGCATCCCCGGCTTCCTGTCTTTCTGCAAACGGATCGGCAACGGTAACTCCTACAGGAGGAACAGCTCCGTTTACCTATGTATGGTCTCCCTCCGGAGGAACAAACAATGTTGCAACCGGGCTTTCTGCCGGAAATTATACCATCACAGTTACCGATGCGAGCGGATGTACCGGAACAGCCGTGCTCACAGTTACGTCTACAGGCGGGCCGACAGTTTCACTTTTAAATCAGACAAATGTTTTGTGCAACGGTGCTGCTAATGGAAGTGCGGCGGTTACAGCAAGCGCGGGCACTCAACCTTATACGTATAATTGGTCTCCTTCAGGCGGAACAACTTCTGCTGCAACGGGATTAAGTGCAGGAACATATACTGCAACCGTTACCGATTCCAACGGATGCCTCCAAACAGAAACAGTTACAATCACTCAACCTCCGGCAATTACTTCTTCGCTCACCGCCACATCAACGTCATGTGCGGGAAATAACGGATCTGCTTCGGTAACAGCATCCGGTGGCACAGGTGCATTTACTTACAGCTGGTCTCCGTCAGGAGGGACAAGTTCTGCTGCAACGGGGTTAAGTGCAGGAAATTATACAGTGACAATTACCGATGCGAACGGATGTACTGCCGCAAATTCTATAGGGGTTAATTCTTCAGGAACTATTACAGCTACGGCAAATAATACCACGATCTGTGCAGGGCAGGCAGCCACGCTTACTGCCGGAGGTGGTATAGATTATTCCTGGAGTACAGGAAATACAAATGCATCTATCAATGTTTCTCCTACTGCAACTACAACCTATTCGGTAGTTGTTTCGAGCGGACTGTGTTCCGATACTGCTTTTTCTACTGTTACAGTAAATCTTTTGCCCATCGCAAGTGCGGGGAATAATATGACGGTTTGCATCGGAACAACTGTTACACTGAACGCCTCCGGAGGCGGCACATATAGCTGGAATACAGGACAAACTTCTGCATCCATCACGACTGTTGCTACTTCTGCTTCTACTTATTCTGTAGTGGTGACAAATGCCGGAGGGTGTACGGATACTGCATCCGTAACAGTCGTAACAACACCTTCGATCATTGCAAATGCCGGTCCCGACCAGACTATTTGTGCCGGAGATGTGGTTACCTTGAACGCTTCGGGCGGCACAGGATACAACTGGAATCCTTCTACCGGCTTGAGCAACCCGAATATTTATGATCCAACCGCTTCACCGCCCAATACCACAACGTATACAGTGATCGTTACAAGTGGTTCCTGCACTCCGGCCAATGATGTGGTAACAGTTTTTGTAAATCCCAATCCAACAGCAACTGCATTCAGCAGTGTTACGATCTCACCCGGACAAACCACTACGCTTTCAGCAAGCGGAGGAACTTCGTATGTCTGGGATAACGGCGATACCGGAATTCCCATTACGGTAGCCCCCCTGGTAACAACGATGTATTGTGTTACAGTTACCGATGCGAACAATTGTGTTGATACAGCCTGCGTAACAGTTTATATTGAACCAACGAACTGTTCGGCATTTGCATCAGAAGGGGCATTTGTTCTTCCGTCTGCTTTCTCTCCCAATACAGATGGGCAAAATGATAAGTGGAGACTTTTATACCCTCCGCTTTTAATTGATTGCATTCAGGATTT
>JAHEYK010000173.1 GCA_023251625.1 Bacteroidota bacterium
ACGGACCGTGCTTGCGCGCGCTCAGCTGATGAACGATCTGCAGAAAAACTTCCTTCCCGGTGCCGCTCTCCCCTGTTATGAGCACGCTCAGATCAGTGGGTGCCACCTGCATGGCTATATCAATAGCTCTCTCCAGCAAGGGAGAGTTGCCGATGATGGCGAAGCGGTTTTTTATGTCCTGAACGTTCATGGTTACGACTAACTAATCTTTGCGAATATTAATTTATTTCCCCCTTTCAGGGTTCTGATTTTCCTGTTTGTTTGCCTATCCATAATAGTTGCACCCCTTCGGGGTTCACTGCTTTCCTTACCAAACTGCTTCTCCAATCAACATTGCCAGCGTACGCTTCCTTTCGTTTAACCCCGAAGGGGTGTTACCATTATAGAAATATACGCATGTATGCGCCAAACCCCGAAGGGGTGTCATTATCCTATCCATTCAAATAAATATTTTTCATCATAATCAACATTGAAATCCTTGAGGAATTTCAGATACTCCTCTCGAAATGTTTTCTTTTTATGATGCTCCTCCTGATTTAAAATGTAATTGTAAACATCCTCAATTTGAGAATGAGAATATGAAAAAGAACCGTGTCCCTCCTGCCAGGAAAATTTACCCTTCACAAATTTATTTTCATTAATAAACCTGGACGAATTATTTTTCACATCCCGGATAAGGTCTGAAACTGACATAGCTGGCTTCAATCCTACAAATACATGAACATGATCTGAAACACCATTAACTATGATGGATTTTTGTCCCTTATTTTTGATAATCCCTGCCATATACCTGAATACTTCCTCCCTCCATTTCTTATCCAAAACATTCTCTCTGCCTTTTACCGCAAATACGGTCTGAATGTATATTTGTGAAAATGTGCCGGACATTTTATGTTACCCTTTCAGGGTTCTGATTTTCTTGTTTGTTTACTATAATAATTACACCCCTTCGGGGTTTAGATTCTTGGTTATTCGGCTTTTATAATAATTACACCCCTTCGGGGTTTGTTGCATTGCTTACTAAATAGCCTCTCCGATCAAAGTTGCCAGCGTACATTCTTCTGCGAGCACATTTACATAATCTCCTTTCTTATAGTTTTTCCTCGGGAAAACAACTACGGAGTTCCGTGAGTTGCGCCCGTATAATCTTTCTGAAGATTTTTTAGAAACTCCCTCGACCAGAACACGATGCACCTTCCCTACTCCTTTTCTTGTTCTTTCCGCTGAGTGTTTTTGCTGCAAGGCAATTACTGCCTGCAAACGGGTTTTCTTCAACTCTTCAGGAACATCGTCCTTGTATTTTTTCTCCGCCATCGTTCCCGGTCTTTCGGAATAGGCGAACATATAGGCAAAATCGAACTTCACTTCATTCATCAGGGAAAGAGTATCGGCATGTTCCGCATCTGTTTCTCCGCAAAAGCCGGTGATGATATCTGTAGAAATTCCGCAATCGGGAATGATCCTGTTTATGGCCGCTATGCGGTCTAAATATTTTTCTCGAGAGTATCCTCTGTTCATGCGTGTGAGCATTTCTGTATTGCCGCTCTGCACAGGAAGATGAACGTAGTTACATATATTTTCATGTTTCGTTATCATGTGCAGCACATCATCGGTCATGTCTTGCGGATTGGAGGTTGAAAAACGAACCCGGAGATCGGGAGAAACCAGCGCTACCGCTTCCAGTAAATCTGAAAAAGAAAAAGCTTTTTCTTTTTCAGATTCATTCAATTCCTTTTTTGCCTTTCCATCCGCCCACAAATAAGAATCTACATTTTGTCCGAGCAATGTTACCTCCCGGTATCCCTGCTCAAATAAATTCCTTGCTTCACTCACAATGCTCTCCGGAGCTCGGCTGCGTTCTCTTCCGCGCGTGAACGGCACTACACAGAACGAACACATGTTATCACATCCGCGGGTGATGCTGATAAATGCAGTAACTCCGTTCGAATCGAGTCGTACCGGACTTATATCCGCATACGTTTCTTCAAGAGAAAGTAAAACATTCACGGCTTTTTGTCCGCCCTCAACACTCTCGATCAGGTTCGGAAGATCGCGGTACGCATCAGGGCCCACAACGATATCAACAATTTTTTCTTCTTCTAAAAGTTTTGATTTCAGGCGCTCTGCCATGCAACCCAAAACTCCGATCATCAGTTTGGGATTTTTTCTTTTCGCGATGTTGTACTCCTTCAGCCTTCCG
>JAHEYK010000035.1 GCA_023251625.1 Bacteroidota bacterium
ATCGATCGTGGCACGTTTCGTAAAATTTAATATGCCGTTAGGCACAACTTATAAAGAACCTCTTTTAACAGATGAAGAGGCCTGGGATGTGGCTGCGTTTGTGATCTCTCAACCACGTCCGCATAAAAAAGAAGTAGAACAGGATTTTCCGGATGTAAAAACAAAAGTGTTCGACTATGGCGTTGGCCCCTATCCGGATAATTTTTCACGTGAGCAGCACAAGTTCGGGCCCTACAAGCCGATCCTGGATGCAAAAGAAAAAGCAAGCGGAAAGAAAGTGTAGTTTGCATCCCTACAGAATACATTCAGAATTCAAACGTACATTTGACGCATGAAAAAGCGGATTCTTTTCCTTGTGATATTGTCCTACTCATTTCTTTTAGGAAAAACACAAAGCTTTAGCATAGTTGTAAAAGACAGTTCTACCCATGAAGCTTTGCCCGGGGTTTCAGTAAAGTTTTTAAATAATCCTATTGGCGCTTCGACAGATATAAAAGGGAGAGCACATTTTTTAAAGATACTTGACGGAAAATATCAGGCCAGAGTAAGTTATGTAGGGTATAAAGAAAAAATTATTTCTGTAGACATTCCAATGGACACTTCCATCACTGTTCTGCTTTCATCCGATGAAAATACAATTGAAGAAGTTACCGTGACTGCCACACGCACCAATGCCAGAATTGAAGATGCACCTATGAAAGTGGAAGTGCTGGGCAGTGAAGAAACAGGCGAAGAAAATTCCATTAAGCCGGGAAACATTGCCAGCCTTCTGGGAGATGTTTCCGGAATTCAGATACAACAAAGCTCTGCTGTAAGTGCAAACTCGAATGTTCGCATACAGGGGCTGGGAGGGAAATACACACAGCTGCTGCGTGACGGACTTCCCTTGTATGATGGATTTTCAGGAGGATTCGGCATCATGCAAATTCCACCGCTTGATCTGCGCCAGATCGAGATCATCAAGGGTTCTGCATCCACGTTGTATGGCGGAGGGGCGATCGGAGGTATCATCAATTTGGTCTCCAAACAACCGAATGAAAAACACGAAGGGATCATTACCCTTAATCAGTCTACGCTGACCGAATCAAACGTGAATGGGTTTTACTCAGCTAGAAAAAATAAAATGGGAATAACCTTGTTTGCAGGCAGCACACGGCAGAACGGAGTGGATGTCAATAAAGACGGCTTCTCAGATGTTCCTCAAATTCAAAATCTGGTGGTTCATCCACGATTTTTCTTCTTTATAAATAAAAAGACAACGCTTGTTCTTGGGTTTACATCAACACTTGAAAATAGAAAAGGCGGTGATATGCAGGTGCTGGATAATAAAACCGATTCTTCCCATACTTTCTTTGAACAGAATAACACCAAGAGAAATACGGGAGATTTTATTTTAACCCATACTTCCCCCAATAAAAACAATCTGACCGCAAAAGGAAGCCTGAGCCTTTTTGACCGAGGGTTAATTACAAACAAATACACATTTGACGCAACCCAACTAAACGGTTACGGGGAGATCTCTTACCTCATTCCCCGTGATAAAAATGATTTTGTGGCGGGAATAAATATTTGGACCACTTCTTTTGCAAAGACCAATACAGATTCCGCTCTTCTCAAAAACTACAGTTACCAGACCTTTGGTGCCTTTGTGCAAAACACCTACAAGCCCAACGAAAAACTTTTTTTCGAAGCCGGACTCAGAACTGATTATCATTCGCGTTACGGATTATTTGTCCTGCCCAGGCTTGCGGGGCTTTACAAATTCAAGGAACATTGGTTTAGCCGCGTAGGAATTGCATTAGGATATGTAACTCCCAATCCACTTGCCGAACAAAACACGGAGTATGACCTGCGAAAGATCACACCGGTTTCGGATTCGGTCAAAGCCGAAAGATCTCTGGGAGCAAACTTCGAGATCAATTACAAAAAACAAATTGGGGAAGAGGCATTCCTCTATATAAATCAGGCATTTTTTTACACACAAATAAACGATCCTGTCCTCGCTGCCACAGATACATCCGGCATCATTGATTTTCATAATGAAAAGAAACCTGTTATCTCTACCGGCTCAGATACCTATATAAGGTTAAAGGTCGAAGCCTGGGAAATTTACTTCGGCTACACCTATACACTGGCGAGGCAGGAATACAATAGCGTACAGCCCTATGTTACGCTCACACCCAGGAACAGGGCAGCCACTGTAATTGCTTATGAGATCGAAGGCAAATGGCGATTCGGACTGGAAGGGTCTTACACCGGTTTTCAATACCGCGAAGACGCTTCACGCACACCGGATTATATTTTTATCGCTGCCATGATCGAAAAGAAATACAAACATCTTTCGATCGTATTGAACGGAGAAAATCTGCTGGATGCACGTCAGACCAATCATGAAGCGATCGTCCTTCCTCCCAGCACCAATCCAACCTTCAGGCCCTTGTGGGGCCCCATTGAGGGAAGAGTGATCAATCTTTCTCTCGTTCTGAGATTCTGATTTTTGCGTAGGTTTGTTAAGATTAACTTAACAATGAATTCGCATAAGATCCTTTTAGTCGATGACGAACCGGATATTCTTGAATTTCTCGGATATAATTTGAAGAGAGAAGGATATAGCGTCTTTACCGCATCAAACGGAAAAGATGCAATCGCGCTTGCCAAAAAAGAAATTCCAGACCTTATTGTATTAGATGTAATGATGCCTGAAATGGATGGCATGGAAGTTTGCAAAGAATTGAGAAAAAATTCAGCTTTAAAAAATATAATGATCACATTTCTTACCGCACGCAACGAAGACTACTCACAGATCACAGGCTTTGATTCAGGAGCAGATGATTATATCACAAAACCCATCAAACCAAATGTATTTGTAAGTAGGGTGAAAGCCCTGTTAAGAAGAACATCCAAAGATTCCAATGCAAATATCCTTGAAACTGCGGGGATTAAAATTGACAAGGAAAAACATTTGGTGGAAAAAGGTGGAGAAAAAATGATCCTGCCGAAAAAAGAATTTGAACTATTATATTTATTGATCTCTAAGCCGGGAAAAGTATTTAAGCGTGAAGAGATACTTAATAAAGTGTGGGGTGGAAATGTAGTGGTTGGCGACCGCACCATTGACGTACACATACGTAAATTACGGGAAAAAATAGGAGAAGATTATTTTACTACTGTGAAAGGAGTGGGTTATAAATTTGAATTTTAAACAAGCATGAATACGTGGATCACGATCATATTAACACTTGGTGCCTCCGTGCTGTTTTTTCGAACAATGGCCCACTATTTTATTTTCAGGAAAATAAAACTTTTGATAGAAAAAATAAAAAAACAGAGAACAGTCCATCAAAACCGGCAACGAAGTGGTAATTTGATCGAAGAATTGGAACACCAGGTAAAAGAATGGTCTGCTGAACGAAAAGAAGAGATCGAGCAGCTGGAAAAATTAGAGAACTACCGCAAAGAATTTTTAGGAAATGTTTCGCATGAGCTGAAAACACCCATTTTCAATATACAAGGATATATATCCACACTTTTGGATGGAGGACTGGAAGATAAAACGATCAACCTGGATTATCTGAAACGTGCGGAGAAAAGCGTGTACAGGATGATCGCGATCGTAGAAGACCTGCAGACGATCACACAGCTGGAAAAAGGAGAACTTGAGATCGAAGAAGAACATTTTGACATGGTTACCCTGATAAAAGATGTGATCGATGCACAGGAATTAAAAGCAAAAGAAAAAAAGATATCACTTGAACTTACCAATGATCCTGCTTCGCAGGTCTTTGTATTTGCTGACAGGTTCAGGATACGGCAAGTGCTCGTGAACCTGGTGGTAAACTCAGTACGCTATGGAAAAGAAAATGGCAAAACCATAATAAAGATCTCAGATGTTGGAGAAAAAATAATTATTGAAGTAGCTGATTCAGGCATTGGAATACCTGCAGAACATTTGTCAAGAATATTTGAACGCTTTTACCGTGCAGACAAATCACGCTCCCGCGAACAGGGAGGTACCGGGCTGGGATTATCCATCGTAAAACATATTCTGGAAGCGCACGGACAGACTATCAGCGTGATGAGCACGGAAGGAGCAGGATCTGTGTTTTCGTTTACTTTAAAGAAAGGATAACGTCATTGCGAGAAATCCCGTTTCGGGATTACGAAGCAACCTGCCTGCGGTAGGCAGGTCTCCCATTGCTTGACCTGCGGTCGCAAGCTATGCTTGTGTTCGCAATGACGCAATAAACGAATCTAGTACTCCCGTAAATTCTTCTCCTGAATACTTTTCCATAAATCCGCTATATTTCTCCGATTCCTTCAAAGCAATATTCAGATCAAACTTGTTTTGCCGCATCGCATAAGCTATTTTGTTCTCCATAAAATACTTTGCAAGATACTCCTGCTCCGTTTGTCCGGGCGTGGGAACAAAAATGGCTTTCTTCCCCAACACCGCCAGGTCCATCACCGTTGAATAGCCCGGACGGCTCAGAATAATATCTGCAACAATAATTTCTTTCAGCAGTTCAGCTGAAGTCAGATGCGAAACAATTTCAATATTGTCCGGAATTTTTCTTCTTTCATTTTTTTCTGTAATTCCCTGCACGATCAATATCCCCCTTATAAAGGGGGTGGTTTCGCCTTGCGAAACAGGGGGATTTGTCCTTAGCTGTTCAATAATCAATTTCTCAAATATCGTCCGTTGAGGTTCTGGCCCCGACAATATAATAAGAAGCCGCTGTTTAGTCCCCCTCTCCCTGAGGAGAGGGGTGTCCGCAGGACGGGGTGAGGCGAAACGAGATAACACTCCAACAAATTTCGCATTCACCGGCAGCGCGAATTTATGAGCCAAATCACCAGACAATGCACGTACTGGCTCTCCCCCTTTGGGGGAGTGCGGAGGGGGTGAATCCGGCACCCAGCATTCCGTATATTTCGAAATGTATTTTTTATTCAGCTCATGGATCCACTTCTCGCCAAATGGAGATTTCACCATCAACTGATGCGTTATAAATACACAAGGCACTTCCCTGCTCCACAATCCAAAGCGATTATCAGAAATAACAATGTCAATTTTTTTCTCTTTGATTATTTTCTTGAGCAGCGCCTGCTCTCTTTTAATTCCTGAAAGTATTTGGGGAATTTGTACCGCTATCTTCAAAGCCATAGAACCATTCTCGAGATAGGAAATGTTATAGCCCGGCATCACCACAAATTCAAGAGCCGGAAATTCTTTCTTAAGCAATTCAAGAGGCCTTCCATCAGCTCCAATCACAACTTCGCATTGCTTTTCCAGCAAATACCGGACAATAGGAATGCAGCGGGTTGCGTGTCCGAGTCCCCAGTCGAGCGGTGCGATTAATACTTTCATTTCAATACAAAGTTACGTCATTGCGAGGAATCCCGCTTCGGGATGACGAAGCAATCTCTCTGAGGGATTGCTTCATCCTGACGGGGCGCCAGGACTCGCAATGACGTTAAATAGTAAATTCGCAGGCCATGCCCAAAAACAAGCTACAACGTTTCGCTGAACTTAAAACATTCTCCAACGTTCATGAATTTTTATTTACCGAGCGCGATCATGATTTCTCCCTAAGAGGAAAATGGAACAGCGAACACTTTAAAAACAACAATCCCATTGTACTCGAACTCGGCTGCGGAAAAGGAGAATACTCTATCGGCCTTGGAGAAAATTACCCGAACAAAAATTTCATCGGCATTGACATCAAAGGGGCACGCATCTGGAGGGGATCCAAGAACGCACAGGAGAAAAAACTTGACAATGTTGCTTTTCTCCGCACACAAATAGAATACATTGAGCGTTGTTTTGCTCAAGATGAAATAAGTGAAATATGGATCACCTTCCCTGACCCGCAGCCCAACAAAGAAAAAAAGCGCCTCACCCACTCCATCTTTCTGAATAGATATAAAAATGTACTCAAGACAAATGGTATTGTCCATTTGAAAACAGACAGCGCAGAACTTTATGAGTTTACGTTGGAAGAAATCCACCCCTCTCCAACTCTCCCCAAAGGGGAGAGATCCGCAAAACTTTTATTTGCGACAAATGATTTATATCAGTCGCCTAACCCCCTCCCCTTGGGGGAGGAGGGTGGGGTGACTAATATCAAAACCCACTATGAAAAGTTGTTTACTGCGAAAGGGAAGAAAATTACTTATCTGAAATTTCAATTATAGTTCAGTTTAAATAAAGTAAATTTGCAAGATGAGTTACAAACTTGACCGCAGCGCATTTTCAATGGGCTCCAGCAATGTCAGCGAACCCGCAATCAGGTATTGGAAAACTCAAACCCTTGAACAGCGACTAAGCGCGTCTTTTTACCTCAACAGCGTTGCCTATAATTTTGACCTTTCAAATCCTCCAAGATTGGACAGAACTATTTTCACAATGCGAAAAAATCCTGTTTAGGCATGAAAAATATAACTTCCCTGAACTTTGAGTTGTAAAATAGGTTAAAAATATTTTGTAAATTTGTCGTATGAAACAACTTACCGTAAGCATCCCTGAAAATTTCTACAAAGTATTCGTAGAATTCTTTAAACATATTCCTGACGCACGAATAGAAGATGTTGAAGAACTTTCCATACCTCAGTGGCATAAAGAAGAGACGCTGAAGCGGCTCAAAAGCAGTAAACCTGAAAATTTCATTCTCTGGGCTAAAGCAAAAAAGCAACTCAAAAGCAAATAGTTGTGCCCTATTCAGTATTGATCGAGCCAAGGGCATTGGCGGATATTCAACAAGCCATAAATTATTACGATAGCAAGCAAATTGGTTTAGGGAAAAGATTTGAATCGGCCATTGATAAGCACCTCTTGACTATCAGCAAAAATCCTTTCTTTCAAATCCGATATAGCGGAATAAGATGCTTGCCTATGAAAAAATTTCCCTTCATGATACATTTCATTGTGAACGAAAAAATCAATGCAGTGTTCATTGTCTCTGTTTTTCACACCTCTCTGAATCCGGAAAAATGGCAGTTACTTGAATAATAGCAATTACTCCTTAACAATCTTCCTCACCACCATACCCTCACTCGTTGTTACCCGTAGAAAATAAACCCCGCTGGGTTTATCAGAAAGATTAATGGTTACCCCAGTAATTGCCGTAGCTGACAACCCTGTAGAATAAACTTTTTCACCCAACAGATTGTAAATATTAATCCCGGAAATTATTTTTTCACATTTTACGGAAAAAACTCCATTATTGGGATTTGGGGAAACTTGAATTGACAATTCTTTACTCTGGATTTCAGGCGCTTCAACGGCCGTAGAACATATATCAGTTTGAAACCCCCAGCTTCCGGTAATCATTGCAGGAGTACCTATACTACCACCCGAGAATACTTGTGTTGAAAGATTGATCGTGGCCTTGTAAGGTACGTATGTATACGTATTAGCACTGGTCATATTGCATGCACTGACACCCGAACTATCCGTTACAATGAGATACATATCCAAACCGGTTGATTGTGAATCCCTGGAACCAATTACAGCAAATCCTCCATTGTTAATTTGCTGGGCAAACCGGGCAGATTCACCCGTACCAAAAAAACCAAATGCTTTTGACCAAAGTAGACCACCTAAACTATTTGTCTTCACCAGATACGCATTGTAAAAACCAAAACTATTTGTCGTCCCGGTAAAAACGTATCCGCCATCTTTGGTCTGTTGCACCGAACCAGCTTCTTCATGACCAGTCCCTACTCCTCCATAAGCCTTTGACCAAAGCGCAGTACCAAGACTATCAGTCTTCACCAAACACGCATAAGGTCCTTGCCCAATATTATTCATGCCAGCGCAAATAAAGCCTGCATCAGGCACCTCCTGAATTGAATAAAAGATATAACCCTGATAGTTAGCCCCTGCAGAAATTGCTTTCTCCCAAAGCGTCACTCCATTGGCATCCGTCCGTATTAAGTAACCATCCGTTGATAACGGATTATCTCTTTCTCCAGCAATGATAAGCCCCCCATTGTTAGTTTGCCTGATTGAATATGCACGATCATTGTTTGATCCACCAAATGTTTTTGTCCACAACAACGCTCCAAAAGAGTCGAATTTTATTAAATAAACATCATCAAGACCTCCACCAAAACTATTTGTCGTCCCGGCAATAACGTATCCGCCATCTGACGTTTGCTGAACGCATTTACCAACATCGTTAGCCGACCCTCCAATCATCCTGGTCCATTGAAGATTTCCAACTGCATCGCACTTTACAATGCAAACATCCTTATCTGACATCCCAACATTTTGAATAGAACCTGTTATGATATAGCCTCCATCTTGTGTTTGCTGTACAAAATTCCCTTGCTCATCACCCGAATCTCCAAATGTTTTTGTCCAAAGCAGATTTCCAACACTATCAGTTTTAACCAATAAAATATCACATGCTGATGTACCATAAGATGTCGTTCCTAAAAGCACAAAACCACCATCAATGGTTTGTTGTCCTGATTCCGCCACATCATAATTTGTATTTCCATACGCCTTTTGAAACCCACTCTGCGTTGGTGATGGCGGTACTTTGCTTCGGTCATATTCCCAAAATTCATTCGTATTCAAACCGCTGCCTTGCTGGCCTGTGCCAATATACCCCATCGAACCAATAGAAAAACCGACTCCAGCTGATTTTGCAATTCCGCTAAAACCGGTTTTCTGCGTCCATGCATTTGTCGTTGGATAGTACTCCCAAAAATCAGAGGTGCCACTGCAAAGCCCAACATATCCCTTGGGTCCTATCGAAAATCCCACCGCTTCTGGTCCGCCAACATCCGGAAAAGTTGTTTTGGAGGTCCAGACATTTGTTGGCGGATCAAATTCCCAAAAATCATTTAATGCATTCATCGATGCATCAGCACCCAAACCAATATATCCTACGCTCCCTATGGAAAAACCAACAGCAGCAGATCTTGCTGTTCCTGGAAAATTTGTCTTTTGTGTCCAAGTATTTCCTACCGGATTATATTCCCAAAGATCATTGTATACCACACTGGCGCCATTCGTTCCTGTTCCAAGATATCCTTTGCCATTAATAGAAAATCCCACAGCATCAGTTCTCGGCACCCCGGCAAAATCTGCTTTTTGTGTCCAAATATTTGTAGCAGGATCATATTCCCAGAAATCAATGTTCTTTAGAGATCCAACTGTACTTCCTGTCCCAACATACCCCTTATTGAATATAGAAAAACCTATTGCATAACTCCTTCCCCCTCCTCCAAAGTCAGCTTTTTGGGTCCAAATATGTGTTGATTGACTCCATTCCCAAAAATCAGAGGCATAAGGACTTAAATCATACCCGGTTCCGAGATAGCCTTTAGTTCCAATGGAAAATCCAATCCCATTATTTCTTACAGTCCCTCCAAAATTTGTCTGCTTGGTCCATATACCCTGAGCATTTACAAAAGCATTGAAAAATAGGATCAAAAATAGGAACTTTATTTTCATTAAGAAAGCAAGGTTAAGGTGATGAGCAAAGATAATATTATAAACTAAACATACAAATATGATACAGGTAAAGAGAGACATAAACAACCCTAAAATTTGTAACTTTGTACTCTATGGCAAAAGCAGTTCAGGCACCTATCATTAACACCGAGGAAGAGAAAAAAGAACTCTTAAGACGCTACCGCACTTTATTAAAATCCTGCCGGAGAAAATTAGATAAGAACGACAAGCTCCAGATACGCAAGGCCTTTGACGTTGCCATGGAAGCTCACCAGGATGCAAGAAGAAAATCGGGAGAGCCCTACATTTATCATCCCATTGCCGTAGCGCAGATATGCGCAGAAGAGATCGGACTAGGACCAGTTTCGGTCATCTGTGCCCTTCTTCACGATGTAGTGGAAGATACCGACATTACTCTTGCCGACATGAAAGGCATGTTCGGGGAAAAAGTAGCTCAGATCATTGACGGTCTCACCAAAATTAAAGGAGTTGAGATTATTGACCCCACGAACTTCTCGATACAGGCTGAGAATTTCCGTAAGATGCTGCTCACCTTGTCTGACGATGTGCGCGTGATCCTGATCAAACTTGCTGATCGTCTTCACAACATGCGCACACTGGGATCGATGAGCGAACACCAGCAGCGTAAAATTGCTTCTGAAACATTATATCTATACGCTCCCCTGGCCCATCGCCTGGGTTTAAACGCAATAAAAACAGAACTTGAAGACCTTGGATTAAAATACACTGAGCCGGAAGTTTATCACACCATTGAAGCAAAGTTAAAGGAGTCGGAGCCGGAGCGAAAAAAATACATTAACAAGTTTACGGACCCAATTCTCGAAGCGTTGATCGAGAACGGGTTTAAACTCCGTGTCTTCGGCAGACCGAAATCTATTTTTTCCATTTACCATAAGATGCGTACAAAAAATCTCCCCTACGAGGAGATCTACGACATCTTTGCCATACGCGTGATCATCGACACCAAAGAGGAAAATGAAAAAGCAGATTGCTGGAAAGTATATTCCGTAGTGACAGATTTTTATTACCCCAACCCGGAACGGCTGCGCGACTGGATATCCACCCCGAAAGGAAATGGCTACGAAGCACTTCACACGACCGTGATGGGGCCGGAAGGAAAATGGGTGGAAGTACAGATTCGTTCCGAGCGTATGGATGATATTGCGGAAAGAGGTTTTGCCGCACACTGGAAATACAAAGTGGGCTCGGACGATGCAGTGGATAAAGAAACACAGCTGGACGATTGGCTGAAAAAGATACGCCACATGCTGGAAAGCGCGGACGAGAACGCACTCGACTTCCTCGATGATTTTAAACTCAATCTTTTCGCGGAAGAAATATTTGTGTTCACTCCCAAAGGCGAAATGCGCTCGTTGCCTTCTTCAGCCACGGCGCTTGACTTTGCATTTGAGATCCATTCCAAGGTGGGCGAGCAATGCATTGGCGCCAAAGTGAACCATAAACTGGTTCCGCTCAGCCACCCTCTCAACAGCGGTGATCAGGTGGAAATTCTTACTTCGGCAAAACAGGCGCCCAAACAGGAGTGGCTCAATTATGTGGTGACTGCCAAGGCAAAATCAAAAATAAAAATTGCACTTAAAGAAGATAAACGGAAGGTTTCCGAAAAAGGTGTTGCCATGCTGGAAAAACGGCTCAAGCATTTGAAGCTTGCCACAACACAGGAAAATATCAATAAGGTTGTTTCCATATTTAAATTACCCAACGCACAGGAACTGCATTATCGCCTCGCTATCGGGAACATTAAACCGGGAGAAATAAAAGATTTCAGAAAAGAGAAAAAGACCGATAAAAACGATAAGAAAGACAAAGTTTCCCTGGAAGAACTTGTAACCAGCGTTCGCGGAAAATCTGACCTGCTCGTGATCGGTGATAACATGGAAAATATCGAATACAAACTTTCTCCCTGCTGCCATCCTATTCCGGGAGATGATGTATTCGGCTTTATCACCATTAACGAAGGAATAAAAATTCACCGTGTCAGTTGCCCTAACGCCACAAAAATGCTGGCTAACTACGCCTACCGCGTGGTAAAAGCAAGATGGACCAATCAGGAACTGATCTCCTTCCTTGCCGGAATACGAATGACCGGTACCGACCGGTTGGGTGTAATGAAAAATCTCACCGAAATTATTTCCAGCGAGTTGAACATTAACATGCGCTCCCTAAGTTTTGATACGAATGACGGGATCTTTGAAGGGAAGATCATGCTGTTTGTACATGATACTAAACATCTTACCGACCTGATGGGAAAACTCAAAAAAGTACCCGGGGTACAGACTGTTTCACGGTTCGACACGAATTAATATCTTCGCTTAATATTTCCCGATAATGTCCGAAGCACAAACAGCCGTTAAAAAAATCTTCACTGATTACCTTGAAGAACACGGCCATCGCAAAACGGGCGAACGCTATGCTGTGTTGGAAGAAATTTATTCAGACAAAGGTCATTTTGATATCGATTCTCTTTATTCAAAAATGAAGAGTAAGAAATACAGAGTGAGCCGGGCCACCGTTTACAACACTATCGAACTGCTACTTGACTGCAACTTAGTGGTAAAACATCATTTCGGAAAAAATATTTCTCTCTTTGAAAAAGCATACGAATACAAGCAGCATGACCACCTTATCTGCCAGGATTGCGGAAATGTTATGGAATTCTGCGATCCCCGCATCCAGCAGATACGGAACAAAATGGGGGATATTCTTGGATTCAAGGTTTCATCACACTCCCTGAACCTATATGCACATTGTGAAAAATTATCGAACACAGGGAAATGCCAGTACAAACAAAATTAAATAACTGTTAAACCTAAAATTTATTTCACATGCTATTTGCACACACACTAAAAAAACAAGGACAAATTCACATCATCAACATGCAGGGTGATCTCATTGAATCAAGCCAGGCCGATAAGCTGATGCAGGAAGTGGATGAGGTGATCTTGAATAACAACATACGTTTTGTTATTGACCTGGGATCATTAAAATACCTGAACAGCAGTGGGCTTACGATCCTGATCCGCATCCTCACAAAAGCACGAAAGGCAGGTGGCGAGGCCGTGATCGCCTGCGTAGGAAAACGCATCAAAGAACTTTTAGTGATCACAAAACTCAATACGGTGTTTACTGTAGCAGAATCTGTTGAGGAAGGAATTACCAAGCTGAACAAGTTGGTTTCAAATTAATTGAAACTTCCTCAAGTGAAAAAGCTTTGCTTACTGCTTACCGCCTATTGCCTACTTGTTATTTCCTGCAAACAAAAAACTGACCACTCACATGAAATCTCGCGCCTGGATAGCGCATCAGCCATAACAGAAAGTGCTGAAAAATTTCTCCTTTCAGTTGATACTGTCTCTCTTCGGGCCACTTACAATATAGTACAGCAGGATCTTAATACGATCATGACAAAGATCTCTAGTGATACGGTGCAAAAAAAGACCGCTTTGTTCCTCGCAGAGGCGTATGACCAGGTTGGAAGCATTATCAACCTTCTCAGCAATAAAAAATTCCTAGAAAAAGCCATGAATGACTCGCGTAAACAGATCAGCGACCTAAAACACGACCTCGCAGAAGATTTGATAGAGAAAAATAAATCAGGAGCATACATCGTTAATGAGATAAATGCCTCTGCCAAAATTTCTGATGCCACAAACAGAGCAGTTCAAAGAGCAAAAGAAGCAGTTGTAAAACTGGATTCATTGAAAACACGGATCGTTTCGTTTGCAGATAGCTTAAGAGCAAAATGAAAAGGCTTTTAAAAATATTCTGGTGCTGTTTATTGCCAACTGCGTACTGTCTGTTTCCCGCCGGTGTTTGGGGACAATCCTCCACAGACGAGCAGCTCGCCTTTCAGTATTTACAAAACAAAGAATATGATAAAGCGGTTGTTTATTACGAAAAGTTTTTCAGCAAACGAGACGGCATCTCTTACTACAATCCCTATGTGCTTTGCCTTACCAAATTAAAACAGTTCGACAAAGCCGAGAAGGTCATAAAAAAAATGATCAAGCAATATCCTCAGAATGTAACCTATATAGTTGACCTCGGGGTACTTTACGACAATAACGGTAACAAAGCCAAAGCAGGCTCAGAATATGAACACGCCATAAAACAGCTGCAGCCGGACCAACGCCAGATCTTTGACCTGGCAAATTCATTTATTGCCTTGCACGAATGGGATTATGCCATTGCTACGTATCAATATGGAAGAAAACTGCTTCATGGCTTTTATCCTTTCAATGCGGAGATCGCAGATGTATATTCAAAAAAGGGAGACCTGCCGGCTATGGTAAACGAATATCTTGACCTACTGGAGGATAACAGCGACCAGGTACAGGCTGTGCAGAACGGATTACAGCCTTCTTTCGGAGAAGAAAAAGATGAGAAAAAAAATGAAACTATCAAAACCGAACTACTGAAACGCATCCAATCTAAATCCGAAAAAACAATTTTTTCAGAACTGCTCATCTGGTTCTTCATTCAGGAAAAAAATTTCAACGCAGCGTTTGTGCAATCCAAGGCCTTGGACAAACGCCTTCACGAAGAAGGTGATCGTCTCATGTCACTGGGGTATATGTGTGTTTCCAATGAAGATTACGATAATGCCAGCAGATGCTATCAGTACGTGATCGAAAAAGGAAAAGGAAATTACAACTACATCAATGCCCGCATGGAGTTTTTAAATGCACTTTATAAAAAAGTGACAGGCAAATTCAACTATTCTGCGAACGACCTGACCGAGCTTGAAAAGAATTTCATTATAACCCTGAATGAATTAGGCAAACAGGCCGAAACTGCCGTCCTGATAAAAAACCTGGCACACCTGGATGCATTTTATCTCAATAAAACAAAAGAGGCAAGTGATCTTCTTAATGAAGCGATCAAATTGCCCCGCATCAATCAGCAAATACAGGCAGAATGCAAATTGGAGCTGGGTGATATTCTGCTGATGACGGGGGAGATCTGGGATGCATCTCTCCTCTACTCCCAGGTTGAATTTGATTTCAAGCATGAGCCAATTGGCAATGAAGCAAAACTGCGTAATGCAAAGCTTTCCTATTACAACGGGGAATTCAAATGGGCGCAGGCTCAACTGGATGTGCTCAAAGGCGCTACAGAAAAGCTGATCTCCAACGATGCCATGGAACTTTCGCTCACGATCAGCGATAACTTAAAAGAAGATGGCGATTCACTGGCCCTCAGCATGTTCGCACGATCCGACCTCTTCGCTTTCCGAAATCAGTTTGATAGGTCTTTGCTTACACTCGACTCTATCCTGAATAAATTTCATTTGACGTCACTGGCAGATGACATCCTCTACAAAAAATACCAGATAAAACTAAAACAAGGTAAATTCACTGAGGCAGCCGATCACCTTCAAAAACTGCTCGACAACTACTCGTTTGATATTTTAGGCGATGATGCACTCTTCAAACTGGCCGAACTGAACGAAGTGTACCTGAATGCTCCGGATAAAGCAAAACAGCTCTATGAAGAGCTCCTCACCAAGTTTCCGGGCAGCCTGTACACGGTAGAGGCAAGAAAAAAATTCAGAAGGCTGAGGGGGGATACTACGAATTAGCTGATAACTGTCATGTTTTTTTCTATGTAGTTTTTCTTTTCGACTTGTTATTTTCTTTTTCTTTGCGCATATGATCCGACAAAAAAAAATTTCCACTACCCTGTTCTATTCTCTGCTGTTCCTGAATTGCTGCTTTGCCCAGAAAAAACATATCAAACATCCATTTTATTTTTCCTGGGGATATAATAAAGAGTGGTACACAGATAATGATATCCATATCGATCAACCTTCTCTTCAAAACAATTATACCTTTTCACAGGCCCAAGGTGTGGACAAACCGGGCTGGACCACGGGCATTTTCAATAAAGCACTCACAATACCCCAATACAATTACCGCTTAGGTTACTGCATCAATGAAAAATGGGGAGTAGAATTGAATTTTGACCACACCAAATACCAGATACCCGATCAAACGCTGCATATGACCGGCACGTATCAGGGCATCACTGTTGACTCGATGTTCGCTCGCACACCCGACAATCTTACCTACCAGTTAAATAACGGGGCCAACTTCTTTTTGTTCAACGCAGTGAGACGCATAAATCTTTACGGAAGTGATTCTTCAAAAGTAAAAATACAGGCCCTTCTGAAGGGAGGTATTGGTTTCGTATATCCTCACGTAGAAAATACGATCCTCGGAAAAGCCAACTCTCCCCATTTCCAATTCGGTGGTTATGATACAGGCCTGGAAGCAGGATTTCAGGCTACGTTCTATAAATATTTTTATCTGGAATACACCAACAAACTGGTTTATGCAATTTACCGGGACCTGAAAATTTACGAGGGCACTGCCAGTCAAAATGTGGCCTGCTATGAGATGATCTTATCGATAGGAGCCTGGTTCTGAATAAAAAAAATGGCAGATGTTTGCACACCTGCCACACTTCAATTACAAATAATATCTGATTACCTGATCACAACCAATTTTTTCACAGTTTGAGCTCCATTAGTTTCAAGTCTAACGAAGTAAATACCATTGGAAAGTTCACCTACAGGGATTGAAACAGTATAGTTTCCTGCAGATTGGCTCTCTTTACTGACAACATTCAGGATCGCCATCTCTCCAACTGAATTCATCACACTGATAGAAACAGAAGCATTTTCTTTCAATTCATAAGACACATATGCATCTTCTCTTGCCGGCTGAGGGAAAACATCCACAGAGGCAAGTGTGTTGTTCAGCTCATTCACAGAAGTAGCCGTGTGCTTGAAATAGGCAGTGAAACCCCACTCACCATCTACAAAACAGTAACTGACCATTTTTGCCCATACTCCATAATACGCCCAGGGGCGATCTTGCGTACCTAATGCATTCGAAGTATCGATCGCAGCTCCCACAAAACCATTGGTGTTAGGATGCTGGGTAACTCCCGCATATACATCTCCTGCTGCAACAATAATGTTCTGAGAAGTAAGATCATCATAGTAGCTGTAAGCAGAATCTGTGAAACCACCGGTAGCCGGATTGTTTATTGCATTTGCACTGATATAATCAGGCGTGGATGACACGGGGCCATTCTTTGCACCAGAAGGATCTTTATACACTACGGTCTTGAATGAAGATGGATTGGCAGCATTGCGAAACCAAGCTTTCAGTCCCACCAATTGAGCGGGATAGTATGGAGGAGTAAAACGGGTTGCATAGCGATAGTAGTCCATTGAGGGATAACCTCCGCTTGCACCATATTGCGACTTGAATTTAGAATGATGATAGAAAACACTGTCTGTCTGCGCATAGGACGCTTTAACTAAAAAGCCAATAACAAAAAGAGCAAGTAAACGTTTTTTCATTGTTTTGTTTTTATAGATTATTGTATTTATTTTGATGTGCGAAGTTATGGAATCAGAAGCCTCTTTATCTAAAAACATCGAACTTAAATTTCATGTCCAATTTCGTCTTTTCGCATGGATCCATGAAGCAAGACCACTTTGTGTCAATAATTTATGTCACAAATCCTGCAAGGATTCAGTCATATTTTCTTAACTTCGCATGCTTTATCAAGCTAAACAAGAAATCATAATATCTACTCACTTTTATGACAACTGCCACACAAGAAATCAAACGCCAGACAGAGAACAAAGAACTTAAAAATGTTGTTATTCTTTTTGCAGGCGATTCAGGGGACGGAATACAATTGACCGGAACCCAGTTCACTAACACGAGCGCCCTTTTAGGGAATGACATCAGCACATTTCCAAACTTTCCGGCCGAGATACGCGCCCCTCAGGGAACATTGGCAGGAGTATCCGGCTTCCAGCTTCATTTTGGAAGCGTAAATATTTATACAGCAGGAGATGCATCGGATGTCCTTGTTGTGATGAATGCAGCGGCACTGAAAGCAAATATCAAGTCCTTGAAGCCGGGCGGTATCGTGATCGCAAATACAGAAGGTTTCGGAACCAAAAACCTTGACCTTGCTAAATATCCTAAAGGAGTGAACCCTCTTAAAGACGGTTCTTTGGATAAATTTAAAGTGTACGAAGTTGATATTACTAAACTTACACGCGCATGCCTTGAAGGATCCGGCATGGGAGTAAAAGATATTGACCGCTCAAAAAACATGTTTGTTCTAGGGTTCTTGCTCTGGATGTATAACCGCAGCATGGAGCCCACGATCAGTTTTTTGAAAGAGCAGTTTAAAAAGAAACCTGAGCTGATCGAAACAAATACAAAAGTTCTGAAGGCAGGATATAACTACGGAGAAACTACCGAAACTTTCACCACCCGATACGAAGTGAAAGCAGCCCCCATGCCCAAAGGAATTTATCGCAGCATCATGGGTAACCAGGCTACCGCCATCGGCCTCATCACTGCTGCAAAAAAATCTGGACTTACCTTGTTCTATGGGTCCTATCCCATCACGCCTGCTTCCGATGTGTTGCATGAACTTGCAAAACACAAGAACTTTGGAGTAAAAACCTTCCAGGCTGAGGATGAAATTGCTGCTATCTGTTCAGCCATCGGCGCATCGTTTGGCGGAAGTCTTGCGATCACGGGTTCATCAGGCCCCGGTATTGCTTTGAAAGGAGAAGCGATCGGGCTTGCCGTGATGCTTGAAATACCTCTCGTGATCCTCAACGTTCAGCGCGGAGGGCCTTCAACCGGATTGCCAACCAAAACCGAACAGGCCGATCTTTTACAAGCGTTATATGGCCGGAACGGAGAATGCCCGGTGATCGTTGTGGCAGCTTCTTCTCCATCTGATTGTTTCACCATGGCCTTTGAAGCTTGCAGGCTTTCTCTCGAACACATGATCCCCGTAATGCTTTTGACTGACGGATATATTGCTAACGGTTCTGAACCTTGGAGATTCCCCAATGCCAAGGATATGCCTGAGATAAAAGTGAATTTTGCTACAAAGAAGAATGGCACGATCCAAAACGGAGATGTGACCGAAGAAAGATATCTCCCTTACAAGCGGGATGAAAAGCTTTCACGTCCGTGGGCTATTCCCGGAACCAAGGGACTCGAACACCGCATTGGTGGAATTGAAAAAGAAAATGACACAGGAAATATTTCCTACGAACCCGAGAACCATGAGTTCATGGTGAAGCTCCGCCAGGAAAAAGTAGACCGCGCAGCCAATAATATTCCTGATCAAAAATTAGATAATGGAAAAGAAAAAGGAAAGATCCTTGTGCTCGGATGGGGTTCAACGTACGGCTCCATCAAAACTGCGGTGAAGGATTGTATTGCACTAGGCATCGAAGTTTCGCACGCCCATGTGAAATACATGAGCCCACTGCCCAAAAATCTCGGAAACATCCTGAAGAACTTTGACAAGGTGCTGATGCCTGAAATGAACAACGGCCAGTTCTCCAAAGTGATCCGCGATAAATTTTTGATCCCAACGATCAACTTCAACAAGATCAAAGGAGTTCCTTTCTCAGCAGGAGAAATAAAAGCAAAAATTGAAGAACTAAATAAATAATTAGCCGTATAAACATTTATGAGTACTACTACAACCCCAGCGCCAACAGAAAAATTAACAGCAAAAGATTTTACCAGCGACCAGGAGGTACGTTGGTGCCCGGGATGCGGAGATTATTCCATCCTGAAACAAGTGCAAACCGTAATGCCCGATCTCGGGATTGCACGTGAAAATATTGCTTTCGTTGCAGGCATAGGATGTTCGTCCCGCTTTCCGTATTACATGGATACCTATGGCGTGCACAGCATTCACGGACGTGCAACTGCGGTTGCATCAGGATTGAAAGCCACACGCCCTGAACTCAGCGTTTGGATCGTGACCGGTGACGGTGACGGACTTTCCATTGGCGGAAATCATACTATTCACTTATTGAGAAGGAATCTTGATGTAAATGTTCTCCTGTTTAACAATGAAATTTACGGCCTTACCAAAGGCCAATACTCCCCTGCTTCACCGCTGGGAAAAGTTTCTAAGTCAACTCCATACGGATCTGTAGATAATCCTTTTAATCCCCTTGCACTTGCATTGGGTGCAGGAGGAACATTCATTGCACGCAGTATGGACAGGGATCCCATTCACCTCCGCACAATCTTGAAACGTGCACATGAACACAAAGGAACTTCGTTTGTGGAGATCTATCAGAACTGTAACGTATTCAATGACGGAGCCTTTGAAGTATTCACAGAGAAAGCTTCCAAAAAAGCCGAAACCCTTTTTATGGAACATGGGAAGCCGCTCATTTTCGGAGCAAATGCTGAAAAAGGCATTAAGCTGGATGGCTTCAAGCCAGTGATCGTAAATGTTGCTGATGTTTCTGCCAATGACCTTTGGATACACGATGAACGCGATGAGATGAAAGCAACATTGCTCACCCGTTTCTTCGATGATCCCAAAAAAGCAGATCACATGCCAAGGCCGTTTGGAATTTTCCTGATCCAGGATAAACCTGTTTACGAAGAAGGAATGTCCGCTCAGATTGCGGATGTTATAAAGGCAAGAGGCGAAGGCGACCTTGATACGTTGCTGCGCGGAAGAGAAACATGGACGATCAACTAATAGCCAATAGGCAACTGGCAATAAGCAATAGGCAAATTGGGTTACTGATTGCTTACTGCCTATTGCTTACTGCCTACTCTTTCTCCCAGAATTACACCCGCGTTGATACAATCCCAGTAAAGATCAGTGGCAACTGGTTACAATATCCTTGGGTTGGAGGCCACAACTACTGCCAGTTCTCGGATATCGACATGAACTTTGACGGCATCAAAGATCTATTCGTATTTGACAGAACCGGGCACAAAGTAACCACTTACATTAATCATGGCACACCCAATACTGTTGACTATACGCACGATCCACAGTACGAATCAAAATTTCCCCATCTCGAAGACTGGGTATTGATCCGTGATTACAACGGGGATGGCAAACCGGATATTTTTACCTATGCAATTACCGTTGGAGGAATAAAAGTTTGGAAAAACACTTCTTCAGCCGGAAATTTACAATTCACATTACAGACGCCTTACATCAAATCCGATTACACTCCTTCAAATACTTCTGACCCCTTGACGAACCTCTATGTGAGCCGCGTTGACATTCCAACAATCGATGATGTTGACGGAGACGGTGACCTGGATGTTCTCACGTTTGAAATTTCTTCGAACACCCAGATGGAATATCACATCAACCAGTCTGTTGAAAAAGGCTACGGACAAGACAGCCTGATCTTTAACCTGGATGTGGCAGGAGGGTGTTGGGGTAATTTCAGCGAAGACCCGTTTTTATGCAACGTATATCTGGCTTCCTGCCGCATGATGAATCCGGATTCCATCCAACATACACATCCATTCACATCCCCATTTACCAGAGAGGAAGAATGGGAATATTCCTTGCAAAACCATGCGGGCAACACGTCACTCAGCCTGGATATGGATGCAGATGGTGATAAAGATATTCTGCTCGGGCAGATCGGTTGCTGCAATCTGGCATTGCTTACAAATGGTGGCTCTAAAGCTTCAGCTAATATGATCAGCAAAGACACTCTTTTCCCTTCTAATGCTATTCCTGTACGGCTAACAGAATTTCCCAGTTCCTATTTTATTGATGTGGATAACGACAATAAGCGCGATCTGATAGTTGCTCCGAATTCGCCCAATGTTTCTGTCGATAATGAAAGTATCTGGTATTACAAAAATACGGGTGCAGATAATGCCCCTATTTTTTCCCGCAAATCAAAAAGCTTTTTGCAGCAGGATATGATCGATGTGGGCCAGGGTGCCGATCCTGTTTTTTTTGACTTTGACCAGGACGGACTTACAGATATTCTCATTTCAAATTATTCAATGACCCACGATACCTGTCCGGCCTCCTATATGTATGGTGTATGGGCTTTCAGAAATATCGGCACAGCCACCGACCCCAGATTTGATCTGGTCACAAAAGATTACGACAGCCTCTCAGTAAAACTAAAAGCACTAAATCCGCCTAATTCTCCCCTATACAGCAAGCATCTTACTTTCGGAGACCTGGACGCAGATGGAGACCTGGACATGATCGTTGGAGACCATAATGGAAACATTTCATATTTCACAAATACTGCAGGCACGGCAGCAACTTGTAGTTTTGTTCTAACCGAACAAAATATGCTGGATGATAACAGCACTGTTATTGACATAGGAAGTTATGCCACGCCCCAATTAGCAGATGTGGACCGCGATGGTGACCTGGATCTGATCATCGGTGAACGTTCGGGTAATCTGAATTTCTACGAGAACATTGGCACTGCAAGCAGTGCAACATTCACACTCACAAGCAATACATTCGGAGGTGTAAATGTTTTTAAAGCGGGGTTTACAGGGTATAGCATTCCTTTCTTATACGACAGCGCAGGCAGTTACCGGATGATCGTGGGCAGCACATCCAACAGAACGTATCCTTACACCGGCTGGTTATGGTATTTTGACAACATTGACGGAAATGTGAACGGTAATTTTAACCGAGTAGATTCTATGTACAAAAATATTTGGGAAGGAGGCCGTATGGCAGTGAATGGCCACGATATTAACGGGGATGGTGCCATGGATCTCGTGATCGGAAACGACTGCGGTGGAGTTGCCATTTACATGGGAGACAGCAATACGGTTTCTGTTCCTGAACTGATCACTTCTTCTTTTGATTTTACAGTATACCCCAATCCATCCTATGGATATGCTTTTGTCGACATTGTACATTTTGCAGCTGACGAAAAATATAGGCTCACCATTTACAATTCTATTGGGGAAGTCGTTCACATACAGTCCCTAACACATGCACAAACAAGAATGGATAAACATTTTACCGCAGGCATATACTCCTATCAGGTAAGTTCGGAGAACGTCAGTAAAACCAAAAGGCTTGTTGTGTTGAAATAAGAGGAGAGAAGATTCTTTCTTAAATTACTTTCTCATTTTATACAGATCAGAGCTCATAAGCCCCAGCTTGCAGAAAAAATGCAGGCAGGAAACACCCAACACACCCATTCCATACTTCATACTGCGGCTGAAATTAATGGACGATGCTTCTTTGAAATATTTAGTGGGACAGGTCACTTCCGCAATTTCATAACCCGCATATACGATCTGGGAAAGCATCTGGTTATCGAACACGAAATCATCAGAGTTGGCGTGGTAATTTATTGTCTCAAGAACTTTTTTGGAAAATGCCCGGTAACCGGTATGATATTCTGAAAGTTTTTGTCCAAGTAAAACATTTTCAGAAAACGTAAGAAATCGGTTAAATATGTATTTATAAATGGGCATGCCTCCTTTCAGCGCTCCTTTTCCAAGAATACGGGAACCTAATACACATTCATACAGGTCATTGCCAAGGATGTTCGCCATACTCGGGATCAGCAAAGGTGTGTACTGATAATCCGGATGCAGCATGATCACAATGTCTCCTCCCAAAGAGAGCGCCTTATCGTAACACGTTTTCTGATTTCCTCCGTATCCACGGTTCTTCTCGTGGCGAATTACGTGTTTGATGCCTATCTGCCTGGCTACTTCCACCGTATTATCTTTGCTGCAATCGTCTACCAGGACCACCTCATCCACAATATCAAAAGGGATCTCATCGTACGTTTTTTTAAGCGTAAGCTCTGCGTTATAGGCAGGAAGTACAACCACTATTTTCTTTCCTTTCAGCATAACATCTGAATAAGCCACGAATTTACGAATTACATTCATTCGTATATTCGTAGATCAATAATTTGAAATGTGATGCGTACACTGCACAGACATATGATTACTTCTTACATCGGCCCCTTCCTGATGACCTTTTTCATAGCGGTTTTTGTACTGTTTATGCAGTTCTTATGGAAATATGTAGATGACCTGATTGGCAAAGGGCTGGAAACACAAACTCTGGCAAAACTGTTCTTTTATGCCTCACTTACTACCTTTCCGCTTGCACTGCCGCTTGCTATTTTGCTGTCTTCCCTCATGACCTTTGGGAGCCTGGGCGAGCATTTTGAGCTGGTGGCGCTGAAATCAGCAGGCATGTCTTTGCAGAAAATAATGATGCCGCTTATTATTATGGCATTTCTTACAAGTGTTAGTGCATTTGTGTTTGCAAATAATATTCTTCCGTTTGTTAACCTGAAAATGAAATCATTGCTGTATGACATCGAACAGAAAAAACCTGCGTTAAATATTAAAGAGGGAGTCTTTTATAACGGCATTGAAGGATACACGATCCGAATAGAGAAAAAAGATCCGGATGGGATTTCATGTAAAGGGATCATGATCTACGACCAGACCCAGAACGTGGGCAATAACAAGGTAAGCATTGCTGAATCCGGCAAGATGGCGATGACTGCTGACAAACAGTATTTATCGGTGGTGCTCTACAACGGGATCAATTATGAAGAAGTAGTAGACCCTAAAAATGAGACCAAACACACTCTCATACGAAGTAAGTTCAAAGAACAGTCGGTGCTGTTCGATCTTTCTGGATTTAAAATGGTGCGAACAGATGAAGGCCTTTTCAAATCCAGCTATGCAATGCTGGACATCAGCCAGATCAATAACATCACTGATTCGCTGCAAACAGAGAAAGAAAAACAAATTTCAGGTTTCAGAAATAATTTCATGGAAATGATGTCAGAGGACAGGATATTAAAGCCCACTGCGCACGCCATGGATTCGCTGCACGAGGCCATTGCCTCTTTCGCTCCCGCTCCGGCAGAAAATACTCCTGTAGAAAAGCAGGCAGATATTACCAAAAGAACTCAGGTCGTTGACATGGCTTTGAACATTGTACGGAGCAAACAATATTATATAGAAAGCCTGATCAGCCAGATGGACAGCGACAGCCGTCCGCTTATTTCACTAAGTGTAGAGTGGCATAAAAAATTCACACTTTCATTTGCTTGCCTGATATTATTTTTTGTAGGCGCTCCGCTAGGAGCGATCATCCGCAAAGGAGGACTGGGAATGCCGGTGGTGGTCTCCGTAGTGATCTTTGTTTTGTTCTTTATCATCGGTACCATGGGTGAAAAGATGACGATCGAAGGTGTATTGCCA
>JAHEYK010000174.1 GCA_023251625.1 Bacteroidota bacterium
TTTCCAAACCACTTACGGAGGAGGCTATGATGCCTTTGTCAGCAAGCTTAATGCAGCAGGTACAGCTCTGGTCTATAGTACTTATCTCGGGGGTAATGGTGATGAACAGGGCTATGGTATTAGCAGCAACAGCAGCGGGGATGCATTTGTTACGGGATATACTAAGAGTTCAAATTTCCCTGTTACTGCAGGAGCTTTCCAAACCATTTTCGGAGGAGGCTTCTATGATGCCTCCTGACTTCATACATAAAATCAATTAAAGCAAAGGATATCAAGCAGTTGCAATTTTTGTTAGGCACTACATTTTTATTTTTTGGGAGGGGCTTTGATGAGGTAGGGGGTATCGGTGAGCCTGAGCCCACAGATCTGGTAGATTTTCTTTGCGTCCTGTGTGACAGCAGAGGGCAAGCCGTAGTATTTCCCGGTTTTATGATCCTTTAGGATGGACACTTCTACTTTCATCAATGCAGCCCGTATGGCAGCGGGGGAAAGTTTTTTATACTGCAATCTCACCTTATGTTCCAGGCTGCGTGTACAGACTAAAGCCATAAAACAGATTGCGATATGTGCCTTGATCCGCTTTGGGGTCCAATGAAAAATCGGGCGCATTCTCAGATCATGCTTACTGATCCTGAAGGTTTCCTCTACCTGCCATAATCCTTTGTAATGACTTAGCAGTTTAGTCGCCGGTTCCCCTGTTATGTTTGTTATGATTCCATGCAGACCATCCCATGCCGCAGCTTCTTTGATTTTTTCTTCGTTCGTGACCAGGGTTGCTTGTCCTTCTATCATCAAAAACTTTTTATACCCATGATTGCTGAGCAAAGATTTTGGGCTCTTGCTTTTCTTTAGGCGACTGGCTAATTGTTCAAGTGCTTTTTCGCGATCATGTTTATCTTTTGCTTCACGCTGATAACTATGGGTGACCAACAGACGCAATGTTTCATCCAGCATTATTTCTTTGTAAGTAATGGCATGTTCCTGCTTTTCGTCCGGATAAAGTTCCTTATAGTCGCTCCTATCCACGATTTTTCCCGCCATGTCTTTGGACATATTTTTAATTCTGGCTCCAACGATGAATGGCTGCTTTTCAGCCTGCATCATCATCATGTTGTCATTGCTCAACAAAGCTGCATCAGCTACGAATACGACCTTGCCTATCTGATATGTTTCACGTAAGCGCTTTAAGGCATCTTCCAATGTATGCCCTTCAAAACGGCTCCCATTGAACAGGTCATAACCTATTGGCAACCCGTTTTCAGTTACCATCAGCGCCAATAAAACCTGTGGCTGGTTATATTTACCATCCTTGCTGAACCCATTTTCTTTTAACCCGTCTTCAATAAAGCTTTCAAAATACAAGGTGGTACAGTCATAAAATATTACATCTATCACCCCACCCAATAAACCCATGGAATGGCTATGTCCGTATTGTTTTATTTTTTCAATGGCGGTGTCGTCAACCAAGTCCATCATCCGGTAAACGGCATTAACATCCAACTTTACTCCATATTCCTGATCTAACAAATGCACACTTTGTAATTTGCTGGATGGCTGTGCAATACGGGTCATCACCATATGCCGGAGCATATTAACAGAAGCTTGTTTCCGTGCAGGGTTTTTAATTACTTTCCCGAATCCGATTTCATTATAAACAAGACCGTAAATCTGATGGATGCCCTTACGAATACGCTTTTCTTCTTTAATATCAGTAAGGTCAACAATAAGTGGGTTCCCATTTCCCACTTGCTCTGCCTTTGATATCTGCTGCATCAGGTTCTCCTTGCCAAACAGGTCAGGCTGAACCCCTTCCTGCATCTTTGCCATGATCTGTTCACCAAGTTTACGCAGGGCATGCTTCTCCTCCTCATTCATGGCACTGCCTATGTGACGAACTACCTTTTGCTTAACTGACTTCCCCTGCCGGAAGGTCTCTACCAATTGAACTGAGGTCTTCTTAGAATTTGGCGTGGTTTTATATCGGATGAACATGACCCCAAAGATAAAACAGATCCCCGAATTATCCAAATAAAATATATCTTAGGCACTACAAATTGACCAAAATATAAAACCCACGTCCAATAAGGGTTTCAGCATTCTAAAGTCATGGTTTTGTATGAAGTCAGGGGTCCCATAGATGGTGTCTGCCAATACTGCCTCGGGATAGTATCCATGCAGGATGTGATAATACTCCACCT
>JAHEYK010000127.1 GCA_023251625.1 Bacteroidota bacterium
CCATCACATGCGCCAGATTTAATTTTGCCAGCTCCGAAAGAATATCAAGATCACGGACAATGAGCGCATTTTTTGTGATCATGGAAACAGGATGCTTGTACTTGAGACAAACTTCCAACATCTTTCTGGTGATCTCGAGCTTTCTTTCAATAGGCTGATAACAATCTGTATTTCCTGAGAACATAATAGGCGATGGTTCCCAGTTCTTTTTCTGAAATGCTTTCTCCAAAAGTTCAGGAGCATTTTTTTTGACAAGTATCTTCCTTTCGAAATCCAATCCCGCGCTATAACCCCAATATTCGTGCGTGGTGCGGGCGTAGCAATACAAACAACCATGTTCACAGCCCTGGTAGGGGTTCATGGAATACATTCCGGGAATATCAGGGCTTTTCACCACGTTGACGATCGTCTTCGGGAAAACTTCAATGTACTGGGTCTGCTCTTCCTTGAGCATTTCCTCATCGATCATTTCAGGGAAAGCATTTTCATACGTATGCTTATTGAAACGGTTACGCGTATTCAATTGCGCTCCACGACCATCAAAATATTTTTTTTGCTTCTCCATTAGTATCGATTTGTCACCCTGAGCTTGTCGAAGGGTTCATGAATGCTTCGACAAGCTCAGCATGACAGCAGTTTATTTATTTTTACTTTTCACATAATTCATTATCCCCTCATAATACGCCTCTGCCACCTCCTCTACTCTTTTCGAAGTTTCCATTCCATCAATTTTAAAATCTTTTTTACTCAGCGCCTTGCACTCCATAACATTGTCCTGATACAGAGATTCACCATAACAAATTATTCCTTTTACTTTTCTTGTCAGCGTAAGATTACGGCAGTAGACGCCTTTTACATCTGTGTTCATGCAATTATCCTTGAGATAAACCGCGTTTGAATCCAAAGCGGCAGGCACTTTTGTCTTTTGAACAAGACTTTCGATCATGTATTTTGAAAATTCAATAGAGCTCTCAATATCATCCGTAAGAAGCAAACGGAGAAATTCTATTCTTGCTTCCGGAGTATTAAGTTCTTCAGCGCCAAAGCTTCCTCCTACAAAAGTCATGTTGTAATCTTTCTTTGAGGTCTTGCTCCAATTTGAGTTTGTTTCGTCTACATTATAATGAATAACAAGCGTCAGGTCAGGGTGGAATTCATTTATCTTTCTTGCACGCTCATGCAGATCTTCCAGCATAAAAAACCTGCGGAAAATTTCTGTATCGTTTGCTTTTGTATGCAGATAACTTTTTTCCTCGAAAGAGATATCTCCTCTTGCATATGCGGAGTCAAGAGATTTAAGGAATAAACTGTCTTTCCACTTTTTATAGTCAATGCCAAACGAAGACATATTTGGCTGATCACGTGTAAGCATGACCGTTGCACCTTGAGCTTCTAGTTTCTTTTTCAGGATCAATGCTGTTGCAAGTGTGAGCTCCCCTTCGATCAATTCTACAGGAGGTTTCTTCATCTCCACCCATTTCTTTTCCCTTTTTGCCGTTTCAAGATCGCCAGCCATGTGGCCGGGGTCAAGAGCTATTCCAATATTTCTCAGAGGTCGAGCCACACCATCCATGGTTGACCTAGTAATCAATTTACAGTTAGGGCAATTAGACCCATCCTTAATTAATTTACCATTCAATCGTTGAGAGCCCTTTTCTCTACATACATTGGCAAGACATTTAGGATTACAATAAGACAGTGATTCTAACCAAGATATCTCATTCCAAAAGATAATAAAATCAAATTGCTTTTGCGATGTATCCGTTTCAGGTTGATAAACTTCAATTCCTTCTTTTGTAAAAGAAAAAATCTCTGCAGCTTTATTATCTTTATCAAGATACTTATGCATTTTTTGGGTGTACACGGAGATGAGGCTATCGGAATTTACTTGAGAAAAAGATGCTTCGACTTCCTGCCCGACTGCGTCATTCAGGCGGGCGCTCAATGTGACAGCCAAGAACAAGCAACTAGTAACCAGTAGCCAGTAGCCAGCAGCGTATGTTATTTTAATTCTTCTCATCTTTGCATTATGTATGAATCGGAAATATACTTTAAGACGTCACGCAGCAGCGGAAGCGGTGGGCAAAACGTAAATAAAGTTTCTACAAAGGTAGAACTGAATTTTGATGTTTCCAAATCAAAGTTATTAACGGAGGAACAAAAGCAAATTTTTTTTTCAAAACTAAACAGCCGCATCAACAGCAAAGGCATCTTGAAAGTAATCTCCCAGGAAACCCGATCGCAGTTTGAGAACAAAGAGATCGCCCTGAAAAAATTCAGAGAGCTGATCGCGTTTGCATTCCATAAACCCAAGAAGCGCGTAAAGACCAAAGCTTCTAAAAGTTCAAAAGAAAAAAGACTTAGCTCAAAAAAGAAACATTCTGAGCAAAAAAAGAACCGTTCTAAAGATTGGTTTTGAGGATGTTCTTTTTTTCATTTACATTTGCATCCTCTCTTCAAGTTTAAACATGCAGGTAATCAAAAAATATATTTTCCTCGTTCTAATTGGCACACTGCTGAGTAAATCTTCTTTCACACAAGAGGTCGCTTTCTCACCCACTGATTCTTTGCACACCTATCACATTGTGACCATGAAAGACGGCTCGGTGCTGAAAGGGAAAATTATACGGCAAGACAGAAAAACCATTCAATTCCAGGATGAGATCATAGGAAATGTTACTTTCAGAACCAAGGATGTGAGCAGCATGGAACATGTAGAGCCGCAAGAGTATTACCTCATTACACTGATGAACGGCTCTTCGGTACAAGGGAAAATATTGAACCGGAAAGAAAAAGAGATCCTGGTTGAAACAACCAGCATAGGCACTATTACCATTGATGTAAGCAAGATCAAAATAATCAAGAACATCAATCCCGGCAACATGAAAGATGGCAGGTACTGGTTCAAATCACATATTGACGCACATTATTTCATGCTCCCTTCTGCCATTCCTTTAAGTCCCGGTGAAGCTTATTTCCAAAATACACTGGGGCTTTATAACGCATTCAATGTAGCGGTCACCAATCATTTCTCCTGCACGGGAGGTATTGTTGTTCCCATGGCAGCATTTATTGGATCTAATCTGAATTATAAGATCATGAAAGGCGTTTACGTGGGAGCAGGTGCCATGTTCGTGGATATAACCGGGGCTCCCTACGGTGGCGCTGCGTACGGGCAGTGCACGATCGGGAACAGGAACACGCATCTGAGCGTTGGGGCAGGCTATGGCTTTGTGGATGGATTAAAAAAATACTATTACCTGAACAAGGTCACCAAAGTAGAAGTAAAAGTGATCTCAGCAAGTGCGATGAAACGCCTCTCTCCCAAATATGCGATCGTAACCGAGAACTGGTTCACACCCGATGAAGGTATTCGCGTTTTTACGGGCGGAGTACGTTTGATGAGTGAAAAAGGCAACTGGGATTTTGGCATTGCCAGCATTTCCATTGCTGCAAAAATTATTGGCACCAGCAATACATTAGGGCCAATCGCATTTATCAGCTATATGCGAAACCTGTAACTGAAACTATCCCTTCAGGTTTTTCAAAAAATAATTCCACAGTACTTCATCCGGCGGGGGCGCTTCGATAACTATCTCTTCTTTACTTACCGGGTGAATGAACTCCGATCTTCTTGCATGTAAATGGATAGAAGCATCTTCATTACCTCGCCTGAACCCATACTTTACATCGCCCTTGATAGGGCTTCCGATCGCAGAAAGCTGCACACGTATCTGATGATGCCTTCCTGTTTGCGGATTTATTTCCAATAAATGATAATTATCCGAGCTGAAAAGAACTTTATAATCCAGTTCTGACCTTAACGCTCCGGCAGTTTCTTTATCGTAAGCACGTGACATATTTTTCTGCTCATTCTTAATAAGGTAATGTATCAGGTGTCCGCTTTCCGGACTTGGTTTGTTTTTAACCACAGCCCAATATGTTTTCTTCACTTCCTTATCGCGGAACATTTCATTGAGCCTGGAGAGTGCCTTACTCGTTCGGGCGAACAGCACTACTCCACTCACCGGCCTGTCTATACGATGGGGAACACCCAGATAAGCTTCCCCGGGTTTATTGTATTTTTTTCGGATATATTCTTTAACCAGTTCGCTGAGGGGGGTATCACCGGTTTTATCACCCTGGACAATGTCAGAAGGGCGCTTGTTAATAGCGATCAAATGATTGTCTTCATACAGGATTTGAAGATTTGAAGATTTGAAAACCGGTTGTTCATTTTCAAATTGATCCATTTTCAAATTTTCAAATCAATATTGTTCCTTTTCATTGGGAAAATCTCCCGACTTCACGTCCTTAATATATTTCTGCACTGCACCTTTGATATCATCATAAAGATTTAAATACCTGCGCAGGAAACGGGGATTGAATTCATTGTTTAGTCCGAGCATATCGTGAAGAACAAGAACCTGTCCGTCAACTCCGCTTCCTGCTCCTATTCCTATCACGGGGATGCTGATCTTCTTTGCAACCTGTTGAGCAAGTTTGGCAGGGATTTTTTCGAGTACCAGAGCAAAGCATCCACTTTTTTCTAATATCTGCGCATCTTCAAGTATCCTTTCCGCCTCCCCTTTTTCACGGGCACGTACCTCGTATGTTCCAAATTTATAAATAGACTGTGGCGTTAATCCTAAATGTCCCATGACCGGAATTCCTGCAGATAGAATTCTTTCAATGGATTCCTTTACTTCTCTTCCTCCTTCCAGTTTAACGGCATGCGCACCCGATTCTTTCATGATCTTGATAGCAGAATTGAGCGCTTCTTTTGAATTCCCCTGATAAGAACCAAATGGAAGATCCACCACAATGAGTGCACGGTTTACCGCGCGAACCACCGAAGAAGCATGATAGATCATCTGATCAAGCGTGATGGGAAGAGTGGTTTCATGCCCTGCCATTACGTTGGATGCAGAATCACCAACCAGTAACACATCAATACCTGCATGATCGAGAATTTTCGCAGTCGTATAATCATACGCAGTGAGCATGGATATTTTAATACCGCTCTGCTTCATTTTCAGAAGCACATTCGTAGTGACTTTCTTGATCTCTTTTTTCATTACAAAAAAATTATTCTAATTCGATAAGTTCAACATCAAAGATCAAAGTTGCCTTGGCAGGGATCACAGGAGGGCGTCCGTCTGCCCCGTAAGCAAGTCGGAAAGGAATGATCAAACGCATTTTATCACCCACATGCATAAGTGCAATACCTTCTTCCCAGCCCGGAATAACTTGCCCCTGACCGAGGCCAAATTCGATTGGCTGGCCGCGTTGAACTGATGAGTCAAACAATTTCCAGGTACCGTAGAGATAGCCTGAATAATGAACCTTCACCCTTTTTCCGCTCTCAGCTTTTGCTCCGGCAGCAGGGCCCTTCTTCACTAAAATATATTTCAATCCGCTTGCTGTCGAATCCACTTTCAAACCGCTTACATCCCATGGTTTGGGTGCATCTTTTACATCCATGAGCTCTACCTCAAAAATAAGAGTGGCGTTAGCTGGAATTTTTCCGGAACCCTCTGCTCCATATCCCAAAGCAGAAGGAATAGTAAGCGTGGCTACATCCCCAACGTGTAAAAGAGCTATCCCTTCGTCCCAGCCTTTGATCACCTGCCCCGCACCAAGCGGAAAAGAATACGGCTGACCCCGGTCGCGGGAGCTATCAAATTTTGTTTTGGCTTCATCGGTAAGCGTACCAACATAATGCACCGAAACCTGGTCACCGGCATGTGCTTTCTTTCCTGCGCCAAGCTTAGTGATCTTATATATTAATCCGGATGCTGTAGTATATTCCTTATTCAATTCAGGAAAAGAAACTTCCTTCTTCTTTGCATCGCCTTGCGCAAACAAAACTCCAGCACTTAGCGTTACAGAAACAAGTAATACAAATCCTTTATTCATAACCATGATCAGTTATTTACTTTGATCAGTTCAATATCAAAGATCAAGTAGCTGTTGGGCGGAATTCCGGGGCGGCCGCCTGCTCCGTAGGCCAGATCAGGAGGAATTAAAAATTTATACTTAGATCCTTCTTTCATCAACTGAACCCCTTCTGTCCATCCTTTGATAACCTGGTTCAAACCGAAAGTAGCAGGCTGCCCACGCTGAACGCTGCTGTCAAATACTTTTCCATCTACAAACGAACCCGTATAATGAACGGTGACATTACTTGCTCCGGAAGTAGGAGACGCTCCTGTGCCTTCGCTAATTACCACATACTTCAATCCGGATGCAGTGCTTTTTGCTCCCTCAAACATTTTGTCGACTGCCGCCTTTGCAGCTTTTGTCCTGGCTTCTTCTTTTGCACTCAGATCTGCTTTCGCACTTTCAAATGTTTTAACGGCATCAAAAGCTTCGGCTTCCTTTCCTTTTCGTAACACCACCACTTGTTTCATGGTATCGTTCGTTACAATTTTATTGACGACATCCTGTCCCATCACTACATGCCCGAAAATGGTATGCTTTCCATCTAACCAGGGCGTAGCAACGTGCGTAATGAAGAACTGCGAGCCATTTGTATTTGTACCCGCCCCAGAATTAGCCATGCTCAAAATGCCTGGGCCTACATGCTTCAATGTGGTATCAATCTCATCAGGAAATTTATATCCCGGATCTCCCATACCGCTTCCTAACGGATCTCCACCCTGTATCATGAAATTAGGGATCACACGATGAAATTTCAATCCATCATAAAAATGAACGCCGTCTGCTTTGGCCGTGTTCTTCATCTTACCATCTGCCAAAGCAAC
>JAHEYK010000036.1 GCA_023251625.1 Bacteroidota bacterium
CAGGCGAACTTTATCTGCAATCAAAAACAGACTTGAAGCTCCCCCTGGGAGTTTTTGGCAGGTTCAGGAGTTTTTAAATTCTCTTCTAATCTTACTTATTCAAGGGTTGCTCCGAAAAAACAAAATACTATATTTGAATCAGGATGAAGTATACAGACAAAGATATTGATCGCCTTGCGTCATTTCCCAAACAGAATCCCAATCCGGTTATTGAGGTGGATTATGAAAGCGGGGAAGTGAACTACCTGAATCCTGCAGCTGAAAAGAGGTTCCCGGAGATGGAAAGGACGGGGTTTGAGCACGCTTTGTTTTCTGAAATAAAAAAGAGACTTACCATTAAAAAAGATTTTGTATGGGAGATAACCGTAGGGGATTCTATTTTTGAGCAAAAGATTTTTTTTCTTCCCAATTCTTCTCTCATTCGTGTGTATTCTTCCGACATTACTCAGCTAAAGAAGATCGAAAGCAATCTCTCCCGCCTTGCTTCATTTCCTGAGCAGAACCCATCGCCCATCATTGAAGTGGATATGAATATGAGCGTTTTGTATTTTAATCCTGCTGTTCTTATCCATTTTCCTGATTTTTATGAGAAGAAAATAGATCATCCGGTTCTGAAAGGGCTGAGAACTAATTTTGAAAAATTCAAAACGGGGGCCATTCAGGTCTTTTCGGAAGAAATAAAAATTGGAGACAGGCATTACGACCAACGTCTGCGTTTTATGGCTGATGGAAATGTCATCCGAATGTTCAATATTGATATTACCGAGATGAAACACGCTGAAGAGATCATCAAGGAAAAAAATAAGGACATTACTGACAGTATTAATTATGCCAGGAAAATCCAACAGTCTATTCTTCCTACAGAAGACATCTTAAAAAGGAATTACCCCGATTCGTTTGTGCTTTACAAACCCAAGGATATTATTAGTGGAGATTTTTACTGGTACGTAGATGTTGGCGACTACCTTTTATTTGCCTGCGCGGATTGCACCGGCCATGGAGTTCCGGGTGCATTAATGAGCATGATCGGGTCAAATTTTATGACTGATATAGTGAACGAAAAGGAGATCCACTCACCCGACCTAGTTCTTTCAGAACTTGACAAGCGGGTAAGGAAAGCCCTTAGGCAAGATATTGAAGACAGTAAAGACGGAATGGATGTTGCCTTTTGTGCTTTGCACAAAGACAAGCTAGTACTGAATTATGCCGGAGCCAACAGGCCGTTGGTGCTCATAAGAAATGGTGAGTTGACCGAATACGCCCCGAGTAAACATCCGATCGGGGGACAGCACAGTTCGGAGAAGAAATTCACGAATAATAAAATCCAACTTGAAACCGGCGATCGTATTTATCTCGCGACTGATGGATATGCTGATCAGTTCGGAGGGGCGAAGGGAAAAAAATTAATGAAGAAGAATTTTTACGAGCTTCTGAAACAGATTTCTTCCAAGTCAATGGAAGAGCAAGCTAAATTATTGCTGAAAACAATTGAAGAATGGCGGGGCGAGTTGGAGCAGGTTGACGATATGCTGGTGATGGGAATCAGGGTATGATTGTTTTTATTCAATTGCTTTACAATATTTTTAATTTTGCTAACCCTAATATATCGTTCTTAAACAATTTTTCGGGTAGTGGCGCAGCCCGGTAGCGCATTCCCTTGGGGTGGGAAAGGTCGCAAGTTCAAATCTTGTCTACCCGACAAGCCTAACATCAAAACGATACAAAACGCATTAAATTGTATTGTTTTGATGTTTTTCCTCCTGATGTAACCGGAAACATTGTCTGGCGCATAGACTAGTGATTTTTATGACCTTTTATCTATTCCTGATTTGATGGTTTGAGCAAACGATTTGTTTTCAATTTTACTTTCCAGCCAGCTGATATAGTCAAATTGCTCAAAAGCTTGATCTCCTGATTTATTTTTAAATATCTTTTCTGCGTCCTGCTTGAAAAGAATGAACAGATTTCTCAATAGCTTTCGGTCAAATTCTTTTTTTAGAAATTGACGCAGAAATCCAAGGAATGCATTCTGAAACGGACTCAGGCGTTCTGTTTTTAATAAAAAGCGGTACGTAGATTTTATAAGATAAGGCATCAGTTCAAAATTCTGTAGCTCAAAATGAACAAGCAGATAAAATATTTTTGCATGACAACGCAGGTCCGGTTCAAGCTGCATCGTGATCTGATTGTTGATCCTGTTTAACCAGGTAAGCGCCTTATGAAAATCTCCTGCTCCGAAATATGTTTTAGCAATGGAATTATACAAAACAAACAGGTCCTTTTGGTTTAAACCTTGTGCATGCACTTCGAAATTTTTAAGCACCTTGTTTTCGCAATATTCTCTCGAGAACTCAAATTCTCCCAAAAGATTGTAATAATTCAGAACATGATAATTCAGCTGCCAATGATAGGTCTGGCTGGTCTTATTACGAGAAAATTTTTCTGCTTTTTGCAAATGGCCGACCCAGAATTTTAATTCCTTCATTTTTTTTTGCCACAGGCAACTTGAAATTATATTATTAAGTGTGACCAGGTAGCTATACGTGTCGTATCGGATCATAAAAGGATTAGATACATAAAGCATGGCCATTTTCTCAGAAAGCTCATAGAGTTTTTCTGTATTTCCAATGGACATATTATGAAATGTATGGCATTGCAGAAAGTGAATTTTCCCTATGAATGTTTTAATTTTTCCCTCATCGCGCAGCAAGGGATCATCAAAATATTTTTTCATAGTATCCTTCTTGCTGCCCGTTTTTCCTTTGGTAAAATAATGTATAGCTATTTTACCGCTAAGGTCACCCAATAATTTATTCTGTTCAATAGCATCCAGTGCTTCGGACTCTTCTGTTTCAATGGATTTTATTTTTTTCAGGTCAAGCATTTTCCATGCTACCCTTCTTTTCAGACGTAATATTTCCAAAATGGAATTTCTCAACTCATGTTTTTTCGCTATGGTATTTGCTTTTTCCAGGATAGTAGCGCACTCTTTGTACATCGCTTTCTCGTACAAAACATCAGACCGGTTTAACAGGCTCCGGATCTGAGCGTCAACGCTGTTGGTTTGCCGGTATAGCTCCATGCTTTTCAGAATGAGGTTGTACAGGTAGTTTTTTGTAACGCTGAATTGTTTTAGGAAAGTTTTCCCTGCAAACTGTTTTTTGATAAGACTTTCGTCATACTGGTTTTGTTTTTCAATGGCATCGAAGAGGGTGATGTAATTGCTTTCTGACTTGCCGTGCATCAGGGCATAGCATTTGAAATACCGCTTTTCAGTTTTGCTGAGGCTGTTAATGAGGATAAATAAGGAATCTGTACGATTCATAGGAATTTATGTAAATAATTGTATAATTTACAAAAACTGGCTAAAAATGCAATATTTATCTCAAATATACAAAAAATATAATAATAGAAATTTAATATAAAAGCCAAGATGGTTTGTTTCCCGGGCTATTCAAACCCATCTTTACAGTGTAAATAGTGACCAACAAAAAATAAAAATATCCGAAATGAAAATAAGACTTTTACTCACACTGACACTCTCTTCATGTTTTGCTCTTTGGCAACAGGCACATACGCAAGGAATGTGTGGAAACATGGGAGCAGAAAACGGATGGAGTTCCTGGAAAGCAGCTACCGGGGTTTATTTCGGAGGAGCCATTACATATAACGCTACCAATCTTACTCCATCTTCTCCGCGTTTTAATCTTACCAGCGGTGCGGGATTGGACGGGTGCACACCGGGGCCTCAACCGGGAGCCCCTCCGCTGCCATTGGTTGCTCCTGGATTTGGAAATACTTCCATTCAGCTTGGTCACCCCGGAGCAAACGGGTATGACGATGGATGCAGCCCGCCTTATCCTACCATGAACGGTGGATGCGTAGAACAACTAACGTATGATTTTACTGTTACTCCGGGCGACACAAATTTTATGTACGCTTATGCAATTGTTCTTGAAAATCCGATCAACGTGCCGCATAGTGCGAGTGATGTTCCTTTTGCGGAAATATATATACTGGATCAGAATGGAGATACGATCTCATGCAGTCATCATAAATATACCGGAAGTGTGAACGCTACAGGCGTTATTCCTCCCGGAATGTATACTGCGTCTTGTACCGGTCCGGTAGTGGCGGGATATGGTCCTAATGGAAATGATGTTGCATACAAACCATGGTCGGTAAACGGTATCTCATTAAAAAACTACATTGGAAAAACAATTAAAATTGTTCTTACCAATGCGGATTGCGGCCGAAGCGGGCACTTTTGTCATTCCTATTGGGATTTTTCTTGCGGAACAACACTGGTCTCTTCAGGATGTGCTGCTCAACCCGCTTCTTTCTGCGCACCCATGCCTACTCCCGGAAACACGTACACCTATCAGTGGTATCAGAATGGCCATATCTATTCAGGTCCGAATGCTACATCGCAATGCATTACGCCAACACTTCAGGCAAACGATACTTTTTCAGTTTATATGCAGCAACAATCCGGCTGTGGTTTCTGGATGAAATATGTTTCGCAAACCACTGGTATTGCAGCAACCGCTGGCCCTAACGGTACGATCTGTGCCGGACAGCCCTTGACGATCAATGCCACCGGAGGAACAAATTATGCCTGGAGCAATGGTCAGACAACCGCGTCTATCACAGTGTCGCCATCGGCAACGGGTAATTATTCTGTTGTCGTTTCAACCGGTGGATGTTCAGACACCGCCTTTGCTTCCGTTACCGTAATTCCTTCCCCGATCGCTTTAGCAACCTCCGCAACAGTTTGCGCAGGGCAAACTGCAATTCTTACTGCGAGTGGCGGCGGGAATTATTCCTGGAGTAACGGGGCTGTCACATCTTCCATCAGTGTTGTTGCTACTGCAGCTTCGGCATACTCGGTTGTTGTTTCATCAGGCAGCTGTACAGATACAGCAACCGCTATGATCACAGTAAGCCCTGCTCCGGTTGTTGATCTCGGGCCTGATCAAACCATTTGCAATGGACAAAACTATACGCTCAATGCCGGAAATCCCGGGGTAGGTTATATCTGGAACAATGGATCTACTTCGCAAACAATTGTTGTTTCTGGATCTGGTACATACTGGGTAATTGTAGGGGTGAATAATTGTCTGGCCAAGGATACAGTAAAAACATTTATTGCTCCTGCCATTCATCTGCATGATTCATCGCTTTGTACCATTTCACCTATCGTGCTCGATCCCGGAAGCGGGGCAAGTTCTTACTTATGGAGCAATGGATCCACCACCCAGACTATTTCTGTGGAGGCTTCAGGAAATTATTGGGTAACAGCCATGTTCGGTAGCTGCCCTTCGGCGGATACAGCACGCATTACCGGTGAAGCGGGACTAGGCACGCTGTATGTTCCCAATGCGTTCACGCCAAACAGTGATAACCTGAATGAAACGTTTCTTGCCAAAGGAACCGGCATTACATCTTTTGATATGTCAATATTTGATCGATGGGGGAATTTGCTTTTCACATCGGATGATGTGAATAAAGGATGGGACGGAAAGATAGAAGGCGGACATTATATTTTAAAACAAGACGGCGAAGAAGTTTCACAGGAAGATGTTTACATCTGGAAAATTGATTACACAACCCAGTGTTTTCCGTCAGTGAAAAATAAATTAATGGGACATGTCAGCATCGTTAAATAAAACCAACTAAAAACAAATCAAATGAAAAAAGAAATTTACCTCACAGCAGCAATTTGCCTGGGATTTTTTTATTCTCATGCGCAATTGACCTACACCCCTATTACAAACGGACTGAACACCGTCATGTTTGAAGGTGGAAACTCAGAAGTGGAGGTCGGAGATATTGACAACGATGGTGATCTTGATATTGTTTCTATCGGTGATCATGGAAATCCAATGGTGAATTCCACCGAATCCGGGATCATGGTCTGGAAAAATAATGGAACAGGGACTAATTGGTCGCAATCCCAAAGCGGCAGTTTTGGCTATGGAGGATGTGCGCTGGGTGATGTAAACAATGACGGTAAAATGGATATCGGATATTCCATGCATCACGATTATGCAACTGGTGATTTTGGAAACCAGTTAATGGAGGTTGCGTTGGGAAACGGTACAGGAAATTCCTGGACCCCTTATGACGACAGCCTTGCAACAAACGGAGAGGACTGGGGAATGTTCGGGACTGATTTTGCGGATGTGAACAGCGATGGGCTTCTGGATGTTGGAGCAAATTCTTTCGGATGTTGTGCTGGAATACACGTTTATCAAAATGACGGGACCGGGCATTGGACCCAGACCTGGGGATTGCTTGGAGGAAACTCAAGGAGTGAATTCATGTTTGGAGATTTTGATAACGATGGCAATTCTGATCTCGCTGCTGCCAGCGAATTGGGAATTATATGGAAGAACAACGGAGCCGGGCAATTTTCTCCAATGCTAAATGGATTTATACCTGCAGATACCGTGCAGGATTATGGTTATGTGTGTTTGGCAGTAGGAGATGTGAATAATGACGGAGCAAAGGACGTTGGAGTAGTTGATGTGTTCTCTCCGGTTGTAAGGGTACTTACCTATAACAAATCACTGGGCCAATGGCAAAGTATTTCGAACGGGCTGCCTGTTAATAATACTGGTTCTGTGTGGAACATTGCACTTGCTGATATGGACATGGATGGCAAGAGTGATGTTTTATTATTTGAGAAGGACAGCATTGTTATTTATAAAGGAGATGGTGCCGGAAACTGGAGCCGTGCAGGCAAGATCATGGTCGCGGAGGAATCCTATGGTGCAGTGAACACCGGCGATTTTGATCACGATGGTTATACAGATATTGTTTACCTGGGAAGTTCTTCAATTGGCGGAACCAATTATCTCCGCGTCTATCTGCATACTATTGCAAATCCAACGCTTGCCATATTGCCTAACTATCCTCAGGGCAATGAGTGTTTTCAACCACATGCTGTGCAATTTGTAAAATGGTCAAGCAGTGTTCCGGCAGGGCCTAAAGCAACTGTTACGATAGAATTTTCTTCAACCGGAAATACGGGTGCATGGACGGCTGTAGCGACTAACATTCAAAACTCGGGAGTATACCAATGGACAACTCCGAATGTAAGCTCAACGAATTGTTATTTGAGATTCACTATCAGCAACGGAACTTCTACGCAAACTATCATTACTTCATCGGCTTTTGGCATAGGCTCCTGCGCCACAGCAACTGGTGTGAATGCATTGACTGAAGAATCATCAGGCATTAGCATTTACCCGAATCCATCTCCGGACGGAATGTTTAATGTAAAAAGTTCTGAGTTCAACGTTCAAAGTTTAGACGTGCACAATATTCTGGGAGAGAAAGTAGTGTCTTCAATTATAAACGCCAAAACAGCAATACTCAACTTATCTGGGGCAGATAATGGAATTTATTTTATTCAATTGAGGTCGGGCGATAATATCTACACAAGGAAAATTATGAAGGAATAGTCTTTAGATAAATTGGAATAAAAGGTTAACCATAAAATTCATACTATGAAAAACAGAAGCTTTTTGATCAAAACACTTTCACTTTGCCTGGGGATATTATCATTGCAATTCGCTGCTGCACAAACTAAAGGCTCATTTGACAGGACGGTTAATTTTTCGGGAAATCCCAGCTGGACACTCTCGTATTATGTACCGGCCAGCTACAATCCGGCCACTAAATATAAATTAATTATCGCACTGCATGGTATGGGCATGACCCCGCAGGATATGCGCGATGTGGTCAGGGATTATGGAGTTACCGATCCCGCGTCTCCGGTTTACAATGCGATCGTGGTAGCTCCCTGGGCCGGAAGCGATTCTAACTATAATTTTTGGTATCCTGTAAGTGATACGGGTATTATAACCAAATCTATTGTCGATGCCATCTCTGCTTATAATATTGACCCGGAGTATATCTATCTGAATGGTTTTTCATTTGGAGGCAGAGCGGCTTTGCGTTACGGATTAATAAATTACTGGCGATTCAGAGGGATCGAACTATGGGCTCCGGCAATTCAATCAACCCAGGAAGCTAATAATCAGGCTTCGTTTACATACCCGTATCAAAATGCAAAATATATTCCGATATGTATTACCGTGGGCGCGGAAGACGGGTATATCCAGGACCAGCGAATCCCTCCTGTGATGGTGCAACTGGCTGCCGCGGGAGCCATGGCAAAGGTGCAGATCGAGTTGGGTATGGACCACATGTCTCCTTCAAGCGATTACATGTTCAGCGCTTATGATTTTTTGGATAAAAATGCTTCAAGCTATAAATTAAATGACGCTGGTGTCAGCGCTATCTTGTCTCCTTTTGATGAAGAATGCAGCACTACAATTACTCCTTCGGTAGTAATTCAAAATAAAGGCACTAATAACCTTACTTCGACCACCGTTAATTATCAGATGGATAACGGAACAGTGAATACCTATGCATGGTCAGGTAACCTTATACGCCTTGGAACGTATACGGTAACATTGCCGGCCCAAACAGTATCGGTTGGAACGCACGTTTTCAAAGCGTATACAACTCTGCCCAATGGCGCTACGGATGCCGTGCCTGCCAACGACATGATTACAAGAAATTTCAAATCACTGACGAACGGATCTCTTACTCTATCAGAAGGATTTGAGGGCGCTGTATTTCCTCCGGTGGGTTGGAAACAGGTTGGTACGGACAGGGCATGGAACTGGGAGAAGTTAAGCGGTTCCTTGCTGACAACAGATGCCAACGGCAACGATGTTGTTGTTCCAATAACCGGTGGCTTTGGCCAAAGCCAGTCTTGCATCATGTTTGATAATTATGTCTCAGATAAATCGGGCAAAAGATATTCCATTCGTACACCGCAATACGATCTTTCCGGTTCAGCTGCTCCTGTTCTTACCTATGATTATGCATACGTACCCTTAGGTAGCGGCAGCCCCAATCCCAGCCCGATACCCGATTCACTGGCCGTTCTTTATTCTACAGATTGCGGCAGCACATGGACCCAGCTTTTGAAAAAAGGAGGGACGGCTCTCAGCTCAACAGGCGGAACTATGAATAATTATTTTATTCCTACCGCCTCTAAATGGAAAAAGGAAACTATCAATTTGAGTAATTTGATTGGTCAGTCTCACGTAATGTTCTCGTTTGAAAGCCGTCCCGGATGGGACAATTTGCTGTACCTGGATAATATTACCCTTACCGGAGTTACCGATGTTGCAGACCAAACGCTGCAAGATAATTCGTTCGCGATCTTCCCTAACCCCGTTTCTGAAGAAGCAACGGTCAGTATTGAAAATTACAATGGAGAAAAAACCGAGTTGAATATTTATAATACGTTCGAAGAAAAGATGTTAGTGCGGGAAATAAAATCTTCTGCGGATAAATTTTCGGTGTCTGATTTTCCCAATGGTATTTATTTCTGTGAGATAAAGTCAGTGAACAAGACCATTAGAACGAAAATAATTGTGGCAAAATGATTTCATTAAACAGATTGAAATGAAAAAATTACAACTCATATTCTGTTTTCTTGTTTGCAGTAATTATGATTTGCTTGCGCAATCCGGGTATAAAACAAACTGGATCACAAACCCTGTTGACCAAGCAGTATTCATCGAAAACCAAGGGCAGTTTAAACCGGAAGGTGAAAAGATTGGAGAGATATTATACCAGGCTCAATTGGGAAACGTCACCGCCTGTTTTACGGCCAGAGGAATAGTGTACCGCTATTGCGAGCCCCTGGACCGGGAAAATGAGAAAGAACAAGAAAGGGAAAAACCTGTAATTCCTAAAACACACTACCTCTCGGCTTTATGGGAAGGGGCTTCTGCTAATACAACTATTGAGGCGAAAGAAAAGGAAACAAATTTTTGCAGTTATCTTGTAAGGGGGCGTTGTCTGCAAGCCGGTGTTTTTAAAATTCTTAGGTATCGCAATATTTATCCCGGTATTGATATTGAATATTTTTTTCCTGAAGGAAAGGAAGGAATAAAGTATTCTGTTATAATACACCCGGGAGCGGACGCATCGCAGCTAAAGTTAAAGTACGAAGGAAGTAAAGGGATTTATCTGGATAAACAAGGAAACATTTTTGTGAAAAGTAAGTTGGGAAATTTTACAGATCATGCCCCGGTATCTTATGACGAACAAGGCATATTCATTAAATCAGACTTTGAATTAGTTGGCAATACTGTTTCGTTCAAACTCCCCCCTTTGAGAGGCGGGGGAGCTCTCATTGATCCCTGGGTGACCAACCCTAATTTTACAACGTTGAATAAAGGGTATGATATTAAAGTTGACAATTCCGGAAATGTTTTTGTAGAAGGAGGAGGTTCATCCGGATGGTCGTTGTTTCAGCTTAAAAAATTCACACCCGGAGGAACGCTGCTTTGGACAGCATCTACCACCAACGCTAGTTGTTACCAGGACTTTGATCTGGATGCGGCTGGTAATGCATATGTGCTGGATGGTCAAAGTTTGATTCGTATATCAAGTGCGGGGGTAATAACAGGCAATAATGCCATCCCCAATGCATACGAGCCCTGGCGCATAAATGTAAACTGTTCAAATAACCGGATATATGTTGCAGGCATGAGCGATGCGAGCACGAATCAAACCTTCACGGAGATCAATTCAACAGGCAGTGTTATTCTTAACAACCAGGCGGGTTTGGCGGGAATAGAAGTAAGATCCCAGTGCATTGACTATGGATCCGGAAATATTTACGGCCTTACCGTCAATACGCTGGTGTCGGCTGCCGGACCGGCTACTAACCGATTAGTAAAGTTGGACCCGGTATTAAATATAATTTATAATATCCAGGATGGTTTTTTAGAAGATGAATTGGGCGTAAAATATGGCCCATTTCTTCAGCCCTTTAATGGAATTGCAGTTGACCAAAATTCCAATAATCTTTTTACCTATGATGGGATGAAGATCATAAAGCGGGACAAGACAAATGGTAATCAGTTGGGGATGATAAACGTTCCCAATACAGTGTTCGACATGAATAGCGGTATTTGCGTTGACCGGTGCGGCAATGTGTATGTAGGCACCCAAAACAGCATCAATAAATACAGTCCGAACCTTAGCCTGGTTGCATCCATTGCCACTACGGGAGCTGTTTATGATGTTTGCCTGGGAATCAAGAAGGATGAAATCCTTGCCTGTGGAAATGGCTTTGTTATGGATACTTCTTTTATTAACCAGAAGGTCACCGTCACTCCGTCCGGTGGATGTTTATCCTGCAACGGCACAGCTACAGTTGATTCCTGCGGGATCAGTGCAAGCAGTTACAGTTGGAGCAATGGACAAACCACGCAAACCGCAACCGGCTTATGCCCGGGTACTTATACAGTTATTGTTTCCTCGCCTCAATCCGTGAACTGCAGAATGTATGGCGATACAATTATTGCATTAATAACCGGTGGCGGCACCGGATTGACTTTAAGCTGCAGTGGCAACAATGCACTTTGCGGGGGCGCTAACGGTTCAGCAACCGCAGCGGTAAACACCGGCACTTCTCCTTATACATATTCGTGGAACAACGGGCAGACCACTCAAACTATTTCCGGACTTTCAGCGGGCACATATTCCGTGGTTGTAACAGATGCGAGTGGCTGCACAGGAGTGGATTCTGTAAGTATTACTTCTTCGGGAAGTGTAACGGCTTTGGCAGGGCCTAACAGTACAATATGCGCAGGACAAACAGTTTCAATCAGTGCTTCGGGAGGAACAAATTATTCATGGAGTACGGGAGCAACGACAACAGCTATCTCTTTAACGCCAAGCTCTTCCTCAACCTATTCAGTTATAGTTTCAAGTGGCAATTGCTCGGATACAGCTTTTGTGACCGTTAGCATTACTTCTCCTCCCGTTGCAGTTGCTTCTTCTTCCACGGTTTGTGCGGGGCAAAATGCGATACTTACCGCATCAGGTGGGGGAACTTATTTATGGAGTACCGGTGCTACAACCTCTTCCATTTCCTTATCTTCAACCTCCTCCTCAACTTACAGCGTGGTTGTTTCTTTCGGAAGCTGCGCGGATACTGCAAATGCTATACTTACAATTATTCCTTCTCCTCTGGTTTCTTTGGGGAAAGATCCGACCCTCTGTGCCGGTCAAAGCACTACCCTTGATGCAGGAAACAGCGGAGCAGGATATATCTGGAGTACAGGTGAAACATCGCAGCTAATCACTGTTTCATCGCCAGGAACTTATTGGGTTATTGTTGGAATGAATAACTGCCTTGCGAGAGATACAGTTGTTGCATTTACCGCTCCGGGAATTCATTTACCGGATTCATCTCTGTGTACCTCTGCACCAATTGTTCTCAACCCGGGCAGCGGAGCAACCTCTTATTATTGGTCAAACGGCAGCACCACTCAAACTATTTCAGTAGATTCTGCGGGAACTTATTGGGTAACGGCCATGTTCGGCAATTGTGCCGCAACAGCCGCTTCAGAAATCAGCGGAATGGCTGGAATGGGTTCTTTGTATGTCCCCAATGCTTTCACGCCCAATGAGGACAATCTGAACGAGGTGTTTCTTGCAAAAGGAACAGGAATTGTTTCATTTAATATGTCGATTTTTGACCGTTGGGGAAATTTAATCTTCGTTTCGGACGATGTGAGTCAAGGATGGGGTGGAATCGTAACAGCCGGAGGATCTGACTTTAATGGGGATAGCAAAAATACTGCACAGGAAGATGTATATGTCTGGAAAATTAATTACACCACAGAATGTTTTTCAAAGACGCACAGAGAAATGATGGGGCACGTGTCAATTGTGAAATAAAAATAACCTTGCATTTAATATCTTCACATAACGAAAAAAAAGTGAAAAAGAACACCTGTTTGCTACTTGCATTTTTCATTTTTAACATTGGTTTGGTTAACAAAGCCAATGCGGCCGCTTATACAGTGGGAACAGCGGGAAATTACACTACACTCAAGCTGGCGTTTGATGCTGTTAATGCCGGTACCATTACCGGGGCAATTACATTTAATGTTATAAGTAGTATCACTGAAGCTACCCCGGGTGCAGGCCTGCCCAACATGTCTTTAAATGCCAGCGGAGTTGGATCTGCTAATTACAGCAGCATTTTAATTCAGCCTAGCGGTGGCGCATGGACTATTTCCGGTGCTGCAATATCAAATACTGCCTGGGGTTTTATGGATATTAAAGGCTCCAATGTTACCATTGATGGTTTAAATACAGGAGGCAATTCGCTCGTTATCGCAAATACACAGCTGAACACGGCTTTTACAATACGGTTTTCAACGGGCGTAAGCAACAACATCATACGCAATTGCACCATACAAGGATCCACCCGAACGGCGGGCGTTATCAATTTAGCCACAGGTAATAATCACGACATTACGATCACCAATTGCGATATTACACTTAGCGGTGCAAATGTGCCGATAAGCGGAATCATTAGTACGGCAGGTAATTATAACATTAGGGTCACAAACAATACTATTCATGATTATTTCAGATTAGCAACTAATTCGTATGGTATATATGTGACGGATGCAGGTGCTGGCACACTACCTGGTGGCTACAGTTGGGTTGTTACAGGTAACAAGTTTTATCAGACAGCCACTAGAACTACCGGTGGTAATACCGGTGCGGATTACGGAGGCATTTATTTTGATCAACCAACTACGACCACAGCAACAAGCTATGATATAGAAAATAACATTGTCGGTTATGCCGCATCTAATGGAACAGGAACAATGACCTACGATGCAAGCGCGAATGACAATGCTAATTATGGTGCTGCTTTCGTTGGTATTGTCGTTCATAATCTTCAAGATGGGGCAACTGCAACTGTGAAAGGCAATACAATTGCCGGAATTTCTTTTAAAACATCCACCATTCTAGGCACACCCTATGTGTCAAGCGGTGCTTTGATGTTAAACTGGTTTGATATTCCACCCGGGATCTTTACCGGAATTTATGTTGACGTGATGGGTACTGCCAATACCGCAACTGTCAATATAGGCTCCTGCGACAATCCCAATATTGTCGGTGGGGCGGCAGGCATCACCGTTACTATTAATAACACCAATGCCGGAACCGGTGCAGGTATTTACGTAGGGGGTATTTTTGCAGGAGGCAGCCTTACTAATTTTTCCGGAGGGATCATCAATGTAACGAACAACGTTGTTTCAAATATGACGACAGCTTTAACTACTGCGGCAACAGATGGCATTACTTTGACGGGTATTACTTATGCGGGTCTTTCCAATAGTTATATGTATGGTGATGTTACGAGGAATCATGTCTACAATTTAACCAACACAACCAATACTTCCCCTCAATCAAAAGGTATTGAAATAGGGTCTGACTTTTTTGGTGGATCTGTACATGTCAGTGATGCTGCATACCCGGTAAATGTTGCCAATAATATGGTTACGTTGGTTCCTGCCAATTCAGAAACAGTATTTGGCATAAGTCATAATCTGCCATGGACGAGTGGCAGCTACGTAAATTATTATTACAACAGCATTTATATTGGCGGAAGCGGTGCGGGCACTACGTCTGCGTTCAACCGGGTTTCAGGCGACATGGCTACAGCAGTAAAATTGAAGGATAATATTTTTTATAATGTTCGCACCAATGCGACAGATTATGCAATAAGAAACCTGAAAAACCCGGGAACTACTGGCTGGGCAAGTGGAGCTTCGGATTATAATATTTTATACAGCGGAGGAGCTAATCTTGGAAAATGGACTGCAACCGATAAGACGACCCTTGCACTTTGGAGGGCAGCAGGGGGTGCCGGATATGCGGATGTTAGTTCTTTTTCAGTCGTAGTGACTTTTTCATCTACCGCCACCGGAGACCTGCATCTTACCTCTGATCTGTCGGTATCTTATCCAGGAACGGTTATTGGCGGTTTCACGACCGATATTGATGCCGGAACGCGCAATAATCCCCCCGATATGGGTGCGGATGAATTCGGATCGGTGGGTTCGCCCCAGTGTGTATTTATACTTCCTGTAGAATTAATTTCTTTTTCAGGAAGAAATGAAGAGGGGAAAAATATTTTGAACTGGCAGACCGCCTCCGAAATAAACAATGATAATTTTATCATCGAGAGGAGTGCTGACGGACATAGCTGGACAGGCATTGGGAAAATACAAGGCGCAGGTAACTCTTCCACTATTCATAACTATGATTTTGTTGATGAATCTCCCCTCTCCCTTGGGAGAGGGGTTGGGGGTGAGGTGTATTACCGCCTGAAACAAACCGATTTCGATGGGAGGTATGAATATTTTGGCCCCATAGCAATTCAATGCTCTCAACAGGAAGAATGGAGCTTACTATTGCAGAATATTCCGGCTGATGAAGAGCTGATGTCAACTCTCTTCATTCCTGAAAATGAGAAATTGACTGTAGATATTATTGACCTGCAGGGGAGAATACTTTATGCGGAACCTCTGAGCGCAGTAAAAGGCTCTAACTTCTTTACAATTGATCTGAGTGCCTATACGCCAGGTATGTATTTTATCCGGGTGTATACTGCTCAGAAAAGCCTGCAGAAAAAATTTATCCGGAAGTAGGCTGATATCACCCCTTAGTATTTTCTCGACTCTTGCCAGTAGTGCCACATCAATATCGGGCACACGTTTTTCTCTGTCATAAATCCTAAGGAGGTAGAAAAATATTTTATTTATTTCTCCTATATGAAAAGATAGAATGGAGTATATTTGGCCGAAATAGTAAGGACAATCAAAGTATGAGTGAACATGTAAAATGCCTGATAATAGGCTCGGGCCCTGCCGGATACACGGCAGCTATTTACGCGGCACGTGCCGACCTCAAACCCCTCATGATCGCAGGCCTGGAGCCGGGCGGTCAATTAATGACAACCACTGAGGTTGAAAATTATCCGGGTTATCCGGATGGCATCCAAGGCCCTGAGATGATGGATCATTTCCGCAAACAGGCAGAGCGCTTCAAAACCGATATACGCTATTCTTTTGTTTCTGCGGTAGATCTTTCTTCCAGACCCTATAAAGTAGTGGTAGAAGAAAAAGAAACGATCCTTGCCGATACTATTATCATTTCTACCGGTGCAACTGCCAAGTGGCTGGAGATAGAATCAGAGCAGCGTTTGAGAAAACTTAGCGGAGGTGTTTCGGCTTGTGCAGTGTGCGATGGATTTTTCTTTAAAGGACAGGATGTAGCCATTGTGGGTGGAGGCGATACCGCAGCGGAAGAAGCAACTTATCTTTCCAAGTTGTGCCGAAAGGTTTACATGCTTGTGCGCAAAGATTTTTTACGTGCCTCCAAAGCCATGCAACACCGTGTGGAGAACACGCCCAACATTGAGTTGCTTTATAACCACGAGACCATGGAAGTGCTCGGAGATCAGGGTGTAACCGGAGCGCGTATAAAGAACATAAAGACAGGGGCCGAAAGAAAGATCGATATAACCGGATTTTTTGTGGCCATAGGACACCAGCCCAATACCAGCCTTTTTAAAGGCAAGCTGGACCTCGATGAGCAAGGATATATCAAAACAGTCCCAGGAACAACCAAAACAAACGTAGAGGGTGTTTTTGCCTGTGGTGACGTTCAGGACAAGCATTACCGCCAGGCTGTGACAGCAGCAGGCAGCGGATGTATGGCGGCACTGGATTCTGAGCGGTATCTGAGCTCAAAAGGAATTCATTGAAGGCTATAAGCGAAAATTTATTAGTTTTAGTGCCGTGAATTTTGGAATGAACTTTGCATATCAAATAAGCATGATAAGGCCTCTTTTAAACATACCGGCAATTCTATTGCTTTCCCTTATTTCCTTTTCTGCAAAGGCCCAGGTAAAACACGGTGACACTCATGAATTTAAGGCGGTGTATGATTCAACTTATGGAATAACCGTTTATGACCCACTGAACATGAACACCGGTGGCGACTCTACCCGCAACGATGCCAAAGGGTATGCCTTACAGGGATGGATCGAAGATTATTACCCCGATGGGAAAGTATTGCACAAAGGGTATTATATTGACGGACAGATAAAAGCATTCAAAAATTTTTATCCCAACGGGCAAACTGAACGTGAATTTAAAATGGTGGATCTTTCAAAATGCGGCCTGATGGTGTATTATGATGATGGCAAAACAAAATCAGAGATCACCTACATCACCCAAAAGGCGCTTATGGAACAGGATTATTTCCGCAGCGGGCAGCTTGAATACATTGAGGAGTATGATAAGAAAGTAGTGTATTACCTGCAACGTAAGTTTTTTAATCAGAGCGGAAAGCCTACCTCCACGCTTGAGCTTTTTGATTCTAAAAAGAAAATATACAACAGCAAAGAGTATTATGACAATGGCAATCTGAAAGAAGAAGGACAGACTATATTCAATGAAGATGCCGGTGATTACCAGAAGAACGGCAAGTGGAAGTTCTATAACGAGAATGGAAGTCTGAAAGAAGAAAAGACCTACGCAAAAGGCGAAGGAGGCTAAGAGCAAATCCCAAGCTCCAAGTATCAAATCCCAAATTCAAAGTTGTGTCCGAAGAAGGCTTGATGGCAATTTCTTAGAGCTTGAGACTTGGAGTTTGGTGCTTACTTTTTGAGATTTTGTCGGGCCCAGTTCAAATTATTTTTTGCAAGTTGAAACGAGGTGTCTAGCTTAACCGCTTTGGAACAGGCCAGCGCTGCTTTTTCCCATTGCTGCATCGCATTGTAAGAGCTGCAAATATTATTGTATGCAATAGCCGAATTTGGATCCAGTTCAAGCGCCTTCTCGCAAGCTTTGATACACTCCAAATACATTTCCTCTTTGTAATAGCTCAGGCTCAGCTGGATATAACCCCCTGCGGTAGGGTGGCTTGCAGCGAACTCCTCTGCTTTTTTGATACGTTCTTCTTTCGTGCTTCCCGTTGTTGCCTGTAGTTCTGCAAGGTATTGAGCAAACCCTGCATGGCCCGGACTGATGCGCACGGCTTCTTTCATTTCGGTGATCGCTTCTTCTGTTCGTCCATTCTTTTGCAGCCACTGTGCATAATAATAATGGCCATCAGGTACAAAGGGCTGATAACGCACTGCGTTTTTAAAATACTGCTCAGCTTCGGCCGGAAACCCCATCGCGTTTCGCAGTATGCCCATGTTGATATTGATATAGGCCCAGTAAGGCATTGCTTCCAGGCATTGTTTAAAGTAAGGCAGCGTTTCTTCATATTTTCCTTTTGCCATCAAGGTAAGGCCGTAGTTCATTGCCGCCCTGCCATTCTTTGGGCTTTTAACAGTAGCATCATACCACAATGTTTCCGAAGAGCTCCATACGATGTTGCGCTGGTAGGTGCCGTATGCATGCAAGGAAATGACCAGCAGGTAAACCCCAACTAAAACCTTCGGAAGATAGGCATGCGCATTTATTTTTTCTTCGTAACGCAGATAAAGCAGGCGCAGCCACCAGCTCAGGCTTATCACTAAACCAATATAAGGAAAAAAAGTACGGTGGTCATTTATCATCTGTCCAATAGTGCCAAAATAAAATGTAGTTGGAGCCAGGGCAATAAAGAACCAAAGGATGCCAAAAGAAATCGGTCGTGTTTCTTTTTTGCCGGATGTAACAAATGCTACAACGACTAGGGCAAGCAAAAGACAAAGAGCTAAAAGCACACGGCTGTTAATTACAGAATCGATGAGCCAGAAATCAGGATCAGCGCTCAGGTCAAGCGGCAGGATGAAATTGCCTATGTAATGCACAATGATGACCCATTCCGAATAAAAATACTGCCACTCACTGGCCAGGGTCATGGTGCCGGCAAAGATAGGTTCATCGGCAGAGGGAATGACGATAGACCGAATCAGGAAAAATATTCCGAATGATCCTAACAGGGCAGGAGTAGCTTTTTTAAGGGCAGATAATGTGCTTCTTATTTTTTTGAATGTAATGAGTTCAACAAGAGAAACATCTTCTTCAAAGAACAGGATGTAGAAAAAGAGCACAGGCCCGAACATCGCTCCTGTTTCTTTGGAGCCGATGGCCAGGGCTACCGTAAAAATATAGAGGTAATATTTTTTGGTCACCGGTATCATATAGAGTAAGAACGAAGCCAAAAAACATAATGTAGAGAAAGAATCGGAACGCATGCAGATGTAATTAATAGTCTCGGCATTGGCTGCGTGCAGCCCGTAAAAGGCAACGGCCATCCAGGCGATCAGATTGTTTTGTTTGTTCGGAAGTACAACATTAAATATGTTTTTAAAGAAAAAGAATAGAAATACAAGCAGTATCAAATAAGTCAGGAAGATGTGAGCATGAAAATAGATAGGGTTCAGCTCGCCGGCCAGCCAGTAGTCAATGGCATTTTGAGTAACAAGCACAGGGCGGTAGCCCTGGTTGCCGGGGTTGGTGCCGGAATATTTGATGCCTGTAAAGAACAGGGGTATATTTTTAATATCGCGGATATATTCATTGTTTACGATAGAATGAAAGTCGTCAAACTCAAAACCGCTTGTAAAGTGGTTGGAATAGGCCAGGCAGACAAACAAAAGTACTGCGATGCCAATCTTTTTCAAATTAGCACCATTTGCTGCAAAGCTTCCGATCCTACTCATATTATTTTTTTTTCTTCTTCAATTCTGCTACCGCTGAGCTCAATGCTCTCCAGTTCAGGAATTTAAAATTAACAAAAGAAAATACACCTCCGAAAATAATGGCAATAATTATATTGGTTATATATTGAAATGTAGAAAGCATAAATCCATCGCTCATAGTGCCGCCTACTAGGACAGCAATACCCCCGGAAGCTAATTGGTTAATACCTATATTTCCCGGAGTGAGTTTTGCTAAAGCCGTAATATTCATTAATAGTAAAATCAAAATGAGTTGTACTGCACTCAAGTTGATCTTGAGTGTAATGGTCACCCAATACATCCAAGCTCCGTTTAATATGATCGCAGCTAATTTTATGAGCAGTAAGTAAGAAATTAATTCTTTGTCCAGTTTATCAGGAAAAATAAAAGCGCCCAGTCTTTTAATGATAAGTTTATATAATTGGGATCCATCGTCTTTAAATATTTTCGACAAACGCCCCACTATATGTAACAGAATTGGATTAATAAAAAGCAAAGAGCACACAACAGGAAACAATCCGGGGAAGGACTTGTTTGAACACAAGCTGTATATCAAACCGATGAGCCCTGCAATAGACATAGACATTGAAAAACTTACAAGATATACCTTGATGCTATCTGAAATGGTTTGCTTGTATTTTGCAAAAACATATGTAACGGTATAAATGAAGGAACCTTGAAATGGGAATATAAACCCCCATAGATTGATAACGAATGGAAGAGTGGCAGTATCGTAAGTCGAAAGTTTTATTTTGCTCAGCCTGCTGTAAAGAAACCTCATTTCAATCCCGCCAATGAGAAAGCCGGGAATAGCAAGGATGACAGAAGGTATAATTGTTCGGAGGGGAATCGAGAAGAATAGCTGTCTATGCTCTTCCGTAAGTAAATGCATAAAACCCCAATACAACAACAGGGCTGACAATGCAAATACTCCGACAGTCTTTAAAAAATTTGACATTGTTTATGAATCCAGGGCAAAAATAGACTTTCTTAAGCAAGGAGATATAAAACCCAGTCCTAGTAAAAAAACTTTATGATTAGATGAAGGATTACTTTCGCAATAGGATTGCCGAAAAAATAAGTGTGATATTCGGTTTCCTTAGCCCCAAAAGATTCTTTGAATTTCTGAACACCCATCAGATTGGCACTTGCCCCGAAATTGATCATCGTATAATTTTTTTCAATGCTTTCTTTTATCAGATCCGCATGCAGGTAATCATTGGCCCTGGAATTTCTTAGTTCTTTATTCATCCCCGCAAACCAGTCGAAGTAATAATTTTTGAATTTCAGCATGGCAAGTCCGCCGGCAGGCTGTTCAAGGTGATAAGCTATCCGGATTTCCAGGTATTCCTTATTTAAAAAGTGTTTAAAAAAATTCAGACTGTATCTCGGTTTTTTTTTACCCCAGCTGATATTGGAGGATTCATAGAGCATATAAAAATCATCGATCAGCTTCATGTTATTCCCAACAACTATTTTAACATTATTCTTTGTTGCCTTTTTTACTCCTTCTTTCATTCCATGCGAGAATTCCTTTTGCAAATACTCATTATAGGTTTTATTCTTAGTAATGGTTATATGTGAAAAGACCTTATTTATTTTTGTGAAATTTGTTTTATTCAGCAGAGCATCATCAAAAATATTTTGAAAAATAATATCCAGCTTTAGATGCTTCCTGATCTTACTCATTAAAAGTGCATACGTATTCGTATCGATATCATTCTGAGCGATAATGCCTCCATATAATCCAAACGGAATGCTGAATGCAACAGGATAAAAACCAAAAACAGTTTTTCTGATCAGAGGTATAATGCATTTGTTGCCCTCATGTTCTAAGAACAACGAAATATTTTTTGAGTTTAGCGCTTTTGAAGCATCTTCAATATATTCCCAATTGAAATAAGTATATTCCTTATTCAGGAGCACTTCATCAAAGTCTTGTTTTGTGGCAAAGCGGATGGTCATTATTGATGCAGTTCTTTTAAGGCAATTTATCTCTATTGCGGATCGGTCTCTTTGAAATAATGCGTAACAAACGTACTGCTTTCGGAAACCGGTCTTAAATAGGCAAGATTGTACCGTATCGGTTTGCCCTCGTCTGATACTAAAGGCATAAAATATAGATCATTGTATGTTCTATAGCTCGGAAGCTGCACAGTTATGATGGGCTTGTCTGATTTGAATTTTTTAATGAAATTATACTTCCCCCCTGATTCATTTTTAGAAAAATATTGATAATATTCATACCTTTTAGCTGCGGCATCTGTCACCTCATTGTTGATCTCAGGAACGGATATAAGTGCGAGCATGAGAAGAGCATAATTGATCGCATTTTTATTTTGCATTGTAAAAAAGACAGTATTTATAATAAAAACTTCTGACAAATGCCGCAGTGTACTCATATCACCTTCATTGGTATACAAAAGCCAAATGGTGGCCAGATAAGGCGCGCTGACGATAAAGGGAGCCAGGTAAATTTCATTATTAGACCGGGCAAAAAAATAAATTTGTAATAGGGGTAAGAGTACCAAAATATATTTGTAATGAAATATAAATTTGGGCTCTGAAACATGACAATTAAAATAGGAAAGCAGGTTTTCCTGAATGCTTTGATACGCGGCAATGATATTTCCATCTCCCCCTTGAAGTAATAAGTGTATGCTCGAATGTGTAATATGAAAGAGGTTGGCTGCGAATAAATTAACTATGATCATTACATAGGTAAACCCAAGCAGGATCATACCTGCATACCGAAAAACATTTTTTTTACTATTTGCCAGAGGGATCAACCCCAGTAGAAAATAAACATGTGTAAACCTGAATGTGGAAAATATGAGCACGCAAGTAAAAAATATCCAGCCGTTCCTTTTTCTTTCTTTTTCATCTGAGGAGTTGTATAATTTATAGAGGCCAAGCGACAAGATCAGTATGAATGATATATTTAAAATTTCAGACATATATGTCTGCAGAAACGTAATTGTCATAAAATAAGACAACACAAGAGCTGCGATTGAATTTTTTGCAAAAAAACTGTATCGCTGAATATATAAATAACATAATGATAAGAGAAGGGCTGTAAGGTTTGCAAAAATCAAAGCCAGATGAGACCCATTCAATAATTTCTGAGTCGTGCCATACAAAAGTGTGTATGCAAAACCGTGGGGGCTGCATTCCCCAACTCTTGATACGGATCCATTTAAGACTACCGTTGTGTGAAGGGAGTTTGTGAGGTAGAACGATTTTGCGTCAGTAAAGTAATCCATTTCATCACTTAATCCTTCTGGAACAGGAACAATGTATGAACTGGAGGATGTAAAATATAAAACATTGTAGGTAAGTGAGGCTATTAGAAAAATCCAAATGTGAGGAGCTTCAATATTTTTAAAATATTTATACAATCTTGAAAAATGTTTTTAATTGAAAATTTAGATTTTTCCGGTCAAGATGTCATCTTCACCTATTTATTTTTAATTGCCGACTTTGCCGCTTTTAAATTATTTTTTGCAAGTTCCATATCCGGCTTTAAGCTCAATGCTTTTTCACATGCTTTAATTGCTGAGTCGGGCATGCTTAGGACATTATAGGCCGAACCAATATTATTATAGGCAAGAGCTTGTTTTTCTGGAGGGGCAGAAAATTCTAAAGCTTTTATAGTAATATTTATGCAATTTTGATATTCTTCGTTTCTATAATACAATAAGCCCAAGTTCACGTAAGTGTCAAACCCTGGATTGCTAAGTGCATTGTCTTTTGCTCGTTCCAATTCCGAGTTTGCCGTTGAAGCCGTTGCCTGTACTTGTTCGGGAACTGAATCTGTTTTGGATCTATTATAAAGAAAAACAACCAGTATAATGGCTATCAAGGCAAGTATTGCGTAAGATGACCACTGTCTTTTTGGTTTATTTTGATCAGATTGGAAAGTGTTTGACTCCATGTATTCAGGTTATGAATTTATTACACAAAGTTAATCAATTAACTCTTTTTTGCTGAATAAAATAAATGTGTCAATCCACTTTGGATTGAAAAATCTGCGAATGAAATGATAATAGATGCCGTCCAGCACAATCAAAAAGCGAATACCATATTTTATAAATGAAAAGTGTAGTCGACTGAATACATTTAAGCTTTTATAAAACAGGCCATGAGACACCAATCCATCTGTTTTGTTTGAGAGGACAAAAGAGTAGTTTTCACTAAACAGTTCTTTATAACGGGCAAGGGTCCTGTGTTTTTTATAGACAACTCCATTTTTTAAATATTCAGCGTGCTCTTCATGGGATATTTGTTCAATAAGAAATATATTGCCATTATCTTTTAATATTCTTTTGAATTCGTTTAGTAGATGCTGTAAATGATCATCATCAAGAATGTGCTGCAATACCCATATAGCTATTATGCAATCCAGGGAGTTGTTGTCGAAAGGTAGTTTCTCCCCTGTATAAGTAATAAATGTTAGATTTTTATTGCTCCCAAAATACCCTTGAGCCGCTTTGACCATATTTTCTGATCGGTCAATTCCAATGTATTTGTGTTTATTAAAGGCCTTCCATTGGCTTAGCCTCCCCACACCGCATCCAAAATCCAAAATTGTAGAACCGCTTTTGAGTTTTAATATCTCAGGCTCTAAACAATTTTTATTAATCGTATTTACATATTTAGCTTTTAATCCAATTTTATCATCCGGAGAAATTACACTGCTAAAATTAGTGTCTTTCTTTGCCTCTTCATTCCAATATGTAATGTCGTTTGAGGT
>JAHEYK010000037.1 GCA_023251625.1 Bacteroidota bacterium
TGTGATTTTATTCCTTTAGTATCCGGAGCAGGCAAATTCGGAGATTGAGAAGAATTGAAAAAGTTCATGCACACTTTTGAATTTTTTGCGCCTTCCGCTGTATCCAGCTGCCAGAAAAAAGCGGAATCCATTCCTGCCTGCCTCCATCCTGCAGGGCCTCTCCAGTCGGTAATGAAAACACCGCTAAGTTTTTCAGTTTGGTTTTCAAAGTCCAGGGTAAAATTTGTGGAGGTGCCGTTTGTGATGTAACTGAAATTAACAGTCTGCTGATCGTTTGCCGGAACATTATCCGTTGCTCCATTAGGCTGGGTGGTAAATACTTTAAACGTATGCGCACCTGCTGTAACTGTTTGTGCAGGCAAGGTCAGGGTAGCCCTTTCCAGCTGCTTGAGGCTTCCCGTCCAGCTCATGGTGTTAACCGTTCCTCCATCGACCTGATAATTTACAGTGACCGATGTGAGCGTGCCTATGCCTTTATTCTGAATTTTAATTTTCGGAGTGAACGATCCGCCGGAGATCTGGGGCTGAGGAGAAGCCACCTCGAATATGCCCGCATCATTTGTTTTGAACGTAGTTGCATTCTTATCTATAAAATTGATGGCATGGAATGTAAAATTATCGGGCGATGGAGAATGACAGAAAGGATAAAGCGTTTGATTTTCCAAAATGCCTCCATTCCGGTACAATTTTTTGAAGGCTTGTATATCGTTGTACAGCAATCCATCCGTAGCGGCCACTTCGTAGCTTATCGGAATATTTTTTGCATTCTGGTATTTGTACGTAATATTTCCTGCCTGGGCCCATACTCCCCCTTGAGCTTCAGCCATGCTTTGTATGGCAGGCACCCACAGGATGAGTCCGCGAAACCGCCAGTAATTTATTAAGCCGTATGCAAGAGCCGCCCTTCCTCCGAGCGATTCTCCGTTCAGATAAATATATTCCGGATCAATGTTGTACATAGACATGGCATCTTGTATGATCTTGGTGATAAGAGCTGTATCTCCAACAGGTTCCCAGATATCTCCGTAACCATTTGGAGAATCGGGGCATGCAATAATAAAATTACCATACACAGGAGATGAAATAGTTGGGTACTTAAAAGTAGCACCGCACTGATAGGGGTAAGAAGACGTAGGCTGGTTGCACATGAATTGAAACCATTTGATATACAAAGTGGGATCCCCGTTCATGCCATGCAGCCCAACAATAAGCTTATACTTTTTAGCAGGGTTATAATTTGTTGGAACGTTAAACGCTTCCCTCCGCGTGCCCGATCCCCAGGTAATGGTTTTCGTCCACACACCTGTTTGCTGAGCAAAAGAAGTTTGCAATTGCAATACTCCTAAACAAAAAATAACGATCTTGAATAAAAAGGAGATGTTTTTCATATTGTGATGTTTATGTTTATTCCTGGTGAGGGAATTGTTAGATGTTTAAAGGTAAATAACAGCGAGAGTTTATACAAGTAAAACCCGCACTAAACAACCTGAGTATTTGAAAGCCAAGGGGTGAATTTACAGCCTCTGCCAAAAATTCAAGGGGGAAATAGCCATAGAACAGGCGTTTTGGTTTGATTTCCTCTGAATCAAGCTTTCTTGTAACTTCCCATTCACATACAAATTCAGTTCATTCGTAACAAAATTCAGTAAATTACTTCGAAAATGACTACTCTTGCGTGACCATTCTTACGCTGTGAAAGTCAGATTTTTCCTCTCGCTTATCCTCTTTTCCCCGGTTGCGTTTGCGCAACAGACGGAGCTGAAATTATTGGGTGAATATTCCTGGAGCAAGAAGCAGTCCTTTTCCGCTGAAAAATTAAATGTGCGCAAGACCGTGCGGGATGCAAGAAAAACATTTGAAGAGAAAAAAACAAATAAGCCATTCATTAAAAAAATAAACCTTAGAACAGAAACACTGCCCAGGAACACTATAAAAGAGCCGAAGCATTTATCCCTTCACTTCACTTCACAGCCCCTCAAGGAAAATGAAGTGATGAAAGCTTCTCCGTTCTTATTCAAAGATAACTCCACTTTCAATGTTACGTATGCGGATAAGCAGCATGGCTTTCCCACCAACAGTGTGCTGGGAATTGCAGAAGATGCCGAAAAGAATATTTGGATCGCTACGGGGGATATTGGGTTAATTAAATACGATGGGATAAATTACCACATCTACAACCAAAGATCCGGGCTGCCCTTTAACGGAATTACCGATATTGCATTTGATCCTTCTTCGGGCAGGATCTGGCTCACCAGCGAAACAGGATATGCGTATATTGAAAAGGACTCGTTATTCCTTCCGGATTCTGTCCTTTCAGCTAAAGAAAAAACAAATGTGTTCCGTGTTGTTATTGAAGAGGGAAAGGGCGTGTGGCTCTGTACCATAAACAAGGGCGCCATCAAGTTCACAAATGACTATATGCAGGTGTATGATACCACCTCGGGCTTTTTGTCAAACTTCATTGCAAATATGTTCGTGGATTCACATAAGAACATGTGGTTCAGCTTCTGGGGAAAAGGGGTCATGAAAATTTCGGATAAGGAATGTAAAATGATCTACTTCGGGGCCGATAACTCTCAAGTGTATTCAGTATATTCCTTCTGCGAAGATTCCTCATTTATCTGGCTGGCGGGATTTGACATGGGTATCGTACTCATTTCAGACAAAGACACACTCGCGTATTCCATCAATGGAAAATTCAAGGAAAGAATCTATTCCTTTCAAAAAGTGCCGGGCGGAATGTGGTTTTCGCTTTATGGCGGTGGCGTTTGTTATTCAGGTCAGGGAAAATGCTTAAAAATTGACAATACAAATGGGCTTGCGGGAAGAAATTCCTTCCAGGTAAAAAGAGATTCCTACGGCAATATCTGGGTGTCTGATCCATTTGCAGGTATTTCCCGCATTAATGAAAGTCCCTTTTACGTAGACAAAAACTTCCCTCCAATTCTCGGTTCCACCGTAAATCGGCATACCACAAAAGACGGATCCAAATGGTATTTCACCAATGGCGGATCGCTTTGGAAAGAAGATGAAAAAGGATTTTATTCCTTCGTCAACCGGGAGAAGGTCTACAATGATGAAGTGCATCATTCATTTGACGGAGTGATCAATGAGGATGGTTCTATCTGGGCCACTACCTACGGACGTGGTCCCTGCCTGATGAATGAAAAAACCTTTACGTTTTATGAATATCCTCCCACTGCGGGAGAAAATATGCTTACCAGCATTGCAAAAGATCCCGAAGGAAGAATTTGGTTCGGTGCATTGTCATTCGGCCTGGTGTTCCAGGAGAAAGAAAATTTTTATCATCTCTCCCAGAACCACGGACTCCTGGGCAATGCGACTGCTACACTCGGCACCGATTTAAAGGGCAATTTATGCTGCGGTTTTCAAAACGGCATGCAGAAAATAAACCAAAATAAAATATCCACTTTCTGCCTGAACGGAAAGCCATTAACATTCTCTCCTTCCTGCTTTTACACCACTGCTGATGGTCTGCAGCTGATCGGGACATCCGATCAGGGCCTGCTGGTGCTTGATCAAAACAAAATTTATGCTCTGGACAGGTCCAACGGGCTTGGTTCTGATATTGTGAATTCCGTAATAGAGGACAAAAAAAATAATATCTGGGTCGCTACTTCCACGGGCATTACCCGCTTTTCACTCAACAAACATTCCATTTCCAACCTTGCGCAGTTCACTATTGCAGACGGCACCATACTGGGCGGTCTGCATGGCGGTGCCTTTTTGAATGACACAGGAGACCCCTGCTGGAGTTCAGAAAGCGGCATCATTTGCTATGACCTGGCCTTTGAATCAAGGTCTCAAAAGGTTCCGGTGATGAATTTCATTTCCGCCAGGGTGAATGATAGTCTGTCCGACCTGAGCAGTTCCATTTCCGTTCTATCATCGGACAACCTGGAGATCCAATACAATGTGATCTGCTGGGGGAATGAAAACAAAATGAAGCTGAGCTACCTCCTGGTTTCAGCGAAACGAACGGACACAACTTCTTTCTTAATTTCTGAACCGGGCAGGCTTTCTATCCGGGATCTGAACGAAGGAAAGTATTCATTGCTTCTGAAAGCGCAATTGAATGGAAAAAATTACTTTTCAGCCCCCCTGGAGCTGATGGTTCATCCATTTTGGTACAATACTGTTGCATTCCGGCTGGGAGTGCTGCTTTGTATCCTGCTCGCGGTTATCTACTATTTCCGCAGGAGAACCCGACTGGTCGAGAAAAGAAAACAGGAATTGGAAAAAATAGTTGCGGAAAAAACTGCCGAGCTGATCACGGAAAAAATGCAGCTTGAAAAACAAAACCAGGTGATTGCAAAGCAAAACATCCAGAAAGACGCGCTCATCCAAGAGATCCATCACCGTGTGAAGAACAACCTGCAGTCGATATCGATCATTGTTGAAATGCAGATGAAACAGGAAAAGGGGAACAAAAGCATTTCTCTCCCGCTCCGCGAAATATACAGGCGTATTTCGGCCATGGCTTTGGTGCATGAAATGCTCTACCGGCAGGAGAATCTGGCAGGAATCTCCTCAAAAAAATATTTTTCGGAACTGCTGGAGTCCATCAATGAAATTGTGAATACCGAAAATGTTCCTGTTTCATTCAAGCTGAACCTGGAAGATGTATTCATGAACGTATCCAAATCCATTGCCCTCGGCATGATCGCCAGCGAGGCTATTTCAAATTCCATTAAACACGCGTTCCAGGGAGTGAATGATCCGGAGATCAAAATAGAACTTTCCCGTGCCGATGAAAAGGGCAACTACGTCTTTTTGATCTCTGACAACGGCAGCGGCATTGGTCCGCCAGGAATGGAGGCTGAAAAAAAGCTGGGGACCCGCTTAATAGATATTTTTGTGCGGCAGGTAAACGGCAAATACGAACTGGTCAACGCAGGCGGTGTAACCCATCGCATCGAATTCGCTAATTGACAGCATGGGCAAGGAAAGCAAAATATTAATCGTTGATGATGATGTGCTGATAGCGGAGCATCTGAAAGAGATCCTTGGCACATTCGGTTATTCCAACATACGGCTGGCTCACAACAAGATTGACGCGCTCGCTGCCATCGCTTCCTTTTCTCCGGACATAGCATTGCTCGACATCCGGATGCAAGGAGAGCGGGATGGGATCGAAATAGGACATGCCATAAAAACACAATTACAATTCCCTTTCATATTCATTACTGCGCATTCCGATAAGGAAATGATAAAAGCCGCTGCGCAGGAAAGGCCATCCGGCTATGTTACCAAACCGTTCAAAAAGGCCGATGTATATGCGGCTGTTTCGATTGCACTTGAATCCGCACAAAATAAAGACACGGTATATTTTTCTTTTAAGGATGGCTACAGCGATACACGCATTGACGTGGATGATATTATTTACGCAGAGAGTGAGGGCAACTATATTAATTTATTCACTGCACGAAAAAGATTTCTTCTGCGCAATTCTTTGGAATGGCTCTTGGAAAATCTTCCGGCAGGACAATTCATCCGCGTGCACCGCTCTTTCGCGATCAATAATAAGAAAATAGAAAAGATCTCTTCCCAAAACGTGGTGGTATCTGGCAAGGAAATTCCAGTATCAAGGAATAAGATCAAGCACCTGCGCAAGGTCTTTCTTTCCTTGTGATTGCCATTCACATACAATACCGCGTCATTCGTCAAATTTCAACAGCTGCCCTGTTCTTGATTTGATATTTCCTTAGTAAGCTTGCTGATGCATTTTTAAATTTCATTTCGTGAAACATACAATTCCCTTGATTGTTTTCATTCTCTGGGTTCACCTGGCGGATGCACAATCTTTTCAGCCCACCGTCATCGGTTCGGCAGGCGCGGATGCTGTTTTTGCAAACGGCTCCATGGCATGGACTATAGGGGAAGTGATGACCGAGACATATTCTTCTGCCAATAATTATTTTACCCAGGGATTCCAGCAGCCCGATACGATGGCAACTCCCACGGATGTAAACAACCCCATGCTGGGCTCAGTTCTGGTTTATCCGAATCCCGTTGTTGACCATATTGTTGTTGACCTGCTTCAAAGCACCGGTAATTTTTTCGTAGAACTGTTTGACTCACAGGGAAAGCTGATTACAAAGCAAGCCATTTCTCCCGGAGTGTCCCTCGCCAGGATCTCTTTTAAAGACTTGGCCAATGGAATATATGTCATTCATGTAATCAATACAGACCTTAACCAACGCGTATCTTATAAATTAATTAAATCAGAGTAGTATGAAATTATCTCTCCTCACATCCGCATTTTTATTATTCACGGCATCCTTATTTGCTCAATCGCCCCAGGCCTTCAAATACCAGGCGATCATTCGCAATGCAGCTGGAAATCCGATGGCCACCACCACTGTTACGGTGCGTGCAACCGTTCACGATGGTTCTGCAAGCGGAACCACTATTTACCAGGAAACGCACGTAGCCACCACCAACCAGTTCGGGCTGATCACTCTCGAGATTGGCAACGGAACAGCGGTGAGTGGAACATTCTCATCCATTGCGTGGGGAAGCGGAACCAAATGGATCCAGATCGAGGCTGACTTTGGCGCTGGCTATCTTGCTATGGGGACTTCTCAATTGCTAAGCGTACCTTATGCATTATACTCTGCAAACGGAACCCCCGGTCCAACCGGTGCACAGGGTACTGTAGGGGCAACAGGCGCCACGGGCGCAACAGGTCTGGCCGGAGCTGCAGGCTCTACAGGAAGTCAAGGTTACAGTTGCTGGGATACAAATATGAACGGCATCAACGATCTGTCAGAAGACGTAGACCTCAACGGGTTTTGGAATGTGAATGACTGTAATGCGGGTGTTGCGGTGCCTGGTCCGCAAGGACCAACAGGTCCGCAGGGAATTGCGGGAACAACAGGTGCTGTGGGTGCAACAGGTCCGCAAGGTAATGCGGGAGTTGCCGGCCCTACAGGAACGCAGGGTAACGCAGGTGCTGTGGGTGCTACAGGACTTTTATCAAGTGGCAGTGCTGCAGGAAACACTCCTTACTGGAATGGAAGCAGCTGGGTGGTGAACAGCAGCAATATTTATAATAATGGAGGCAATGTGGGGGTTGGAACAACTTCCCCCCAAAGTGTGTTGGAAGTATTTGATCCTATTGGGTATAATGGGATTAGGGTTTCTAATAATAGTGCAACGGGTGGATCTTCGGTGACATTCAAAACAGATAACGCTGCCGTAACCGGTGAAATAGGAACCAATGGTTCAGGGGCTGGAATTCCAAATTCACTTTATATCACTCAGTATGGAAATCACCCTATTAAATTCGCAACCAATCTTACGGATAGAATGATAATCACCGGAAGCGGCAATGTGGGTATAGGAACAACTACACCAGGAGATTATTTGGCAATTACCGGTGGCATAACAATTGGAAACCAGTCCAATTCTTTTGGTAGCTATAATGGCATTTACCTAAATGGATTATCAGGTAATGGTAATTACAATATTCTCTCTGCACCCAGCAATCCGCATCTGTTCATTAATCGGCCAACAGGAAATGATATTCTGTTCAGAGAAAATAATAGCGATCAAATGATAATTAAAGGAACTAGTGGCAATGTGGGTATTGGAACTGCCTCTCCATCCTCTTTATTGTCTGTTGGCTCCTCTTCTCAGTTTCAGGTAAATTCAACAGGAAATATTGTGAAGATTAATAACGTAACAACCTCTTTCCCTTCATCGCAGGGTGCTGCCAGCACTTATCTGCAAAATGACGGAAGTGGAAATCTTTCCTGGGCTGCCGGCTCGGGAGGGGGATGGTCAACAACTGGTAACGCGGGTACAGTAGATGGAACAAATTTCATCGGCACCACCGATAACATTCCTTTTACAATTAAAGTAAACAACCAGAAAGCAGGAAGAATAGACAACACACTTGCCAATGCATTCTTTGGTTACCAGGCAGGCAATTCAAACACCACGGGCAACGGCAACACCGTTATCGGGCATCAGGCGTTTTACTTCAACACCACAGGCAACTACAATACTGCCGTGGGTTATAGGGCGATTCAGGCCAATACCACCGGAGCCGACAACACCGCCACCGGGTATGCTGCACTTATCTCCAACACCACCGGCAATTACAACACCGCCAACGGAATGCAGTCACTTTATTTCACCACCACCGGTTCAGACAACACCGCGAGCGGTTTTAAGTCACTGTATACCAACACCACCGGTTACTCCAACACGGCCAGCGGAAAAGAGGCACTTTATTCTAATTCGACAGGCTACCAGAACACCGCGAGTGGATATCAGGCGCTTTACTCCAGCAGCACAGGCATCCAGAACACCGCTACCGGAACACAGTCGCTTTACTTCAATACCACAGGCAGCTACAATACTGCCACCGGGTATCGGGCAATGCAAGCCAACACCACAGGGGATCAGAATACTGCCAGCGGGTATGCAGCACTCAGCTCCAACACCACCGGCACTTACAATACTGCCAGCGGAGTGCAGGCGCTTAGCTTCAATACCATCGGTGCCGACAACACCGCAAGCGGCTATAAGTCACTTTATGCCAATACCACCGGAATCCAGAACACCGCCAGCGGAAAGGAGGCACTTTATTCAAGTACCACAGGAAACCAGAACACCGCTACCGGAACCCAGTCGCTTTACTTCAATACCACAGGCAGCTACAACACCGCCAACGGGTATCGGGCTATCCAGGCCAACACCACCGGAGCACAGAACACTGCTGCGGGGTATGCAGCGCTTATCTCCAACACGACCGGCAATGACAACACGAGCATCGGATTTCAGTCCCTGTTATTCAACACTACTGGAGCTCAGAACACCGCCAATGGAAAAGATGCACTTTATTCCAGCGTAGCCGGTAATTATGGTGTTGCCATTGGTTACAACTCCCAATACTACGCAAACAACACATCAACCGCCTGGGATAATGACAACACCTCGGTGGGTGTTAACTCTCTTCGCGGATCGACTACAGCATCAGCAAATACGGGAACCAGGAACGCGGCCTTCGGTCGGGATGCTCTTTTTAGCAATAGCATAGGATCCTCTAATTCTGCCAATGGAGCCGGGGCACTTTTTTCTAACACCACCGGCAGCAAAAACACCGCCAGCGGAGATCAGGCGCTTTACTCCAACACTACCGGTTCCGACAATACCGCCAGCGGATATCAGGCTATGTATTCCAATTCCACCGGCTGGTTCAATACTGCCACCGGTCATAAAACACTTTATTCCAACACGACCGGTGGACAGAACACCGCCAGCGGATTCAATTCACTTACCGGTAACACAACAGGCGCTAATAACACCGCCACCGGATTTCAGTCACTCCTTGCCAACACCTCAGGAAACAACAATACAACGAGCGGATATCAGTCGCTTTATTCCAACACCACAGGCACAGACAACACCGCCAGTGGATATCAGTCGCTTTATGCCAACACCACGGGAACCTACAACACCGCCAGCGGAGAGCAGGCCTTGTTTTCCAACACGATCGGAATCAAGAACACCGCCAGCGGATATCAGGCACTTTTTTCAAACACCACCGGCAACTTCAACACGGCCAACGGCAATGGGGCGCTTGGAAACAACAGCACCGGTGGTAACAATACTGCCAGCGGATATAATTCACTTGTTGCCAACACGACCGGAGGAGCCAACACCGCCATCGGATATAATACCCTTTCTGCCAACACGACTGGCACCTTGAACACTGCCAGCGGACAATCTGCGCTTTTTTCTAACACCATAGGCACTGACAACACCGCCAACGGAGATCGGGCACTTGGCAGCAGTGTTGCGGGTTTTTATGGCGTTGCAGTTGGCTATAACTCTCAATTCTATGCAAACAATACATCAATCGCCTGGGATAATAACAACACCTCTGTGGGTGTTAATTCTCTTCGTGGGTCCACCACAGCATCCGCAAATACAGGAACAAGGAACACAGCCGTAGGCCGGGATGTTCTTTTGGGAAATACCACAGGATCCAATAACACAGCCACCGGGTTCTCTGCGCTATATTCCAACACCACGGGAAATTACAACACCGCCATCGGAGATCAAGCAGTTTATTCCTCCACCACCGGAACATATAATACGGCCATCGGAGAACAGGCACTTTATACCACTACAACGGGCAACTCCAACACCGCCAGCGGATTTCAAACACTTTATTCCAACACAATCGGCATGGACAACACTACCAGTGGATATCAGTCACTTTACTGGAACACGACTGGCAACTTCAACACTGGCAATGGAATGTATGCGCTTTATGCCAACACAACTGGCACGAACAATTCTGCCATCGGATATTTTTCACTTGTAAACAACAGCACCGGCAATTCTAACACCGCTATTGGAGTTTCAGCCGGGTCTGGAATTACCACCGGATCGAACAACACAGCCATCGGATACAATGCCCAGGTGCCTACGGCAACGGCAGACAACCAGGTGAGAATAGGAGATGCAAATATCACTTATGCAGGCGTTCAGGTAGCCTGGACCATTACTTCAGACAAGAGATGGAAATCTGATATTAAAGAATCAAATCTTGGACTGAATTTTATCTGCAAACTTTCACCCGTATCCTATATCCGCAATAATGATGCAAGTAAAAAGCGTGAATACGGATTCATTGCCCAGGACCTCGAAAAAGTGTTAAATGCTTCCGGTGCAGCCGACAATGGCATCATCACTAAAGATGACAAAGGCATGTACAGTGTGCGCTACAATGACCTGTTCTCACCCATCGTAAAATCCATTCAGGAACTCGCGAAGGAGAATGAAATGCTAAAAGCTCAGGTGAAGCAGCTGGTTGTTGCTAACCAGGAGTTAACCCAGAACGTAAAAAGCATTATGCAGTCCCTGGGACAAACTGCAAAAAAGTAAAAGAATCAGAAAGCAGACAGGGTCAACATCCCTGCAATAAGCGTAGCTGCACCCGTTGAGCGGGATCCTGCTACGCTTATTTTATTTTCACTCCTCCCCCCGGCCGAGGCGTCCGCCCCCTCCTGGAGGGGGACAAACACCACCTTCCAAAAAAAAATTCTAAGAAAGAAACTGCTACCCTCTCCCGTTTTTGGGAGAGGGTCGACCGTTAAGGTCGGGGTGAGGCGAGTGAGGGTCGTCCAGACATAGTCGTGACGGAGTGATATCCATAGAGGCCAAGAACACCCAAACTTCGTAGATTCGCCTTCATTCGTAATTCGCAGTGTATGGCAATTATCCGGCCTTTCAAAGGCATCCGCCCTTCAAAAGACAAAGTCCACCTGGTAGCCTCCCGCTCGGTGGATGGTTACAATGCCGCCCAGCTGCACAGCAAGCTTTCTGAAAATCCATATACGTTCCTGCATGTGATCAAGCCGGATTTTGGTGATACGGTAAAGAGCAAACCAAATTCCCCCGAACTTTTACAAAAGGTCAAGAAAAAATACCTTCAATTTATTCAGGAAGGAATTTTAACAAGCGATGCAGAAGAAAGCTTTTATATCTACCGTCAGCTCAAAGACGGACACGCTTTCACAGGCATCATTGCCTGTGCCTCTATCTGGGATTATTTCAACAACGTGATCAAACGTCACGAGCAAACCATTTCTGACAGAGAGGAAAAATTAAAACAATACCTCGAAGTTTGTGATTTTAATGCCGAGCCTGTCTGTTTCTGCTATAAGAACAATGACGCGGTGGCTAAAATTATTTCTGCTGCTGTTACACAGGAATCCACCTACGATTTTTCTACCACCGATAAAATAGAACATAAGCTATGGAAAGTAAGCGACAAGCACACAGTCCATGAAATTATTGCTGCCTTTGCGAAGATACCCGCTGTTTACATTGCCGATGGGCATCACCGCACTTCCTCCTCTGCCCTGCTAGGAAAAGCCATGAAAGAAAAAAATAAAAACCATACAGGAAATGAACCATATAATTTTTTCATGGCGGCATTTTTTCCGGAAAGCGACCTGAAGATTTATGAGTTCAACCGCATTGTGAAAGACCTCAACTTCCTGGATAAAGCTGTATTCTTACGGAAGCTCTCGGCAAATTTTACGATTGAAGAAAAAGGCTACAATTCATACAAGCCGGTTAAACACGGAGAGTTCAGTATGTATGTGGAAGAGCAATGGTATTCTCTCACCCTGAAAGAAGAACACAAAGGCAAACTGGATGCAGAACTTTTGACAGAGCTGATTCTCTCCCCTCTCCTTGGCATTCACGACCTTAAAACAGACAAGCGCATCTTCTTCGTAAGCGGCACCAAAGGAATCAACGAGCTCAAAAAAATAATTGATACCGGAAAAGCAACCGTTGGTTTTGGGCTGTATTCTGTCACCATGAATGATGTGATCAAAGTGGCCGATGCAAACGGTATTATGCCCCCAAAAACCACTTGGGTGGAGCCGAAGCTACGGAGCGGACTTGTTGTTTATTCATTAGCAGATGTATCCAAATAATATAAGTCCCAAGTCTCAAGTCTCAAGTCCCAAGTTCAAAGGAACAGCGAATCCCTTTAAGAAGATGTATTTCTTGGGACTTGAAACTTGGAATTTGGGTCTTGGGACTTTGCCCCTTTCATGAGCGTAGCGGAGAACATAAAAAAGATCACTAGCACAATTCCTGCACGGGTGAAACTGGTTGCTGTAACCAAAACTTACCCTGCCGATCTCATTATGCAAGCATACAATGCCGGCCATAAGACTTTCGGAGAGAATCGGGTGCAGGAGCTGATTGAAAAACAAAAGCAACTTCCAAAAGATATCGAATGGCACCTCATAGGGCATTTGCAGACGAACAAGGTAAAAATGATCGCGCCGTTCGTGAACCTGATACATTCGGTGGACAGCCTGAAACTTTTGAAAGAAATAAATAAATGTGCTGAAAAAGAAAATCGTGTCATTGATTGCCTTTTGCAAATTTATATTGCTAAAGAAGAAACAAAATTCGGATTAAGCTTTGAAGAAGCAGAAGAGCTTCTTCACTCTTCAGAATTCAAACAAATGAAAAATATCCGCATCATAGGGTTAATGGGCATGGCAACGCTTACGAATAATGAAGCTCAAGTCAGAAATGAATTTAGTTCATTAAAAATATTTTTCGACAAACTAAAGACTCAAGACTCAAGACTAACTACCCTTTCGATGGGAATGAGCAGTGATTATACATTAGCTATTGAACAGGGAAGTAATTTAATACGGGTTGGCAGTGCAATATTCGGCAGTAGAACTTAGTTAGCGGCATTGCGAGCAAAGCGAAGCAATCCCACAAAAACATCAGAGAGATTGCTTCGGTCGAAGCTCCCTCGCAATGACGAATCTTAATAAAATGAATATCTGGAACCAAACACCTTTTTTCCGTCTGCTGCTTCCTTTTCTGGCAGGTATCTTAACAGCCATTCACTCTGAAATACAGATTCCTCATCTTGAATACATTCTGATCGGGCTGTTTAATGTCATCGCGCTTTTTCTGCTGATTAAAGGCTTGAATTTTTCTTATAATTATTCATGGGTCTTCGGTACGATCGTAACGATCACGCTTTTTTTCTGCGGATGTCGGCTCACGTTAATGAACACGGATAAATTAAAAACGAATCACTTCAGCAATTTTCAAAATGCCGAATTATACAAGGTAAAAATAAACAGTACAAGTTTAGAAAAAGAAAGGTCGTATAAAATCTCAGCAGATGTAGAGGCTGTGAAACAAAACGGAAAATGGATCAATACTTCAGGCAAAGCAATGTGTTATTTCAAAAAAGATAGTGCGTCAAAAAATATCCATTACGGAGACTGCATTATCCTGAAAATAAAATTTTCCGATATAAAGCTACCTCAGAATCCATACGAGTTCAATTACAAACGATTTCTTTCTTATCACAATATTTACCAGCAAGCGTATATCCCATCCGGGAACTGGAGGTCACTCGGCATAAATAAAGGAAATACAATTATCAGCTATTCTTACTCGCTGAGGGAATACCTGCTGAACATTTACAGAGAAAATAAAATTACAGGTGATGAATTCGCAGTCGGATCCGCGCTAGTTCTAGGCTATACGGACGATCTGGACCAGGACCTGATCAGTGCATACGCCAGCAGTGGAGCACTGCATGTACTTTCTGTTTCAGGACTTCACGTAGGTATTATTTATATCATCTTTAATTATTTATTATTCTTCCTCGATAAATTTAAACATGGCAGGTTTATTAAAATGGTCTTACTTCTTTTCATTCTTTGGTTCTATGCCATCCTGACAGGACTTTCTCCTTCCGTATTGCGCTCTGCAGCCATGTTCACATTTATCGTGGTTGCAAATACATGGAAGAAGGATGCAAATATCTTCAACACGCTCACTGCTTCTTGTTTCGGACTGCTTCTTTACAATCCCTATCTGATTATGGATGTCGGTTTTCAGCTGTCGTACCTGGCAGTGTTTGGCATCGTCACTATTCAGCCCTGGCTCTATGAAAAATGGCAGCCGAAAACATGGCTCCCGGACCAAATATGGGTGATCATTTCTGTTTCCATAGCAGCTCAGCTGGCCACATTCCCGCTGGGGCTTTTATATTTTCACCAGTTCCCGAACTATTTTTTATTCTCTAACTTAATTGTAATTCCGGTTTCAACACTTATTCTTGGCTACGGACTATTGATGTTTGTGCTTGGAAAAATTTCCGCCATTGGAATTGCCTGCGGGAAAATATTTTCAGGACTCGTATGGTTTTTGAATGAATCTGTGTACACAGTGGATAAAGCTCCTGGCGCGCTCATACAAGGAATTTCTATAAACATTTTAGAAACATGGATCATTTATGCGGTATTGATATTCCTGATCACATTCTTTTACAAAAAACAAGCCGCGTATCTTTTTGCCTCCTTGAGCTTGATGGTATTTTTACTCTCTATCCAAACAGCTGAAGCGCATTCCAGGCAAAAACAAAAAACAATTATTATTTATGATGTTCCGAAATGCTCGGCTTATGATTTCGTAAATGGAGGCCAAAATTTATTTTTAGCAGATTTATCGCTTGTGCAAAATCACAGCAGCATGCTTTTTCACATTAAACATAACTGGTGGGCGCGCCATATCACCCAACAGGAGATCGTTGAAAAAGAAAAAATGGCAGCTTTTTATAACGAAAATATTTCCATCCGGAATAATTTTATCCAATTCGGGAACAAAAGAGTTGCCGTGGTGAATACCCCTCAAAAAACAACATCCTCGTTCAAACACAAGCTCAGGGTTGATCTGCTTATTATTTCCGGAGATCCGAAGATCAGCATCCGGGAACTTCAAAACAAATATGATTTTAAAAAAATAATATTTGATTCATCGAACTCAATATGGAAAAACAGACAGTTGAAAAAAGAATGCGAAGAATTAAAGATCGATTATTATTCAGTGCTCGATTCAGGGGCCTACATTGAGGAGATGTAATTACTTCAGGATCGTTGTCATTACCTTGCCTTCTGTATTCGGCATTTTAATTCTCATAAGTTCAGAGATAGTGATCGGAATATCGATAAGTGAGTAGTGTGCTTTCTCTATGTAATTTGTTTTAAAATCCGGCCCAAGGCCAAGTAAAAAAATATGTCTGCACCCATCACAATCGCACCAGTGTGAAACAAATCCATCATACACTCCTTGCAGGTGCCGGCCATGATCATTGGTTACAAAAAGCGTTGTTGTGCCGGCATATAAACTGTCGGTCTGTAAAAAATTCCAAAGTTCACCCACATATTCATCTATCTTTTTTGTGCCGTTAATATAATCAACCCAGTTGTTTGCATGTCCTGCCGCATCCGGTTGTTTAAAATTTATGATCCCCATATGAGGATGATATTTTTTGAGCGTATCCATCAGATGTCTATACGTAGTTGTATCTTCTCTGTATCCTGTCTGATTGCCATTCACGCCACAATCTGTTCGTGGTCGATAAGTGCCTGCCCATTCGGGGTCTATACAATCTGAAAGCACTTCCAGTTTATCCTTTGTCGAGATCACCCACGCATCGGTTGCAGGGACAGAAAATTGTGAACGATAATATTGAAAGATGGATGGATGTTCCGGAATTTCCAATCCTCCGTTATTGATCACCTGATAATAACCGGTGACCATGGCCGTATGTCCGGGCACAGTATATGTTACTCCATCATTATAAAAACTGGTACACATCACCCCCTGCGAAGCAAGTGATCTAATATTCGGAATATTGGCCTGGTTAGGCTCACCCCAGGTTTCAGAATACCGCGCACCATCCATAACCAGAATGAAAATATTTTTTGTTTTGTAAGCCCTTACCGGATGGGGCAAAGGAACAGGACTATCCTGTTTACAGGAGAAAAGGGAAATAAGAAATATGTAAAGAAATTTTTTCACTTACATGATAGTAAATGCAAATATAGTGTTATTAAATATCTTTGCAAAAAAAACTGATCGTGAAATTCCAAATAGGAGATAAAGTTTCTTTCCTGAACGAAAAAGGAAGCGGTGTGATCACAAACATCGTAAGCAATTTCCGCGTGCTGGTGATGAACGAAAATGGTTTTGAAATTTCCTGCTCTACAGATGAAATCGTTGGCACTGCAAAAAAATCCGATTACAAAATGGATTCGGCCATGAGTGCAAAATGGCAGGATCAAAAAGAAGAACAGGCTGTTAAACCACCCCAACTGGAACATAATGAAGCCTGGGAAGTAGATCTGCATCTACACGAGCTGATCGACTCCTATCAGCAAAAAAGTGATCATGAAAAATTATTATTCCAGCTAAACTATTTTAAAAAATGTATGGAGGCAGCGATCAATCACCGCATCAAAAAAGTGATCTTCATTCATGGAGTTGGAAAAGGTACTTTGAAACAAGAAATTGTTCATGCCCTTAAAGATTATGACCATGTCATCCATTACGATGCACCCCTAAAAAAATACGGATTTGGTGCCTTAACTGTCGAATTTCGCTAATTCTTACTTGCAATAAATTCGTTATTTTTGTACTATAAAATTCCGATACATGTCGGAATAAAGTTCTTTAACATATCAGACCGCTCTATCGTGGCGCGAAACGCGTCAAGGAAAGTCCGGACAACAGAGAGCATCCTGTCCCGATTTATTTCGGGATACTTGAGAGTAAATTTCAGGTCAAGAAAGTGCCGCAGAAACAAAACCGCCTGGCGAATACCGCAAAGGTAAGGGTGAAAGCGAGGGGTAAGAGCCCACGGGTTCAACAAGTAATTGTTGGATTAAGGTAAACCTCAGGAGTTGCAATGCCGAATAGTGAGTGGCTGCTCGCCTCACTTCAATGTAAAACTCACTGGTAGGCAGCATAGATAAATGATAGAGTTTCAATGTGTTACAGCATTGAAAACAGAATCCGGCTTACAGGTCTGGTATGTTATTTTTTTGAAACCTTAGGGGTTGCGACTCCGTACAACGAAGCGAGTCCTTATTACATTATCACATATCGGGGAATGCAGATAAAAACTACACATAATCCATTATTTAAAAAATGCATTACGCTCAGTCTGCTTGCATGCTCAATTTTATTTTCTGAAACTAAAAAGCTATCGGCACAGAACATCGCCATCAACACCACTGGCGCAGCTGCAGGGGCTGCCAACATGTTTGAAGTTATCCAACCTGCTGCTGCACCCACAGATTACGTGAGCATCTTTGCAAAAAATCTCAGCGGGGGAACAAATGCTTATGCTATATGGGCAGAAGCAACCGGTGCGACAACCGGTAAATATGCCATTGTCGTTCCATCTGGCGGAGGAAACGTTGGTATTGGAACAACCACTCCCGCTCAGCTCCTCGATATTACAAGGAATTTTAATGGATATACTCTTGCGGTTATGAGAAATAATTACAGCGTAGCTAACAATGGTGCACTTTCAGGAATTGGGTTTTATAATGACAATGCCGCATCCATGGGAATCATCGGACTGACCTCCTCTGCCTGGAACCTGGGAGGTGCTTACCCGATTCTTGGACCCAACAAAGTTTTTATTGATGCCAATGCTTCGATGAATGGCATTGTACTGAATACCGAAGGAGCCCAGCCAATTGTATTTGGAACAAGCCTGACGGAGAAAATGAGGGTGGATGGAAACGGAAATGTAGGTATTGGAACATCCACTCCGGCTTTTAACTTACATGTATACACTACTAACCCTGTTCCCGGAATACTTGCCTTTACTAACTACAACCCTGCACTTACAGCAAATTCAAGTCGTGACTATATCGCTGCATTTAATCGAATCGATTTGAGTTCGGGTTCTTTCAATTTCAGCAGTGCAAGCAATAGCATATATGGTTCGGTGAACAGGGTCAACGTTGCAGCCGGACAAACGGGGGGATCAGTTTATTTAGCCAAAGGTTCATTGAGCGATGTCAATCATAGCGGGCCTGGAACAGTAACAAATGCGTGGGGTTCCGAAAATCAGGTTATAAATTATTCGGCCACCGGCACCATTACAAATGCTACGGCATTAGTAGCTAATATATATAATCAGAGCACGGGTTCTATTACGAACGGATATGGACTTTCTATTGGAACCGTTGCCGCAACTAATAAATGGAGTATCTATGCCTCTGATGCCACCGCTCCAAGTTATTTTGGCGGCAATGTGGGCGTTGGCATTCCCGTTCCCACGATGAACACCAGCGGAAAGGTGCTGCACATTCACGAAAATTCCACAGCAGCTGCCGGGCTACGTATCACTAATGGTACCACGGGTGCGGCTGCCAATAATGGTTTTGTCCTGGCCAGATGGAATGATGGTTCGTACGGCAACGGCATCATTTTTTGGAACTACGCAGCTACTCCATTGATTTTCGCAACCAACTCAGCACAACGCATGTACATTGATGGCACAACGGGATATGTAGGTATTGGCACAATCACTCCTACTTCTATGTTGCACGTTGCCGGACAAGTGGATGTTTCTTCCAATAAGATCATCAATGTTACAAACCCAACCGCGGCTCAGGATGCTGCCACTCTCGCCTATGTGGAACAACGCGTGTGTGAGGCAACAGGCGGATTGTGGAGCGGAGGAGTCTGCTCACCTTATATGCAAGCTACTGCTGCTGCAGTTACCTGGAGCGGTGCCAACATTTACAATCAGTGTCAAACCGAGTTTGGAACGGGTTATGTACCAGCCAACCCTTATCAGGCACTTGCGCTTGCTAATATTTACAGCATCCCGAATACGTTATACTATTGGGTGTGGCCGGGAGGAACAGCCGGACAGGTTACTGCAAACTACGCTTTGAAACGCGACTGCTGCGGCATTCCAACAAGCGGCCAGGATATATGTCCGGCAGGTACTCACATTGCCATTTTTCATAACTGGGATCAGAACCATACGGATTCATGGGATTGCACTGCAGACGGAACCAGTTTAAGGGTGTTGTGCGTAAGGAGAAACTGAAGTAAAAGCGAAACCAGAGATGAAAAAAAAATACGCAGTTCGCCTTTTGCTCATTGGCATTTTGTCCTCTGTAATGCAGGTTGACGCACAAAACATTGCTATCAACACCACAGGCAATGCTGCGGCAATTGCCAATATGCTGGAGGTGATTCAGCCGGCCGCAGCTCCAACAGATTACATCAGCATCTTTGCAAAAAACCTCAGCGGAGGAACCAACGCTTACGCTATTTGGGCTGAAGCAACCGGAGCAACGAATAAATACGCATTGGTGGTTCCATACAACAGCGGCAGTGTGGGTATTGGAACTACCACACCTGCGCGTCTTCTCCATATCCGCTCAACTCCATCCTCGGCAGAATTTTTTGGAATGAGAATATCCACAGACCACGATGCTTCCGATCCGGTGGTAGAATTGTACCACGAAACTGCCAACAAAGGATATCGCTGGAGACTGGGTGCAGCGGCAACCTCTTCCCTTTTCCTGGACTACTCGACAAATTCCTTCGCTGCATATACCACATACATGAGTGTGATAAGTAACGGATACATGGGGCTGGGCACACAAACACCGCAAGCCCCGCTGCATATTTATTCTGCTGCAGGTTCTGATATTTGGACTACGTATGGAGTAAATTCAATCGCGGGAACAGATGGACTTAACCTCGGATACGGTGGTGCCACGTGGGCAGGAGGCGGACAATCCTTTTTGAATGCGCATTCCTCCACCGCCTCAAATGGTAAACTAAGGTTCATGGTCAATTGGTCTGACAAAATGATCATCCTGGATAATGGGAATATCGGTATCAGCACCACCGCACCGGTTGTGAAACTTGATCTAGGAAACGCTTCCTCAAACAAACCAGTCTTCCGTTTACATCCGGGAACAGCAACTGCAGTTGATTACTCAGGCGGCTATGCACATCACGACATGCTCATGGGTTCTTATGCAACCGGTGGCTATTCCCAGCATTACATTTCCTTTGGCTACACAGCTGACGCCAACCGAAAATTTCATATCGGCAGCGGTAGCAATCCAGCGTTTGACGGCACCACCACTTTTGTTCCTGCATTCACGGTTGCTTCCGGTGGAAATGTGGGAGTTGGAGCGTCAAGTCCGCTCACGAAGTTACATATAAACACCACCACCGCCAACGATGGATTGTATCTCACGGGAAACCCAACACTGAACCTTGGCTTATTCACGAATGCGGGGCCAGGGGCATATAATCCGATAACACAAACAAATGACAGAAGCATAATTGTGCTGGGCGCCAGTGTGGATAACCCCGGTGGAGGAATGGTAATTGCCCCGTGGAGAAGTACTGCCAGCGGTATTCGGATCGATGGAACAACGGGCTACCTCGGAGTAGGAATTTCAACACCCTCTACCCCACTTCATGCGATCTCCTACGCAACCGGCACCGCATCTGTAGCGACCTTCGAATCAGCACCCGGTGCGGGAGGAATGAACGAGATCATACTAAACAGTAAGACAGGTGGTAATTATAAAAATAATATTTCTTTCCAGGCCAATGGAGTCCGGAAATGGTCGCTTGGAAATGACATGGGAGCCACTGGCGCACAGAGTTTTTCCATCTACGATGCCACAGTTCCAGCCACCCGGCTGTGGATCGATGCAAGCGGATATGTAGGAATTGGAACTACGGTTCCTACCGCACAATTACATATTGAAAATCTGGCTGCAGATGCTACCTTCCGAGTTGTAAGGAATGGCGGAAGCAATTGTTACATCACCAGTCTGGCAGGAAGTTCTGTGATTGGCACTGCGGGAGCAACTGATCTTGACCTGCGAACAAGTAATACTCCAGGAAGGATCTACATTCAGTCAGGTGGAAATGTGGGTATTGGAACCACCACTCCCGCATTTAAAGTGCAAGTGAGTGGCGGGCCTGTTCTCGGCAACGGCCTCAATGAAGTATATCCGGCAGTTCCAACTGCGGCAGCTAATGCCGATTTTTTAACTTATTACTTTGCTGCAAATAATTGGGGCGGTGAAGGAGGCTATACCAATGGAGCAACCTGGTTCAGGGCGGGAGCTTATCATTTCTGGACCTCCGGGGTGGGTGCTGCACCAACTACCTATGCCACAATTTTAAACGGAGATTTTATTGCTGATAATGGAGTAACCCTGAAAGGAGTTTCAGATATACGATACAAAAAAAATATCGAGCCCCTGGAAAATTCACTGGATAAAATCTGCAAACTGAGGGGAGTGAGTTATGACTGGAAAGACAACTTCCCCGAAAAGGATTTTTTCAAACAAAGGCAAATTGGAGTTATCGCGCAAGAGGTTGAAAAAGAATTTCCCTTGCTGGTTGCCACCGACAATCAGGGATATAAATCTGTTAATTACATGCGGTTTGCACCCATCCTGATCGAAGCGATCAAGGAACAGCAAAAAATAATCGAGAACCAACAATCTATAATTAACGATCAGAAACTTGCAATTACCGGTCTGCAGGCTGACAACAAGACCTTGAATAACAAATTCATCGACCTTGAGTCTATTGTGAAATCACTGCAACTTAAACTAAGTACAGAAGTAAAAAAATAATTTACACATGCGCTGGAATTTACCTCATAAGTTATTTATCATTACTCTTTTCGCTGGCAACAACCTCCTGGCTCAGAACATTGCCATCAACACCGCTGGCGTTGCGGCTGCTCCAGCAAACATGCTCGAAGTCACACAGGAAAACGCAGCAGCGAATATGGTGGCAATCTATGCTATCAATAATGCGGCAACTACGGGAACCGGTTACGGTTTTCGGGCATATAAAACCGGAGCAGGCACCACCAATGTTGCAGGCTATTTCAGCGCTTCAGGAGGCGGTGCAAATTACGCAGGAATATTTGAACAGGGCAATGTGGGCATTGGCACTACAACACCCACGGCCCTTTTGCATCTTCATGCTATGACCAATCCGCTCATCCAGATTAATACAGCCACAAGCGATGTGGATGGCGCTTTGATCCGCTTCACCGAATCAGGGAATTTCCTGGGTGGTTTCATGCGATACGAATCATCCGCCAATCGTCTGGATATTGGTATTCACAATGTCAACGATGTGCTTATCGCAAATGACACAAAGGTAATGTCGATATTAAGGAGCAATGGATTTCTTGGAATTGGCACGGTTTCACCTGCTTCATTTGTTGAGATCAGTAAGACCGGAGCAGATTTTTTGTTGCTCAGGCAATCTGTTTTTGGAGCAGGAAATGACCCGGATATCAGGCTTGCCAACTTTGCCAACACCTATGATTTTCGTTTACGGTTTGATAACGGCTCTGGCGATTTTCACATTGACCGGCAAACAGGAGGAGTAAGAACCAATGACATCCTCGTCATCAAGAACGTTTCAGGTGCGATCGGAGTGGGTGGTTCTACCTGGCCGGTTACGAATTTCACCAATGCCGGAAACTCCACGATTGGCAACGATTATTACCGCACCACCAGTCCCGGACTTGCCATTGGATCGGCCGCCAACTACCCGGGGAACGCAGGATGGCCGGGTTCCTGGAACTCAAACCTGCTTCTGGTGGGCCAGCCAAATGCCACACTCACCTTTGCGCACGAGGGCTGCTGCCTCGCCAACATTCGATACAACACCGGAGTGCTTTATCTTGGTGATAATGCCGGATGGGGAAGCGCTACGGTTTACACACCCACTACTACTTATTTGGCTGCCACCGCAGGTACGGTGGGAATTGGAATGACCACTACGCCTTGGTCTGCGCTGAGCATTGTGGGTACTGCAACGTCCACTACATTGCATACTTCCTTTGGTTCCACGCAATGGAGAATGAAACTTAACGTGGGAGATGAAGGAAATTCCGGCACTTTGGATTACAGAGGATTTGATGCAAATGCGCTAAGCATTGTAGGTGCAGGAACGAGCAATACTAACAGGCTCATCAGGCTACATGACTATGTTGGCATCAATAATGCGCCTTCCACCGGCCAGGCTCTTTATGTGAATGGAACAAGTGCCACGTATAATTCCATTTTTCTGGTCGGAAATGTAGGGATCGGAACAGCCACTCCCTCCACACAATTGGAAGTGGAAAGCGCTTCTTACCCTCCGGCAAGATTTACAAGAGCCGAACCTTCGGTGACGCTAACAGCAAACTCGGCTGAATTTTTACATAAGACCTCTGGAGATATGATCAACGATTTTGGAGCGGGCTTCCGATTTGCGATTCAAGACAATGCGGGTGTAAATAATCAGATAGGCTGGATAAATACATCAAGGGCAAACAATCAGGATAATAGTGGAAGAATGAGATTTGAAACGACAAATGCAGGAGTAGTAAACACCGATGCGCTCGTTCTTGATTATACAGGTTTCGTAGGGGTGGGAACACCCACTCCGGGGTATCGTTTGTCTGTAAATGGCGACCTCAGCGTCTGCGGCACAATACGTTACACAGGTGCGGTCGCAGTTTGTTCGGATATTCGTTATAAAACAAATATCGCGGCCATTCCAAATGCTCTTAGTGATGTTCTCAAAATTCAGGGAGTAAATTATTTCTGGAAGTTAAAGGAATTTCCAGAAAAACAGTTTTCAAATGAGAAACAAATTGGCTTTATCGCACAGGATCTGGAAAAAATTTATCCCGAACTGGTACTAACGGATAAAGAAGGATATAAATCCGTGGATTATCCCAAGCTCACTCCTATACTAGTTGAAGCCATCAAAGAGCAGCAAAGGATCATTAACTCACAGAAAGCAGAAATTCAAAATTTGAATAATAAATTTGAGGGGCTCGAATCTATTGTGAAAACATTGCAACTTCAGATCAGCTCGGAAGTAAAAAAATAAATGAAGAGAAAAACATTACTTATTGCTACATTATTAGGCTGG
>JAHEYK010000038.1:0-3141 GCA_023251625.1 Bacteroidota bacterium
GATCGGAATGTTGTAATCTACTTTTGTGTGCTGGCCATACATCACATTATCTCCTCCTTTGAACAGATTATTCCGGATGGTATCCTGCGCCCCGGGAGTATTCACTGCTCCGGGCCCTTCCATGATACGGCTGGTATTGTCGGCATGAAAATCAAGTTTTAGAGATTTGGTAAGGTCGTACTTCACATCGTAGCTCCGCAGCATGGTGAATTTTTTCTCGAAGTAGGTCGGCATGTCGATCGGCTCTCCGGTGGTATTGCGTCCCAGTTTTTCGGAGTAATGCCGGTTCACATCCACGATGAAAGAATATTTTCCGGGGTATGGATTGAAATTAAATTCTTTGATGAGTGCGAGCGCTTTATTATCGAACAGCTTTATATTCTTGAACGGCTGTATGTTCTTGGGATTGGTTGAATAGCCATAGATAATGCCTCCTCTGTACTCGCGCACAATGTTGTGATCCACCATAGCGCTGCGGTTAAATAGTTCGCTGAAGGAATAATTGAATGAAAGGTTCTCCACATCATACACGTTGTTCCGTTTGGAACTTTTAGGACGGTCCTTTTTCACGTTGGTAAAATTGATGCTCTTGCGGTCGGTCTCATCAATGGTGCGGTTCTTGAGATCTTGTTTCATCTCATCTGTGGGCTGGGAGTTGATGGAATTGTCGAGTAAAATATCCGGATCCAGCGGGTTGTACTGCGGGCGGATGATGGATTGGGAATACCCTACATACATAGGCAGGTTGATCCCCCAGTTTGAGGGAAGAAATTTATGCAGCAGCAATTGCGATGATACGTCATATGAATACCGTGTATCACGCTGGCGTTCGCTTACTTTTTTATCGATACTTCCCCATCCGGGTGTGCTGTAATTTCCGGCAAGGGTTACGGTTCCCAGGTCCGCAAGTTTAGCTGTTACGTGTCCGGTGCTGGCCCACCCTCCGTCCTCATTGAAATCTGCCAACCGAAGTTCATTCACCCATACTTCAGCACACTTGGCAAGCCCGTCATCATCGGAACGCGGATTTGTTTTATCCCCCTGATGCGGGTTACGAATGCCGATCATGATCGTCTTTATAGAGCTCAGGTTGGGATTCCCTTTTATATACACATAGCGGGGGTGCCCATACTCATCGGTAACCGCTTGCGCATATCGTTGGGTAAGCGATGCTTTCCCCTGGTACATGGCGGCATTTCGCATTTCTTTTGCATCTTGTAAAACGGAGAACTGCAGCGCCATTTCATTCTCGGTTCTCCATACTTTATAGCGTTCATCGGTACTGGCATTATTGTAATTGCCCGGGGGTGTTACCACCAGCGGAATTTCATACTCATAATAATTCTGTGTGTAGTCTGTCCCCAGCCTGACGAAACAAGTAACGTCATGATCATGAAGAGGAGTGCCGGCTGCCTGTGCTTCGGCATGAACATACATTCTCAATTTTTTGTATGAACGCACATCGATGTCTACATTCTTATACGTTGCACGGGCATCTCCATCCTGAAGGCCGCAGGTTTTCAGCGCCATGGCCTGCTCGTTCATGTGAATGGGATTAGAAGGGCCGTAGGTCAATTGCTGTTCGATGTTCGGAGGCAGCACGTAGTTGACGGGCGATTTAGTTCCGTTCTCTTCATAATTCACCGCCGATACATCAAAGTTGGTTCCGTTGTTGTCATCTCCCGGATACTCTCCGTCAGCTGCCAGATCGTACGCATATTTCCTCCACTCCCCGCGTATAAGTTCCACGCGCGCGAAGCGAACTACTACCGGGTGATCAAATCCTTTCATGATCATACGTATGAACCGGATGGATTTGAAATCTTCTATGTTCCCGTACTTCGCTTCAAATTCACGTACCGGGATCTTTATCTGATACCATTTTACATCTACCGCAGCTCCATTGATCTTGTACCCTCCTCCGTTCACCACATTGTTGATGAAGTTGTGCCCCACATTGGTAGGTTGAATAGCCGTATTGTTCAGCTTGACCCTGTATTGGTAATACCCTTCATTCTCGCTCAGGTTATTATCGCGGTTTATATCTTCGGTGCTTGGTAGTGTGGTGGAAGAAGTAGGATAATCACCGGAACTTATAGGCGAGTTTCCTTCTACCCCGTTAAAATTTTTGTAGCGATCCAGTGTATTGAGAGCGGCAGCGTCATAATCCGCTCCTCTGTAATAATGGTAATCGTCTGAGGATGGATCCTTGCTAATTATTCCTTGAGCTGCCGAAGGTAAATTTTTCAGAAAGTCACTGAAGAAAACATTCTCATCCGCATCATTCAATCCGTCCAGCCCTATGTCTTGCGCTGCGCGGGAATTCGGGTCATTGTCGAATGCATTCACAATCGCCTGTACTTTGGGAACATTTCCCCAGGAGGTTGTTTCAACCGGGTGTGTTTGGTCTGAAGCAGAAATAGGCAGACCGTTCTCAAAACTTTTTTTTCCGTCTTTCAGAACATCTTCCGAAATATTTCCGAGCTGCACGATCAGTTCTCCCTGTGTTAATTGTAAATTGTTATTGAGGTTCGGAGGGTTTGTAAGATCCGAATTGAACGGATCCATCATCCACAGCTGGATGAACTGTACGTTTGCCGCTTCAAAATCATTCGTCTCGATCTTGCGCTGGATACCGCCCCAGCGTGATTTGGGAATAAGCAGATTACCGGCATTGTCTGTTCCGGCAGCAGTAATGGGTCCGTTGACATAAGGTGCTGCATTGTAGTTATAAGGCCCGCGATCAGAAGGATAATAGGCAAGGTCTAGCGTTTGGAGCGGCACCGGCTGTCCGGTTTGTGATTCTTTTTTCGGAAAAATTTCCGTTTCAAAAATTTCCCGCTGATAATTATCCGTCATCAGGGAATTATTATTGGCTGTATGCGTGGCGGGAGTAAGGCCCTGTGTGTTCCGCATGAACATGGGGTCAATGGTATGCCATGCAAGTTTTGCACGGTTAAATCCGCAAACCGTATCCGTTTTTGTCACATTCGCTTCAGGCCACAACGGATTAAATTGCGGAGTGCTTGCAAGCGTCCACGCCCCTACTGCTTTTATGTCGATGGGCGTTTGGCTTCCTTCAAAATCATCGATGTACGAATTTCCTTCTTTGCCGATCGCACTTGCGTGTCCCGGAATCAG
>JAHEYK010000038.1:3241-24073 GCA_023251625.1 Bacteroidota bacterium
GGAAAATAGATCTTTCCATTGGCTGTGTTGATGGTTACCCCATCAATAAAGTCAAACACTCCGTCCGATACCGGATCGCCCGAAGAATTGATATGATCGAGGTTCATTATCTGCAGGATGGGTTTGCCGGTTATTGCCAATCCTGTTTCCGGAATGATCGGCACATCGGTTCCGGTAGCAGGGTTGTTGTAATAAATATCCAGTTTAAAATTATCGGGCTTTATCTGGTAAGATCCCATAGAATAAACGTTCTTCATCATGAGGTCCCAGAGCAGCGTATCTCGTTGCGTGTTCACGTTCGTGCTTTTCAAAAGTTTCACCAGCAGACAGTTCGGGTCTGAAATTCCATCGGTAGAAAGCTCTCCCACCTGATAGGTGTTTCCGTTGTAGGTGTATTGATATGCCACGCCCACCACCTGATCGGGGTTCACGTTGGTGTTCAGCGAAACAAATCCAAGGCGGGGGTTGAACGTGAACTCACTCACTGCAAGCCTGCGTGCTGCCAAAACCTTTTCAAAGTCGTGTACGGCTGTAAGGTTAAGGTTCGTAGAAAGAATGGTGACTGCATTGTCTTTATTTCGAATGAGCGGATATAAATTAACCAGCTGTTTAGGGTACAATGAGTTGGATGAGTTATCAGGATCCGGTGTGTTGTACGCTGCATTATTCGTGTTGGAGATGTACTGGGGTTTATTTTCTCCCATGTCTGTAAGCGCAATGATATTCCGTGTGTCGTTTATGTTGGAACTTGTGTTCGTGATCCACACCTCCACTTTGGTAATGTTGATGCCTGAATTGATCACCGGGAGGTTTTTCAAAGCAGAATCGTAACGCTCTTTGAATTGCTGTGAGAGGAAGAAGTGTTTGTTCGTCTCGTAGTTATCTCCGTTGATCGAGAACTGGCTTGTTTGCGCTCCGCCTTCAATGTTGATCTCCTTCTTTTGTCCTTTCTCCTGTGATACAACCGTGGTAATCGTTGCTTTTCCGAACTGCAGCTGCGCTTTTATTCCGAAAAGGCTCTGGCTTCCGCTGATGAGTGTGCTGTTGAGGGGCAGGCTCACGTTTCCGGCTTCGAGCTTTTTGATGATGTCGTCTTCTCCTCCCACATATTCCAGCTTCATTTTATTTTCGAAATCAAATGTGGCCTGCGTGTTGTAGTTAGCCGTGATCTTCAAACGATCCCCGATCTTTCCGATCAGGCTCAACTGTATCTTCTCGTCAAAATCAAAGGTGGTGATACGGCGGTTCTTTACCGGCACTGCAGGATTTTCGGTAAAAGATGAGTTCACTCCGAAAATTAATTCCGCCGATCCCTGTGGGCGGATGTCCACCACATTGCTTCCGAAGATGCGGTCGAATACCTGGCTGTTGATCTTGATGGGAGGAATTAAATTTTTATTCTTCCCCTGCTGGGTCATCGCTTCTGCTGCGCGCCTTTGCTTCCAGTAATCTTTCGTTGCCTTTTTAAATTGGTAATCTACATACTCATCCTGCGTCATGTAGATCGGAGGGCGGTAATTCACATCCCCCATTTTCTGGGTCACGTTATACATGCCCGAACTTGAATCCGGATCGTACACAACATTTGTTTTGATGTTTGAAGGATCGTTCAGGTACAGCCCGCCATTGTAATCGTTGTTCTGCGGAAGCCCGTGCGACTCATCCTTCATCGGATATTTGAGTTTGGGCTTGCCCGTATCTCCGCCTCCACCACCCACAGGAAATGGTCCCGGATCATGTGACCAGAAACGCGGATGTGAGTTGCTCGCCTTAAATGAGGCGGGACTGCTTGCCCAAATTAAGGTGACAAACAATCCGGCAACCGAAACGAAAAATGATGTCCTGAGGTTTTTCACTTTCTATCCAAAAAACTTTACTTCCTTCCTCCAATTCCCACTCTTTTGAGGAGGGCTAAGGCAGGTATATCATAAATTTTTTAATGCTTCTTTAACTACTTGATCTACAGACATTTCTGGGTTTGTCGAGAGGGCCTTATCGACCGCTTTTTCCGACAGATTCTTCACAAACCCCAGCGTGAGCAGAGCTTTCAACGCCTCATCCCTTGTTTTATTGTGGATTAGACCCCCTTGCCTCACCCCTGACCCCTCTCCTCCAGAGAGGGGGACTAATTTACCAGCGAGATCAATAATTATACGTTGTGCGGTCTTTTCGCCAATGCCTTTTATACTTCGGAAAACCGACACGTTTCCGCTTGCAATTGCCTGCTGAACTTCGGCCGGAGAGAGCGCAGACAACACCATTCTTGCCGTGGACGCGCCCACTCCCGAAACAGAAATAAGATGGCGGAAAGTAGTACGCTCCTGCTCATCAAAAAAGCCATACATGTTTTGCGAATTATCCATCTGGCTCACTATGACATGCGTGAGCAGTTTGCATTTTTCGACCCCGATAGCTATCGGGGCAATTTTAGAATATGTATTTACAGTGATGTGCAAATAATATCCCACTCCGCTGCAATCAATGATCGCGTAGGTTGGGTTTTTTTCCAGAAGCTTGCCTTCGATGTGGGTTATCATGTGCCTTAAAAATGGGTGCCTGCCCGAACGAAACGTTTCGTTACGGGCGGGGGTAAAAATAACAAGAAATCGTTGTGTTTGTCATAGTCAATCTGCCTTGAAAAAGAGGTGTTTTTTAGCGGGAGAACTTGCCTAATATCTACATGCGGATAAATGGGATAATGAGTATATTTATAACTGCTAGGGAAAATATCAAAATTAAAAGGAAAATGAAAAAATTTTTATTCATAGCAACAGTTTTTGTCTGCTCGACAGCCAATGCTCAGTTGGCGGTTTCAACAAATAGTGCGAATATTTGCATAGGGGATTGTGCAACCCTTAATGCTGTAGCGAGTGGAGGAACTATTCCCTACAATTATGCATGGAGCACAGGCGCAACAACACAAAAAATTATTATCTGTCCTTCAACTACATCTACTTATACGGTAACAGTAATGGACGCCACTACCAGCACAGCATCTGCGATATCATCTATATCAGTCAGTCCGCCTCCTACTGTAGCTGTTTCAGGAAATACAACCATAACTTCAGGGAATTCGACAACACTTAGCGCTAGCGGAGGAGGAACCTATTCTTGGAGCAATGGGGCAAGCGGGCCGGTCATTATTGTTTCACCCGCAATAACAACTGTCTATTGTGTTGTGGCAACAATCGGCAGCTGCGCAGACTCGGCCTGCACAACGGTTTTTGTTATTCCAGCAAGCATTCAAGATTTTTATAGTAACAAATCACTATCCATTTCCCCAAACCCATTTTCTTCCCAAACATCTTTACAATCAGACAATTTTTTGCAGAATGCAACCCTCACCCTTTACAATTCCTTCGGACAGGAAGTAAAGCAGATTGCGATAATTAATAGCCAATCAACAATAATCAATCGGGAAAATCTTCCGAGCGGGCTGTACTTTATTCGCTTAACTGAGGATGGAAAAATTTTAGCAGCAGATAAATTGGTTATTACGGATAAATAATATGCCATTTCAACAGGGTGTTCTTTGAGGCCTTTGTGCCGACCTTCGTGTCCTTTGTGGTTTCTGTATTTGCCCGCATACATAGCGAAGCAAACAGCCATGACCACAAAGGTCACAAAGGGAATAAACAGCCCACAAAGAATACACAAAGAATAAAACTTATTCACTATCAATTACCTCCCTCCCACTTTCAACCCTAATCTTATTCCGGTCATCAGATGGGCTTTGTCGGTAAAAGAGGAAACAAAATCTACCCGGAGCAGGTTCAGTTTTTCAATGCCTACAAAAACTTCAAAATAGTTGGGGAGTTTTTCTGTATGCAGGTAATGCAGTCCGGCAAGTTCGTTCACTTTTAATTTACGCAGCAAGGGGAATTTGTTGAGGATAAATCCTCCAAAGTCGTGCTCGTAATGCGCTTCCAGGAAACTGCCGTTCGTGCTATAGGTGTAATAATCCAGCAGCTGAAAATCGGTAAAATCAAAATTGGAAAAAATGGTTTTGTTGCCTGAGAAATGATAATAATCCATGAGCTCCATTTTCCGGCTGTTTAGAAACTTCCCGGCAGAAACCAGATAGTTTGCTTTGCCCAGCAGGCCCAGCTTTATTTTGTCGGTGATGCTCAGTTTCACCAGGTCATAATTCATGTCAGAACCTAAAATGCCGGGCAGGCTTTTTCTGTATTCCAAATGCAGCGATGGATATTTGGAACCATACACCCATTTTTCATCCGGCCGCGTTACATATTTCTGGCGAAAGCGCAGACGGAGGTTTATCCTGAGCTCCAATGCCTGGTTTCTCTTAAAAGACGGAAGGCTGTCATTCAAAGGCAGCAAAGGATCATTGGAAGTGTACTCCCCGTGATTTTTCATGGATGAGAACATAACATAATTGGTGGTGTTCATGAGTGCCGCGCGGTCGGAGTATTCTAAAAATGTTCGCAGGTAAACTCCGTTGGCCAGTTCTGAATTATAAGAAAGTCTCAAATAGTCTTTTTGGAAAAGTTTCATGTAATTATTCTCATCAAAAAGCGAGTAAACAGAATTTACCAATGGAGAGATCGGTTTTTTTTCATTGAACTGCACGGTTTGCCTTCCTCCTTCAATGCCCATGTTGGTAAAATCCCGGTGGTTGATCTCATAAAGTATTTTCCCCCGTGCATTTATCCGTTTGTCTGAAAATCCATAAGAGGCTCCGATCGTTTTATACAAATGTTTTTCCGATTCAAATTTTTTGTCGATCTCGAGCTCGGTGGCCGCCACCCAGCCCTGAACGGTGTTGTACTGCACATTTTCGAGCAGCGGAGAAAAAGAAGTGGTTCTTTTTTTATAGCGCGACTCATGTGAATATCCGAATAGCAGGTCTATCGGCTTGAACTTATTGGTCTTCTTATCTACAGAATCCAAAAATGTTTTTGACTCATGAATTACCTGTATGCTGTCTTTCTGTTTGTAATCAAGTTTTTCTTCCTCCGTAAGGGGCACCGGCCTCACGCTCGCCCAATAAGATGAATCTTTTTTGTTTGCCTCTTTATTCACCTTCATGATCTCGCCCGAAGAAAACATTTTTCGTTCGGCACGCTGAGAATCCCGTTCGGCAGCAATGATATCCTGATAAAATGGAATATTTGTATCTCCCATTTTGGACCGGCGCCTTTTTTTTCGTTTGCTCGCAGGCGGGGGCGCAGACGTTTCTTTTTTCTCTTCTGCTTTTGCCAATGCTGTTTCGGCGATCACTCCCTTGGGCGGTTCATTGCCGCTTTGTCTCACATTATACCTGGAATGAATGCCGAGGTACATCCCGTTGCCCTTGAAACTGAAAATGGAAAAGGAGAAGGTGAGCTTGTTGGAGAAAAGCATCCACACCTCACCCCCATCCCCTCTCCCCGAGGAGAGGGGGGAAACAGCCACTGGTAAATGCACCTGATTTATGCGTAAGGTATCTATCACTTCGATCCCTGCATCTTTTATCAGATACAGATCGGTGCTGTGAATGCGCCAGGTATTTTCGGTGATGTAAATGTATCCGCGAAAAGCAGGGTCGTTTTTGCGTTTAGGCAGCACTTGAATTTTATTGATGGCCTTTCCGTTCTCATAAAAAGTTCCGGCCAGGTGATAATTATAATAGAACATGGCGCCTTCTGCGATGGGGGAAACAAAACCGCGCTTGCTCACCACCCTTACATCTACAATATTGTTATAAAAATTCAGGAGTAGATCAGAGGTTTGGTTGTAGCTGAATGCCTTGCTGTTGCCGCTCACTTTGGAAGAGACCATCACCTCATGTATTTTATCCGGCTGTTTGAAATAAAATTTTGAAACGGATTCTGATAAATAAAAAATGCCGGTCTTTTTGTCGATCTCTCCTTCTGCGTTCACATCAAAGCCCATGAATTTTTTGGGATAGCTGGTTACACGCTGCAGTCCTTTTATGTACACATCACAGTTGTAAAATTCAACCTGGTTCAGATAATATTTTCGCATGCGTATTGCCTTACGCATCACTTCATAAGCCGGATCTTCGGCATTACCGTTCACCGTCACCTCTGCGATCTCATAGGGCTGAGGTTCCATCTTTACATTTAAAATTATTTTTTGATCGTTCGATTCTACGTGCACAAGCTCCCCGTGTTTTTTGTAACTGATGAGCTGAAACACCAGGTCGTGGCTGCCTGCAGGAAGTTCAATGGAATAATTCCCATCCTTGTTGGTGGTGACACCAAAGGTGGTGCCCTGTAGGTACACGCTTACAAACGGAAGCCCTTCGTTCGTTTCATCAGTAACTTTTCCGGAAACAACAGCGCCTTTTGCCCATTGAAAAAAGAGGAGCAGCAGAACTGAAATAATTAATCTTGTTCTAAAACAATCCATTATTTTTGGCGCTCTTAAAGTTATTGTAGAATGGGTACGAAATTACGAATACTTATTTCTTGGGTCATATGCTTGGGTTCGGCTATTTCGTATAGTCAGATCAGCGATAATTTCACTGACGGCAACTTTACTTCCAATCCGGCCTGGAGCGGCAACGACACCGATTTTGCGGTGAATGTAAGTCAGCAATTACAGCTGAACTCCTCAGGAACAAGCACAAGTTATCTGGCGCTGACAAACACTCAGCCGATGAACAATTGCGAGTGGTCTTTCTGGATACACCTTAATTTCTCTCCTTCTTCCAGTAATTATGCACGTGTTTATCTGGTCTCGAATAAAAAAGATCTTTCAGGAAGTTTGAACGGATATTACCTGCAGTTCGGAGAATCCTTATCGAACGATCAGGTTGAATTATTCCGAAAGTCAGGCGCCTCCTCGATTTCCGTATGCCGTGGAACAACGCTCATCGCCAATGCATTTACCGTTGGAATAAAAGTGACACGCGACAGTACCGGGCTTTGGAGATTATTTATTGATCCTGCCGGCGGAACCAATTACTTATTGGAGGCAAGCGGAACGGATAATACGTTCACTAATACAAATTTCTTTGGCGTCTATTGCAAATACACCACCACCAACGCCACAAAATTTTTCTTTGACGATTTTTATATCTATGCTCCGCCCGATATTTTACCGGCAAATCTTGATTCTGTTACTATTATTTCACAAAATAAATTAGATGCTTACTTCAGCGAAGCATTAAGTATGGTTTCAGCGCAAACGGTTGCCAATTATCTCGTAAACAACGGGGTTGGCTATCCTTCCGGAGCATTGCTGGATTCCGTTGATCCTTCACTCGTTCATTTGACTTTCACAAAAAAATTTGTGAACGGCACAAATTATATTTTGACCTCCACCGGTGTGCAGGACCTTGCCGGCAACAACACGTTGAACTCCACAGCGCCATTCCTGTTTTTCATTCCTGCGGCAAATGATGTTGTGTTCAACGAAATTATGGCGGATATAAATCCTGCTCCCAATAGTCTGCCACCCTATGAATATATTGAACTGCACAACCGCACTAATTTCACAGCTACGCTAAGGGGCTGGAAACTTTCGGATGCGAGTTCAACCACAATAATTCCTGACATCACTATTCTTCCTGATAGTTTTTACGTACTCACATCCACTTCGGCTGCAAGCTTGTTCACAGGAGTTTCTGTCGTTGGGGTTCCTTCTTTCCCCTCCTTGAACGATACGGGCGACAGTTTGGTACTGCGAGATGCGAACGGGAATATTATTTCGTTTTCGTTTTATCTGCCAAGCTGGTACAACGATCCCTTGAAAGATGCAGGAGGCTGGTCCATGGAACAAATAGATCCGAACTCGCCTTGTGCCGGAAAAGCAAACTGGAAAGCCTCTGCCGATAATTCGGGCGGAACTCCGGGAAGAAAAAATTCGGTGAATGCTTCCGCTCCCGATGTTACTCCTCCTAAACTTTCTCATGCTGCTATTGTTTCTTCCAATATCGTCCAATTATTTTTTGACGAATATATGGACAGCGCCACGCTGATGAATCCCCTCTCCTACTCGATCGATAACGGAATCGGGAACCCAGCCTCAGCAAATCCTGTGGAGCCGGATTATATGAGCGTGGTACTAACGCTTTCTTCTTCCATTAATGCCGGGACTATTTATACTGTTAATGTACATTCCGCGAGAGACTGTGCAAGCAACGTCATTTCGGCTGACAGCTCCACTCAATTTGCCATTCCGGAGCCCACCGAACAAAACGATATTGTCATCAATGAAATTATGTTCGATCCCAAAGACAATGGTGTCGAGTGGGTAGAAATTTATAACCGATCCAATAAAATAATTGACCTGAAAGAAATTTTCCTCTGCTCGCAGGATAACAGCGGAAATCTGACGGAAATAAATCAAGTTGCGCCCAAGGGATATTTATTCCTTCCACAGAAATATCTTGTGCTGAGCACGGATGCAAATGCCATCAAAGCACAATACAGCACCCCAAATTCAAATGGGTTTATAGAGATGAGTTCGATCCCGGCCATGAACAACGATAGTGATTTTGTTCTGCTTACAAATATTTCACAAGCTGTGATCGACAAGCTGCAATATCATTCCGGCTGGCACTTGCCCTTGTTGAACGATACAAAGGGGATTTCTTTGGAAAGAATTAATTATGAGAGCTCCACGCAGGACGAAAGCAATTGGCATTCTGCCTCACAAAACGTAGGCGGGGCAACACCCGCTTACAAAAATTCTCAGTACACGAACCACGAAGGAGGAACAGAAATAACTTTATCCCCTGAAGTTTTCTCGCCTGATAATGACGGGTACAACGATGTGCTCAGCATCTCGTATGCATTTGACATGCCCGGCATGATAGCCAATGTACAGATCTACGATTCGCGCGGAAGGTTGGAAAAAACGTTAGTGCGCAATGAACTCCTCTCCACCTCCGGAACATTTTTTTGGGACGGCATCACCGATGAAAAACTAAAAGCCCGCATGGGTATTTACATCCTCTACTTTGAGGTCTTTGATACCAAAGGCGTTGTAAAAAAATACAAGAAGAGTTTGGTGGTGGGCGGAAAGTTGTGAAAACCGTGTTTTGTTACCCTCCGATCCCTGATGAATGTCAAGCTCCTTGCTGATATCGGTCATTATTCTGAGAATTAAAAACCTTACCTTTGTTGTCCATGAAAAACAATATAAAAATTATACTTTCTGTTTTCTTTTTGCTTTTCTCTGCGGCTGTATTTGGCCAGAACAAAACTGATTCGACTCAAAAAGACACCGTAAAGCTCTATAAGGTTGTTAAAAATGACGGATCGGTTTTCTTTGGAAAAATTATTTCTAAAGATGCCCATGAGGTACTTATCGATACAAAAGCGGTTGGACAGGTTGCTATTCCTAAGCATGAAATAAAAGAAATTACAGAGGTAAAAAAAGAAGATCTCTCCTCTACGGGAGAACTTAAAGGCGCTGAGCTCTTTTCGACCCGGTATTTCCTAACCACCAACGGTTTCCCTATTGAAAAAGGAGAGAGCTATGTTCTATGGAGCATCTACGGGCCGGATTTTGAATTTGCGGCCGCTAAAAATTTTTCATGTGGTATCATGACCTCCTGGCTGGGCATGCCGGCAATAGGAACGGCAAAATATTGCATCCCGCTTGCTAAAAAATTAAATATGTCTGTAGGTATTTTGCTGGGCACCGGCTCCTGGGCCAAGCCGGATCTGGCTATCGGGCTTCCGTTTGCTTCCATCACCTATGGAGAGCGCCGAATAAACCTTACTTTCTCAGCAGGCTATGGAGCTGTTGTTTACAAAGAGACTACGTATGATCCGAACCCTCCTTTTAACCCGAGCTACAATAATGTTCGTGAGGGCCGACTGTTGCTTTCTGCGGCGGGTTTAATAAAGGTGGGTAAAAAGGCGAGCATTGTGTTTGATTCTTTCATTATGCCTGTAGGTCCAAAAAGAACAACATATCAAAGTAATTATGATCCCAATACAGGCATCACCACTGTTAGCCCTGTAACTGCAGGACAGCCCGGATTTGCTATTCTGATTCCGGGTATTCGCTGGGAGCAAGAGGGTAGTAATAAAGCGTTCCAGTTTGGTTTTGCAGGGATCATGTATGATAACGAAGTGCAGCCTTTCACCTTCCCCATGATCCAGTGGTTTAGGAAATTGTAATTGTTGTTGGCGTGCCGCACGCTAAGCTGCGCTTAGTCCAAAAAAAATCCCCTTGATGGACCTCACCAAGGGGATTTATATTTATCGGAAATAATATTATTTGTTGAAGCTTGCCTGGCTGAACAAGAACGGTGCAGGATTCAAGAATCTTAATGTGATCTCATATCCCCCGCGTCCTGAACTTACGGTGCTGAGCCCCGAAACGTTAAAGTCATAGCTGATGCCCACTCCATAGCTTCCGAATTCAAAAAGAGCTGCAGCCACAAATGCATCTTTGTTGCGGTAATACCCTCCGGCAGAAATAGAAGCTCCTTTAACATATCCTGTGTACTTGGAATCTTCTTTCAGCATGTAGCGAACCAAAGTGCCCGCAAAAAGTTCCTGGTTGGGTCCTTGCTTCTGAAACAAGAATGCAGGAACAATAGCCAGTGCAGTATTTTTAATTCCGATGGTGGCCATTCCATGTATCACATAGCGCGGATATAATTGTTCGATCGGGGATGAATTCAGGAAAGAATATTTTGGTTGCAGAATGTGAAACATCGCAGCGCCAACCGTAAAGTCCATCTGGTCGTTTCCGCGCATGTAGCGTTCGTTCTTTTTGTACGTGTAGATCATTCCGGCTCCAAGGTCAGGCCTTACAAAGCTGGAAGTGCCTCCCGTAATAGCTTTATCTGCAGGCAAAGCCGTGTTATAGCCTGAGGAGGAGCTAGGATCGTATTGTGTTCCCCAATAAAGTTTATCAAACTGGATGCTGCGCTGCATCATGCCTCCCTGAAATCCGAGTGCAAGCATGCTCTTTTCGCTAACCATGATCTGATACGCTAACGACAAGTTTGCCTGAAGCGTGTTCATGTGTCCGTCTCCGGCGCGGTCATTAAAAAGATTTACTCCCCATCCAAAACCATTATCAGTTGCTTTTCTATAACGCTCGGTTTGTTTGCTGACCTTGAGCCATTTCTTTTTTGATTTGATATCAAACGAAGCCCCAATTGTGCTGTACGGATTATCTGTTACTGCGCCCCATTGTGAACGGTATATCAATCCGGCGCGAATCCAAACAGTGGTTCCTGCAAGACCGGGATTTACTGTTAATGGCGATTGAGTGAACTGTGTAAAGTGAATGTCCTGAGCTGTTACAATGCCTGAAAAGGCAACGCAAACAATGAATAGGACTGCTACGAATAACCTGGCTTTTCTCATGGTGAATGAAATATAATGCAAAGTAAAGAAAAAAATGAAAACTCGGTAACTTAAAAAGGGGCATAATTATAGCAACCCACCTTTAATAATCAGCTATTCTTAGAGGTCAGCCCGAAGTCAGTAAGAAAGAGCAACGCCCACAGATAAGGGGAAAATGGGCTTTTCGGGCCCTTTGCTCTCTTCAAACAAGGGTGAAAAAGCATAATTAGCAAAAAGTGTCAATCCTCCGTATCCTGCCCGCACTGCCAGTCCATATTTTAATGCGTTAAGATTATAATCATCATTACGTGTAACAACATGACTGTATCCGTTGATCTCATATTCCTGTTTTGTCCAGGAGTCTACTCTGTAGCATAGCTCCATTCCCAGTGCCAGGTGAAAAGATTTGTGGGCATTTGTATTGTTTGAGTTGAACTCGAATAATATGGGCGTTTTCAAATACGCCACTTTAAGTTGGTTGGTAACATACGTAACTCTCGAAGAAGTATCCAATGTGGTGGTGGATGCATTCGTATTAGCTGCAGCAGGGTCTAACGTGATATTGCTTCTGAAGTTGTAGCTATCCCATTCCATGCCAAGGCCGGTAATAAAGTAGATCTGATTTTTATATACACGAAAGTTCTTTTCCAGCAGATTAAGAGAATAATACCATGATTTATTATATCGCAGGTCTAAGAAATAATTAAGGTTATAAATATCTTCATTGGCCGGAATTTGAAACTGATTGTCTGCCGTAGTGAGCGCACAAATTCCCAGGTCAAAACCTCCCCAGTGAACAAAGGCGCCCCTTTTTGATTTGCCTTTTTGTGTGCTGTCTGCCTTAAAATCTTTATCCGGAAAGATCCATATTTTGGAGTGGCCCCATTTGATCCGGGTAGTGTCGTTTTTTTCTTTTGTCTTTTCCTGGGCGTATGCTCCGAGTACAAATATCAAAGAGACGGTGAGTAAAATAATTTTTTTCATACTGCTAATATCCGATTTTATTCTGTGGCGCTTATGTTTTTTGTGGTGGTTGGAATATTGCAATGCTCCTCCCCTATCCTGCCCGTGAATTTATCTTTGCGATCCGCTCCGGCTGATCCTGAAATTTCCTGCAGCAAATACATATTCCACTTTATCTCCGCTACCATCGCACACTTTATTTATATCGATGGCTTTTGTTCCTATGATCTTCTGCACACCGTTCTTGGCAGCCATAGCCACATCCCATAATGTGATCTCATCAGATGCTGTTTCACATTCGGTTGGTTTATTGATGCCCAACACATTTCTAACCTTTTTATTGATAAACCCTCTCATGCTTTCGTATTCTGCATTGTCCCTTTTGGGAATTTGAACGGAAGCAACAACACTCCCTGTGATCTGGTTTGAAACGGATGAGCTGTCTTTTTTCTCTTCCTTATTTTGTGCGGTTGTGTTGTCAGCTTTCTCCGGAGCTTTTACGTCTGCTTTGTTGGCTATCAGTTTTTCTTCGGTGTTATCCTGAACAAGAATAGGAGCCGGAATATTTTTTTCTTCCTGAACATTTTCGTTTATTTTCACCTTAGGCGTCACCGGATTTTTGACCGCAAAAACCGAGCTGTTGGCCGATGGCTGTTGCTTTTCAGTGTTCACAGATTCTTCTTTGGGCGAAGTGGGCGTTTGTTCCTTTTCGGTCAAAGGATTGTGGCTGGTTTTATTCCCGGTTGCTGTCTCCGTCTTAACCGCTGCTTGTTTTGTGTTATTCGCCAGGTAGCTTACAGGGGCATCATTCCTGAAAAAGAAGAATAATCCCAGCAGCAGAAGCACCGCGGCCGCGGCTGCATAATACGTTGTGCGTTGTGAGAAGAGAGCGATAACAACCGGCTTTCTCTCTCTCTTCTTCAAGTGCTCCTTGAATTCAAAAGATATCTTTTCAGGGGTCAGTATGGTTTTCTTGAATTGCTCGAGCTCTTTTTTGTATTCGGGGTTCTTATGCAGGAAAGAAGCCAGTTGTTTTTGCTCTGTAAGGTTCAAGTCCTTATCTATCGCACGGATAAAATATTCTTCCCGGTTCTCTGCGCAGACAGGTTCCTTCTTCAGAGTATTCTTGTATTCAAAAGGTATTTTATCGGCAGGCAGTATGCACTTTTGAAACAGGTCAAAATCTTTTTGAAGTTCCGGGTGCAGGGCCAGGAACGCATTCAACTTCTGCGCTTGTGTTCCCGAAAGAACTCCTTCGGCACTCGCCACGAAAAACTGTTCGCAGTTTGTTCTGTTTATTTCGGAAGAAAGGATCACGTTCAGCTCTTCAGCAGAATATTTTTTCTTGAGCGCTTCCTTGTCCGGAAAATTTATTTTATCGTGTTCCAAAAAAATATCTTCGTATGCCTCAAACACTTCTTTCAGGTCTGGATTCTCTTCCAAAAAGAACAATACCTCCGCCACTTCCACCGGGGAAAGGTTCTTCTCGTAGTAATCGAGAAATGCCGCTTCGCAGTTATGTCGGGTTATGTTCATATTACTTTTTCTATGTCTCCGATGTAGTTCTTCAAAAATATCCTTGCCCTGAAAATATATACTTTCACTTGCGATTCTGTCAGGTTTGTCATCTCCCCTATTTCCTTGTATGAATATCCCTCATAGTCTCTCATCATCACCACCATTCTCTGTATGTCCGGCAGCTTATTTACGGCTTCGTTCAACACGGCTTTCAGGTCTGTATACTGCCTGTTGTGGCTAAGTGATTCTTCAAATTCATTTTCCTCCATCCTCACCTGTTTCTTGTCTCGTCTGAACATGTCTATCATGGTGCGGTATGCCGTAGTGAACATGTACGACTTGGCATTGGTTGACGGCAGATCTGATACCTTCAGCCACAATTTCTCGTACGTATCCTGTACCACATCTTTCGCCTTATCTTTGTCCTTTACATTCTTTAGAATGAATCGATAAAGATTATCAGCATGCAGATCAACGCACTGGTTAAACTCTTCAACGGTCATTTCTCGTTATCGCGATTTGTGAATAAGACGACTCTAAGGTACCTAAAGTTACAGCAAAATAGGCTATTTCTTGCTGTTTTTACCCTGGCGGATGTGGTTCTCAATGGCCATGGTCATAGATGGGGCTTCCTGCGTTGGAGCCTGAATATTGAGCCTAAATCCTGCATTTTCAACAGCTTTTGCAGTTGTGCTGCCAAAAGCAGCTATCAGCGTCTCCCTCTGCCTGAATTTTGGAAAGTTCTTGGTGAGTGATTTTACATCGGCCGGACTGAAGAAAACCAGCATATCGTGGCCCAGCGTTTTAATGTGGGAAAGATCGCTGGGCACCGCACGATAAAAAAGTGCTTTGGTGTAGTTGATCTTTTCTTTATCCAACACCTCGTCTATCTCTTTGTTGTGCACATTCGAGTGCGGCAACAAAAATTTTTCTTCTTTGTGCTTTTTTAAGATGGGCGCCAGGTCATGAATATTATGCTGGCCATGAAATACTTTGCGTTTCCTGTACAGAATATATTTCTGTATGTAATAGGCAATAGCCTCTGACGTGCAAAAATATTTCATCGTCTCCGGCACTTCAAATCTCATCTCCTGGCACAACCGGAAATAATGATCGATGCAATGGCGGCTGGTGATGATAACGCCTGTGTAATCGGGTAAGTTAATTCTTTCCTGGCGGAACTCCTTCGCGGAGGTCCCCTCCATGTGAAAGAACGGAACAAAGTCTATCTTGAGATTAAATTTTTTGGAAAGTTCGAAATAGGGGGATTTATCAGACTCTGGCTTTGGCTGTGTGACTAAGACAGATTTTATTTTCATCGTTGTTTGTTCTGATTACTTCTTCGAACCCCTCACGACAATCTTTCAAACAATTTTATTCCTATAATCAATGGTAATATTTCGAGGGTGCAAAGGTACAAAATTAAATAAAACAGAGTCGATTCTCGGTTGACCAAAACAGCGCTTATCCCCCTCCCTATCCTGAACACAAACGCTCCTAAAAAAAATATTGCCCCTACATAAACAATTCCATTTATGAAAGAGGTGGGCCCATAAGCGATCAGCACAACGATGGGAAGGAGTGCTACTCCTAAAAAATGATTCACCAAAAAAAGTATGAATATATATTCTGAAATAATTTCCTGTTTGGCTGTGAAGTAGGCAAATACTTTCAGAACTATTATTTTTATAAAATAGACAAGAAAAACCAGGGTCATTAGAATGAGAAATGAGAAGAACGAAAACTCGATCCCGCTATCAAAAAATACTTTCGAAGAAATCAGTTGCAGAATAAATAAAGATGAAATGAGTATAAAATTGAGAGATAAAAAAAAGGATACAGGATGAGTCAGTGACCGTTCCTCGCGCGATGACTGGCTTGCAAATCTTGAAACAAAAACTGATTTAATAAATGTATTGAACCTGCTGTTGAATGCAGAATATAAATACCCTAATATCATAATGCTAAAAACCATAATAACCAAAAGCCAGCTTGGCTGATAATGGTATTTACTGTTTATGATGTTTTGTAAAATTATCATTAAAGTATTGATTATCAATTAATTAACTCCTTTTCAATATATAGATCTGGCTTGAATATCCTTTCCCCGCTGTTAAAAGATTTGAAATAAGTCCGTTCAAAAATCCCGAGATCAAATTTGATGTTCCTGTTTTGTATTTTTCACTCAACAGTGAAACATAAAAGGAATCGAATTTCATCGGAAGCACTTCTGATAGTTTGAATCCGAATCTTTTGAAAAGTATTTCAATATCTTTTTGTGTAAAGTGATACAGATGCCTGGGCACATCCCAGGCTGCCCATTGAGCTCCATATTTTTTTGCATCCCACGAATTGCAATTAGGCACTGCAACGATCAAAACACCCTCATCAACTAATAATTTATTTATCTGATCGATGGTTTTATCGAGCTGATGTATGTGCTCCAATACATGCCAAAGAGTAATCACATTAAATTGCTTTTTGTTGATCTCAAAAAGTTTTTCCTGGGGCAGGGGAGTGATGCCAAATTTTTGTTCTGCATTCTTACGCGCAAGCTCCGATGGTTCTATGCCTGTTACATTCCACCCATCCACTTTACATGCATTTAAAAACTCTGCAGTGCCGCAACCGATGTCTAAAAGGTTTGGGGTTGGGGGTTTAGGGTTTGGGATTATGTCATTAATTAGTTTTACCTTTTGTTTGATCGTATAGTTCCTCACGATCTGATACAATTTATTTACAATCCCCTTGCTTGTATCTGAATGTGAAATATAATCCTCGGCCTGGTAGTATTTGCCTATTTCTTTTTCATCCGGACGGGGAGAGGTGAAGCGAAATCCACAGGCATCACAAGCCAAAATCTGAAACGTTTCACGTGAAACAGTGTAGTCGATGCAGGATAAGGACGCGTGTGTCTTATCGTGTTTACAAACCGGACAGTTATTTAATGTTTCCATATTCTGTATTTTCTGTCATCCTGAACGAAGTGAAGGATCTGCATATTTGAAGAGATGCTTCGCTTCGCTCAACATGACAGTATTGTTGTTTCACGTGAAACACTCCCTAAGGCATACAATCTAGCCCTCATGCGATGTTTGGTTTTCGTTGGTTGTTGTGCCTTGTTTTGATAATAGCTCGTTTATTTGTTTCAAATACCCGCTTTCTTTTCTTAAAACATCTAATTCCTTTTTTAATTCGTCAATTTGTTTATCCGAGGCAGGTCTCTCCACTTTAATGTCCTGTGTAAAATACTTAAAGAAATCATGCCCTAAAGCCTGAGAGATCTTCTGCAGCAGGGATGAATGCATATGCTTGTAATTAAAAATACGGCTGATGCTCCCCGGATGAACTCCTAGTCGCGAAGCTAGTTCGGAAGGAGAAACTCTTTTCTCTTCCATTACTTTTTTTATTACGCTTCCAATTTGTATTGCCATTTTCTACCTTTCCCGACAGCCGCCGGCTATATCCCTCTCCAAGTGGAGTAGGGAAGGGGAGGGGGAGTAAAAATATAAATTAAACAAATGCTGTTATAATATCGCACGCAAAATGTTATCAACTTAACACTAATCGTTAAATCATCCTTTAAATTCCTTTTATTTAAATAATTTAAATCCAAATCATGGGTATTCTGCGGCAAAGAATGCCTTCCGACAGAACTCATATTTTTTTCGGAAAAAGTTTGGGTGGGGGATTTTGTCTCTCCGTATTGAAGCTGGAGCTGTGGTCTTACCTCCCCATATATACCAGCAGAATAGAAACATCCGAAGGATTCACTCCGGAAATGCGCGATGCCTGCCCGATAGTATTGGGGCGAATTTTAGAAAGTTTTTCCCGCGCTTCAGAAGAAAGAGAGGTGAGGCGATGGTAATCAAAATCTTCGTGCAGTTTTATTTCTTCCAGGCGCTGTATCTTTTCGGCCATTTCGTATTCTTTGCTGATGTATCCTTCGTACTTCATTAATATTTCGGCCTGCTCTACGCTTTCGGGCAGCGCGTGCCCGGACTTCAAAAGTTTTAAAAACTTTTGAAGTCCCGCGCTGCAGCTTACAAAATCTTTCACCGAAACTCCGGGGCGGGCCAACACTCCGAACATCGGCACTTTTTGTTTAAGCGTGGCGGAACCGATACTTTCGAGGAAAGGATTTATTTCATCCGGAGAAATGCTTTCATCCTTAAAGAACTTAGTGATCTGAGCAGCTTCCGCATTTTTTTGGTTCACTCTGTCTAATCGCTCTTTGCTTGCCAAACCAATCTCGTGTGATTTAGGAGTGAGACGTACGTCTGCATTATCTTGTCTGAGCAAAATTCTATACTCCGCACGAGAAGTGAACATGCGATAAGGTTCGTCTGTTCCTTTGGTGACGAGATCATCGATGAGAACACCGATATATGCTTCGGAACGAGTAAGAATAAATGGCTCACGCTTATTTATTTTCAGGTGCGCATTTATTCCCGCCATTAAACCTTGACATGCCGCTTCTTCGTAGCCGGTGGTGCCATTGATCTGTCCTGCGAAATATAAATTCTGAATGCGGTTTGTTTCCAACGTTAAATTCAATTGAGTAGGAGGGAAGTAGTCGTATTCAATCGCATAGCCGGGACGGAACATTTTTACATTTTCGAATCCGGGCATTTTGCGCAAGGCTTTTATCTGCACTTCTTCGGGCAGGGAAGTAGAAAATCCATTCACATAAATTTCTACCGTGTCCCAGCCTTCGGGTTCTACAAATATCAAATGTCGTTCCTTATCCGCAAAGCGTGTGATCTTATCTTCTATGCTGGGACAATAGCGCGGACCAAGGCCTTGAATTCTCCCTGCGTACATAGGCGATTTATCGAAACCGGTTTTGAGGATTTCGTGGACCTCTGCGTTCGTATAAGTGAGGTAACAGGGAATCTGCTGTTTCCCCCCCTCTCCCGAGGAGAGGGGCCGGGGGTGAGGCGAAAACGGAGAAGTTCCGTCCAAATACGAGAACTTACTCGGGTTCTCATCCCCCGGCTGCAATTCCATTTTGGAATAATCCAGACTTCTTCCATCCACACGCGGAGGAGTTCCGGTTTTCATACGGCCGGAAGTAAAGCCGAGAGAAATTAATTGCTCTGTAATTCCTTTCGAAGCCGCTTCTCCAACTCTTCCTCCGCCAAATTGTTTTTCTCCTATGTGAATGATGCCGTTTAAAAAAGTTCCGTTGGTGAGGATGACGGACTTTGCGGAAATCGTCATACCCATGCCAGTCAAAACACCGGCAACCCGCTGACCCCCAACCCCTGAAGGGGAGTTCTGGCCTTCCCCCTTTAGGGCCGGGGTAAAAATTATTTCCTTCACCGTATCCTGCCAAAAATCCACATTGGAAGTTTGCTCCAGCATTTTGCGCCACTCGTGCGTGAACATAGCTCGGTCGTTTTGAGAGCGAGGACTCCACATGGCGGGACCTTTGCTGCGGTTAAGCATGCGGAACTGAATGGTAGTGCGATCAGAAACAATTCCGGAATACCCGCCCAGCGCATCTATCTCGCGCACGATCTGCCCTTTGGCAATGCCTCCCATAGCCGGGTTGCAGCTCATCTGGGCAATTTTGGTCATGTCCATGGTGATGAGCAGAACCTTAGAGCCCATGTTAGCTGCTGCTGCTGCTGCTTCGCAACCGGCGTGGCCTGCGCCTACTACTATGACATCGTATTGGGGTAACATGTTAAAAGGGACGCGAAGATAAATAAAAACAGGGAAGCCTGCCCGTACAGAAACAGTACGTTCGGGAAGAGGAGAAGTACTGTTTATTTCATCTTTTTTATCTTTGAAAGATGGAACACCACATCAAAAAGAAATATAGCAACGGTACCCTTACCATAACCTGGGAACCGGAAAAGTGCATTCATTCCGCTATTTGCAGAAAAGGTTTGCCCGATGTTTTTAAGCCAGCAGAAAAACCATGGATACAACTGGGCGATGTAAATTCAGAAGTTATTGTGGAGCAAGTAAAGAAATGTCCTTCAGGGGCTCTTGGTTATTATTATAATGAGTAGACATGCAAATTGAACTGATTAAGGTGCTGCCTGCCCACCGAAGAGAATTGCAATCTCTCAGCCGCCAAACTTTTTTTGACGCCTTTGCTTCGGATAATTCAGAGGAAAACATGCTGGCATTTCTTGACTCCGCATTTTCAGAGGAAACGCTCGAGCGAGAACTTTCTGACCCGGAATCTGAATTTTACCTGGCGCGCCAGAACAATTCATTTATAGGTTATTTAAAAATAAATTTTGGACTGGCCCAAACAGAATTAAAAGACAGCAGGGGAATGGAAATAGAACGAATTTATGTGCTGAAAGAATTTATTGGCAAGGGGGTAGGGAAGACTCTACTCAAAAAAGCCTTGGCCCTGGCGAAAAATCAGAAAATGAAATACGTATGGCTGGGTGTCTGGAAAAAAAATCCAAGAGCTATCCACTTTTATGAGAAGAACGGATTTATAAAATTCGGATCTCATCCTTTTAAAGTGGGGGAGGATATACAAACGGATATCCTCATGAGAATGGAGTTGAAATGAATTTATATTCATTAGGGGTTATATAGAATAGACGTTGTATGTGGAATCTGCGAAAAATATTTGGTGAAAGTTTGGTGTGTTAGTGGCTAAAAATACAATTACCACCTATGCGCTTGCTGAATGCCCGAGGAATTATATGGAGTAGAAATAAATGCCCAGAGGAAAAGTCCCTTTTGCAGTCCTTGCCTATTCGCAATTCTCAGCCCCAGCTCCATCCTGCACTACAGAATTAATGTTCCTCAGGATCGTGTCTTGTCCTTTCGAAAACATTCTCTTCATCATTAATACGTTCATAATGCTCCCAAAAAACGTTGCAGGCTCGTAGTAGGATTCTGCAGTGAGCTTCGATTTTGATTCGCTTATCTTTTCCAGCGTAAAATGATATCGGATATTTTTTAGCATCTTGCCTAGGCCCATGTCATCGCTTTGATGTTCCCATACCGTTTTCTTTTCGGGAACCAAGTCGATCAATTTCTCAATCAAAACTCCTTTTCTACCATTCATGCTCATCTCGCAGGTGCG
>JAHEYK010000039.1 GCA_023251625.1 Bacteroidota bacterium
CTCCCTTTAGGGCAGGGGTAGATCAATACTCCCCATTCGAATATAAACGCAGAGAAACAAAATCTGTTTCCAACTTCGGAGGTCACAATGTTCCAAGAGTAATTGCTGATTTTTCCGAAAAACAAAACCCTTCGACAGAGCCTGTCCTGAGCAAAATCGAAGGACTCAGGGTGACTCCCGCTAATTTTTTTGCTGTTGGATACAATTATTCTGTTCCGAATGATAAATGGAATCTTACCGACCAGGCCTGCGATTATGTTTACCTGGGCGATAATGAAATTGATTTTGAAATTCCCGGAACACTGGGATTAATTTATAATGCTGGGATCTTTGCCAAGCGTAAAAATAAAACTCGCGCCTATCCCCTCTTCTATGGGAGCGAGTACTTGGATTCGAAAGAAAAATCAAAGCAATTGAATTTTGTTGTGGTTGACATGGAAACAATTCAAGGTTCAAGGTTCAAGGTTCAAGATTTGGATGAAACGGTGGTTTTAATTTTTGACACAATGAGCGAACATGGAATGGCTGAGCAGCGCAGAATGTTTTTTGAATTAAAAAGTCTGAAAATTCCTGTTATCATAAGAAGGAGTTATAAAAATATTTCTCAGGATAAATTTCAGTTATATTCTTCTACGGATATCGGGGCATTGTTTCTTGATGGACTTGGTGACGGAATCTGGCTGCATAACTCCCCTTTAGGGGCAGGGGGTGGCCGGGAAATAATTAATTCCACTGCCTTTGGTATTCTACAGGCAACGCGCACGCGCATTTCAAAAACAGAATATATCTCTTGCCCCTCTTGCGGAAGAACACTTTTTGACCTGCAGGAAACAACAGGCAAGATCCGTGCAAGAACTTCTCATCTCAAGGGCGTCAAGATCGGCATTATGGGTTGCATTGTGAACGGCCCCGGAGAAATGGCAGATGCCGATTACGGATATGTGGGAACAGGAGTTGGGAAAATTACTCTTTACAAGGGAAAAGAAGTCGTGAAAAGAAATATTTCCTCCGAAATCGCCGTGGATGAACTCATTGCTCTCATCAAAGAAGGTGGTGATTGGGTAGAGCTCCCGAGTTAATTGCTCACCACCAGTTTTCTAAAATAACTTCTTGACTCGCTTTTAAGTTTGAGAAAATATATTCCTGCAGGTTGGTTCGATAGATCAATCGTTAATCCTCCCTCTAACCCCCTCGGTGAGGGGGACATCGTATAAATTATGTCTCCCATTATATTATAAAGTTCAAGGTTTTGTATATTGAACTTTGTATCTTGAATCTTGAACATACCCTTGGATGGATTGGGGAAAATGAATATTTCACTTTCCATTTCATTGTGAGCAATTCCTGTAGCTGCCGGGCATCCCGTTCCCCAGAACCAAGGTTCCGAGATAGAATCCGTGGAAAAAAATTTTAGAAGCCAGGTGGCCACTCTTGCTGCTCCCGTTGGAATGGAAGGGTGAGTACCATCGTTCTGTAGGTCTGTCGGACATCTGACATAAATGGTGGTATCGGTTGTTTGAGGGGTGCTCCCGTCTGACCACATATAAATCCCCCAGCTCATCCAGGGTGCTTTTGCATTATTCCCGGAGTATGCCAGCTGAACATCTCCGTTGATCTGATCTTCAATAGCCTTTTTAACAGCCCAGCCGGTCCAGTAGGCATAGGGCTCCGGGTTCAACGCAGAAGAAGCATATCTTCCGGATATCCGGCTTGCCAGGTAACATAATTTCACATTCGGGAAACGAGTTTTCAATTCATTCATAGATCTCTTTATCTGCACGACCAAAGAATCGTAATAAGTTTGGATCGGTTGTGCATTAGCCTGGTTTGCTTCTTTATACCAGATCACCTGCACCTGTTTAGCCGAAACACCTGCATTTTTCAGCCTTGTTATAACTGTGTTCCAGAAGTTTGCATAGTTTGCATTCCACGGACAAGAAATGATCTGAGCCGTTTGTCCACCCTGCGCTCCATCCACCAAAGTAAGTTTTGGATTTTTTCCGGCAAAGCCATTGGCTTGAGTGATGAATTGCTGCGTTTCCATAGTGCAGTTCGACATCCCGATACTGAGCCAAACAATTTTCCCATTCACGGCATCGGGATTGCCGTTGGTGTCAAGGCATTGAATTTGAGAGGCCATTTGCAATCCTGCATTTCGATGCGTCAGGGGCAAATAATTTGAACCATTGGGATAAAGCCCTCCTGTCCACCCGTTAAAAGTTCCGGCACCGAGGTCATTGATAGGGGTAACCCCTGATGAATTTGCACTGCAATTAGGTTGTGCAATGGCAAGCAGAGAAGAGATGAAAAGTATGAAGAGGAAAAATGCTTTCATGTGAAAAAAATTAATGTATAAATGTATGACATTTATCCTGCACTGCCAAATTTTATTAGGAGAAAGTGTTTCAGTATATCTGTCATATTTCCTACATTTGTCACTGTCAATAAATAATTTTTTCATTCCAATGCCTATCTATCACAAACTCGGAAAGTTTCCACAAAAGCGCCACACGCAATTTAAAAACCCTAAGGGCGGAAAACATCCTTTTTACTACGAGCAGTTGTTCGGCACAGAAGGGTTTTCGGGAATGTCTTCATTGCTCTATCATGTTCATCGGCCAACCATGGTGAAAGAAATTGTGAAGTCATACAGCGTAGCGCCTAAAATTGCCGATGGAAAAAATATTAAAGCCAGGCTGCTCGAAGGGTTCCAGATAGAACCTGCCGATGATTTCCTCGAAAGTCGTAAAGCTCTTTTGGTGAACAGCGATGTTCATCTCGGACTTGCTGCTCCTCGAAAATCCCTGAAAAACTATTTCTACAAAAATGCCGATGCCGATGAAATGCTTTTTATCCATAAAGGAAGTGGCACTTTGCGCACCATGATGGGAAATATAAAATTTGAGTATGGGGATTATTTAATCATTCCTCGCGGGATCATTTATCAAATTGATTTTGACACGAAAGATAATCGCCTGCTCTATCTTGAATCTTTTTCTCCGATCTATACTCCCAAACGCTATAGAAATCATTTCGGACAACTACTGGAGCATTCTCCTTTCTGTGAGCGCGACCTGAAACTTCCAAAGAGTCTGGAAACGAATGACCGTAAAGGAAGTTTTTTGATGAAGATCAAAAAAGAAGGCATGATCCATGAAGTGGTGTATGCATCACACCCATTTGATGTAGTGGGATGGGACGGGTACAATTTCCCTTATGGCTTTTCTATCCACAACTTTGAGCCGATAACAGGCCGGGTGCATCTGCCTCCTCCCGTACACCAGACCTTTGAAACAGATACGTATGTGGTTTGCTCTTTCTGTCCGCGTTTATATGACTATCACCCAAAATCAATTCCGGCTCCATATAATCACAGCAACATTGATTCAGATGAGGTGCTGTATTATGTGGCCGGAGATTTCATGAGCCGGAACGATATCAAGCAAGGGCATATCACACTGCACCCAAAAGGAATTCCTCACGGCCCGGCACCGGGAGCTATGGAACGTTCTATCGGACAAAAAGAAACGCAGGAGCTGGCTGTAATGGTGGATACATTCAAGCCGCTCATGGTAACAGAGGCTGCATTAAAAATTGATGATGGGAAGTATTATAAAAGCTGGGTAGAATGAGACACGAATTTCACGAATTATCACAAACAAATCCATTCAAATTAATTAGTGTAAATTAGTGTAATTAGTGTCTATGAAAATAGCAATCGGAGCCGACCATGCAGGATTCTCACTAAAAGAGATACTGAAAAAATATTTAACTGAAAAGGGCCACCAAGTAAAGGACTTCGGCCCCTCTTCAGAACAAAGTGTTGATTATCCCGACTACGCTCACCCTGTTGCAAGCGCAGTAGAAAAAAAAGAATTTGATTTCGGTTTGCTGATGTGTGGCAGTGGCAACGGAATCAACATGACTGCCAACAAACACGCCGGCATCCGCTCAGCTCTCTGCTGGAACTCCGAAATTGCAAAACTATCCCGCCAGCATAACGATGCAAATATTTTAACACTGCCTGCGCGCTTCATCGAAGAGAATGAAGCAAAAAAATGTGTGGATGTGTTTCTCTCCACTCCTTTTGAAGGAGGACGGCATGAGGGAAGGGTGAAGAAGATCTCATGTTAATTTTTGTGTACAGCATTCTTCTTTACTACCATAAAAATATTATTTATTAAATCAATTTTATGAAGAAAATTATCCTGCTAAATATATTGGCGTGCATGCTGTCCGGTGTACATCTGATATTTAGCCAAAACAAAATCATTGATTCCTTACAAGTAGTCTTGAAAACAGCGAGAGAGGATACGAATACAGTGAATTCCATGAATAAGATTTGCTTAAAAATACAGGATATTGGCGACTACCATAGGGCTATCAAATATGCGAACGATGCTTTGTCGCTTTCAAAAAAAATTAACTATAAGAAGGGGGAGGCGCATTCGTACACTAATCTGGGTATTATTTATGATTATCAAAGTAATTATCCTGAAGCTTTGAAAAATTATTTCATTGCATTAAAACTATTTGAAGAAATTCCAGACAAACGCGGAATAGCAAATTCGCTTGACAATATGGGTGATGTATACAGGATAATGGGTAATTATACCGATGCGTTGAAAAATGAATTTGAATCTTTAAGGATACGGGGAGAATTAAACAATAAAAAAGACCTGTCTACCTCTTATAACAATATAGCGTGTTCTTATTATGATCAAAAACAATTTGGCTTGGCTCTAACAAATTTTTTAGCTTCCTTAAAAATACGAGAAGCTATTAAAGATAGTTTAGGTATTGAAGAATGTTATAATAATCTAGGGGTGAGTTATAAGACTCAAGGTAATTATAATGAAGCATTGAAATATTATTTTTATTCTTTAGAAATAAGTAAAAAAATCGGGGATAAAAATGGGGTTGCAATTACCTATGAAAACCTTGGAGAAATAAATATATATCTTAAAAAATATTCTCAAACTAAGAAATATTTGGATTCTTGTCTATTGCTTTCAAAATCAATCGGAGCAAAGGATCTGATTGTTAGTAGTTATGATAATTTAACGCATTTAGATAGTATCACAGGCAACTGGAAAGATGCTTACAATCATCATAGATTATACACCGTGTATAAAGACAGTCTATTTAACGAAAAAAATGCAAAGCAAATTGCCCGAACCGAGATGAGATATGAAATGGAAAAAGAACAAATCAAAGAAGAGGCAGAAAAAAAGCACCGGGAGGAGCTTGCGCTTACTGAGGAGGAGCGAAAGGAAAATCTTCAGATGACTGGCATTGGGATATTTATTCTGGTTCTTATATCTTCTCTGTTATTGCTTAGTAAAATAAAAATCAAGCAGGGGACATTAAAATTACTTGGAACTTTTTCCGTCCTCATTTTGTTTGAATTTATCTCATTGCTTCTTCATCCGCATATCGAAAATCTTACCAATCACAATCTAGTACTAACATTGCTATGTTTGGTTGGAATTGCCAGTATCATCGTTCCCGCTCATCATAAAATTGAGCATTGGATGAATAAAAAATTAGTAAAAAAGGTTTCAATGATAACTACAGAAGGCGTTAAAGTTGAGGTGAACTTAGCTGATGAAGTAAATGAAGAAATTGAAACAGAAAAAATATTATTGGAGGATATAAAAGGTGGAATAAAGGGGTCAGCTGATGAAATTGAAAAATAAGAACTGATAAATTAATCTCTCTAATAAAACCCATACTCGTACTTAATGATCTTGATGCTGGCCTTTTGAAGCTGTCGGTCTATCTGTCCACAATAGACCTGTCAGGGTTTAAAACCCTGACAGGTCTGTTATAAAATGAAAAGGAAGATATCTAGTAAAAACTATACTCGTACTTAATGATCTTGATGCTCGCTTTTTGAAGCTGGCGGTCTATTTGGGAGGTCATTAGTTTTTTTGCATCATCGTACAAATAGATCACTTCATCTGTCTGCACCCCGTTTTTGAATTTCTTTTCAGACTTTACATTCCCGTTCTCATCATACTCGTAAAAAAGTTTATCCGTACTGAGTCCACTTGAATTATCAGTTGTGATCTTATCTGTCAATCTGCCTTGTCTATCGTAGGTGTAATTGACTCCTGATCGTATAAAGCCTACTATGAACTGATACGATTCATCCAACGGTTTTCCGTCCACAAAATTTAATATGCCTTGCTTATAGGGTTTGCCTTCGTCATTCAGGAATTTTTTCTTCACCTGGTTCGGGGTTAATTGCTCGTATTCAAATTTTTCTTCTGAAAGAATAGTTTGTACTCCCAGTTTGAATTTTTCTCCGGGCTTTGCGATATTGGTTTCCTTGCATAACGTTTGCCGACTGATCAGCCCGTCACCAAAATATTCATAATAGGTAGAGTTAAAAAAATCTCCTATACATACCCGTTTCATGATCAGGTATCCGGAGGTTGTATAAAAATATTCTGTCCCTAAAGTATCATACTGGTACTGAAAATCAATTTTTGTGTGTGCTTTTTTTATGACCCTGCCTCGTTTTACCACTGCCGGAATTTCTGTCTCTGTTTTTTCCAGCGAAGTGATCTCATTAAAATAATGCCTGGTCAGATTTCCGGTAGTATCGAACGCATATACCTGTGCAAGTCCTTTATCACGTATGATCTCTCCGTCCGGTTTATCAACCACGCTTGCCGTGATGGTTTTGATCTTATTTTGCTTTACAAATGCTTTACTGAAAGCCGGTTCGATGAGAGAGGTGCCGATGATTGGAGGAACGATTATTTGAGAATAAGAGAAATATGCAGTAGGCAGTAAGCAATAGGCAAGAAAGCAAATAATGACCCTATTACGTAATTCGTAATTCGTCTTTATTCGAAATTCGTAGTGATCCTTTTTAAGGCTTGCTCTATATATTCCGTTGGTGCTTGACATGTTTTGTTCTCGCATACGTAGATCAGAGTCCTTCCCTCTACAAACTTGTTTTCAAGTAACAGTAGTGTTGTTCCTCCCCTCTCCCCGGGGAGAGGCGCCGGGGGTGAGGTTGTCCCTACAAAAATCGCGTTAGGAACGTAATGTTCCGATAACTGTTTCCGTTTTTCATCAACAGAGTTTCCAACAATCGCAACCTCATAAAAGGGATACAGGAAATGCTGCATAAGTATAGCCCAGTTGGAATACGCTGAGCCATATTTCGGGATCTCATCCCTGACCTGATTCAACATCTTTTCACTTATATCTGAATATCTTTTCTCGTCAAAAAACTTACCCAGATAAAAAAGCGAAAGTGCCATGCTGGAATTAGAAGAAGGCATAACATTATCCTGAATTTCCATCTTACGTACAATAAGCGCTGAATCCTGGTCCGATGTGAAATAAAACATACCCGAAGCGGTATCGTGAAAATGTTTGATCGTATATTCTGCAAGAGCGCTTGCCTTATTTAGCCATTTCTCATCAAATGTAACTTGATAGAGTGAAATTAATGCTTCGATGGTGAAAGAATAGTCTTCTAAAAATCCATTAATGAGCCTCTCCCCGTCCCGACTTGTCGGGACACCCCTCTCCTCGAGGAGAGGGGGAGGGGGTGAGGCGCGATACAAACCTCCATCTTCACTACTCATATTCCTCAATATATAATTTGCGCTCTTCTGTGCTGTTTGCAAAAAATTTTCCTCTCCAAACGCTTTGTACGCATCCGCATACCCTTTGATCATCATCGCGTTCCAGGAGGTGAGGATTTTATTGTCAAGCCCGGGCTTAATGCGTTTCTCCCGAACAGCAAGAAGTTTCCTTTTCATTCCTGAAATTTTCTCTTTCAATTCCTCGGAAGATATGCCGAATCGTTTTGCAATTTCCTGATCAGATTGCTTTCTGAGTAAAATGTAATTCTCTTCTTCCCAGAAGCCTATTACATTTACATTAAAATAATCTGCAAATATTTTCAGGTCCTCCCCAAGAACTGATTTTAATTCTTCTACGGTCCATACATAATATTTCCCTTCCTCTCCTTCCGAATCTGCATCCAGCGCTGAATAAAAGGCTCCTTGTGGTGAGGTCATTTCACGTTGAATGAATTCAAGTGTTTCGTATACAATGTCTTTATAGAGAGGGTTTTTACTGAACTGATATGCCTCCGAATAAAGCGAGACCAACTGAGCATTATCATAGAGCATTTTTTCAAAGTGCGGCACTTTCCAGTCGCTGTCCGTAGAGTAACGGGCAAACCCTCCTCCTATCTGATCATAGATCCCTCCATAGGCAATTTTTTCCAGCGTAAGTTCTATGTGCTTGAGAAGCGAGCTGTCTTTTATAAAATAATATTGGCGTAGCAAGAATTGATAATTGTTCGGCAACGGAAACTTGGGAGCTTTCATCGGACCGCCCTCTGTATTATCAAAACGTTTTGTCCAATTCTCAATGCATTCTTTTAGAATGTCTGTAGTGAATGTTGGCTTGCCTGCTTGTCCGGCAGGCAGGTCGGTAAAAGCGGGAACAAGTTCGTGCTGTTTTACGGCAGTGGTAAGTTCTGTTGCATATTCAAAAACCTTTTGCGGGTCATTCTTGAAAACATCCGCTAGTGTGTTAAGAGTTTTTATCCAATTCTCTTGTGGGAAATAAGTACCTCCGTAGATCGGCCTTCCGTCAGGCAATGTAAAGCAGTTCAATGGCCAGCCTCCGCTACCGGTCATGAGCTGCACAGCGGTCATATACACCTGGTCCACATCGGGCCTTTGTTCCCTATCTACTTTAATACAGATAAAATGTTCGTTCATTATTTTGGCTACATCCTCATCTTCAAATGATTCATGCTCCATCACATGACACCAATGACAGGCAGAGTATCCAATGCTGATAAGAACTAATTTGTTTTCTTTCTTTGCCTTTTCCCATGCTTCTTCATTCCAGGAGAACCAATCCACAGGATTATTGGCATGCTGAAGAAGATAGGGGCTTGATTCGTGAATGAGATTATTAGGCATGCTATAAGTTAATTTGAAAACACCTCCCCCTGCCCCCTCCCGAGGGGGACAAAAAATCACTTTGAAAGAGAAATTGTCTTTTTCATGTCGATCGGGAATTTTCTTTTGTAATACCACTTCCCTGCTTTTACATCCCCTTTCAGGGAAATATCGGCTCTCTTGGAGCCAACCAGGGAAATAACATTTGCAATATCCTCAACTCCCAACTTTGAAAAATCAGATTTCACATGGAAAACAGGAGATTCATCCGAATTAGCCTTTATCCTTACTTTTTTACTGAGTTTGATCTTTCCTACATTCATACCATTGATGGTTGCATCAAAAGAAGAAGGGAAAACTGTAATTCTCATATTATTCAGATTTTTGATCTTCATAGAGAAATCAAATTCAACTCCTTCATTGGAAAGTTTTTTAAGCTGAACATTTTCAACTCCGCTCATGGTCACGGGCTGAATTTCTGCGCAGGAAAAAAAAGCAATAGACAATAAAAAATAGACAACCCGCTTGCCAACAATAATAAGAAATGATGTCGCGCAGGTAGATAATGAATGCTTTTTCATGAAAATGTTTTATTCCTCAAAAGTAGGTAAAATAAAAACGAAGAAGGGCAACGCTTATTGTGTAACAGTGATCGCAGAGGTAGTAATGGTGTTGCTGACATTCCCGGCCCTGTCCTTTACATAGAGAGAATAACTGACAGACTGCGAAGTGGTGCCATTTGTAATAGCGGTGTTTTTGATCACAGCATTCAAGTTCCCTTTTATATGAATGTTTGCATTATCCGGAGCAAGCTGGGAAATTCGGTAATTATATGTTACGCTGTTTCTTGAGTCTGTAATAAAAAGGTTAGATACATTCGGGTCGTTCTGCCCAAGGTCTCCGTCCTGGTCATCATATGAAAAGGTGATGGTGATCGCGTTTACATATTCCACTGCCGTAGATGGGGAGATGCTTACAAAAGTAATTGCAGGAGTGTTTGAAGGAGTGGGCTCCTTTTTGCACGATGATATGAAAACAAAAAACAGAGCTGATATAAAAAGTATTCTTGTATTCAGTCGTATGCCGTACATCGTAAATTAATTATGGTTTCACGTAAAATGACCAGAATGTTTTATAGGGCAGAACCAGGTTGTCTGTTGGAAACTGGGTATCTGTAGGATGATCTCCATCATTCACAAAATACCGCATGAATAAAGTATCTGATTTAGGCAACGATAAGGTATTGAGCGTCACCAAATAAAACTGTAAGTTTTGCGGAGGTGGAAGGTTATAATACACTCCCGTATAGCTGATCGCGGAAGAAAAGTCATCTGCCTTAGTAGATATTTTGAGTTTATTCACCAGCATGTTCGCTACAGTTGTGCTGTCGTCATCCACAAAAATGGCAAGATTGAGTGTGGAATTATTCTTTACATAAAAAGGGCTGTATCCGATGCCCCCTATGCGGTTGGTATCTACCCCTAAGTTTGCTTTGAAAACTGAATCGGTAGCATAGTAATAAAGTATACGCGGTGCGGTATTGGGATACTTAGGCACATTGCCGAACATGTCTTTTGCCCCGTTACGTATCCAGGTTACAATGTTATCGATCAGGTTCTGCTGAAGCGGAACACCGATGATATCCTGCGGCATGCGGTCGCAGCCGCTCGTACTTGCAAAATTGCATCGGGTAAGGCGTGCATACAAAACAGATTTAGCAGTGTCATACGGAACAACCCTGAAAGTGAATGCGCTGTCAAGGCTATTCTTTTTTATTCTGTGATACACCAGCGTTGCATAGGATGATTCAACCGTTCTGAAATCAGGTTCGAAATGCCCTTCGTGGCAACCCGACTTTGCACATCTTGTTTTCAGAATATTGGCATGAATTCCTACAATCGAGTTCGGGTCCGGAGGAGTTGGAGGTGTGACCGTGGTATTATGAATATCGTCATACGGATTATGTGGAGGGGGCGGATCTTTCTTGCAGCTGTCTGCGATCACAAAAAATAAAATTGTGATGAAAGAAAAAAGAAGGATATATTTTTTGTTCACGTTCATCTTTTAAAAAAATGCCTGCGCCAGCGGGCTTCCCATATTTCCCTGATAGTTAGAAGGAATGTCTGTATAAAATCCGAGTACATCCGCAATAGTAGGCACCACATCAATGCTTTCGCCTGTAACGGTGGTGATCACCTGGTTTTGTTTCACTACACCAGACGGCCCTAAAACAAGGCAGAATATCTCGCGTGATAATGAGTCCCCTGTGTGATCGATGGCATATCTTCCATATTGATCTATGACTGTGTTTGGGCTCGCATTTCTTCCGTGCTCAGGAACTGCAATCAAAATGGTATCGTTCATGAGACCGGGTGTAGTTTGAATCGTGTTCCACAGATGTGCCAGCGCGTAGTCGGCCTTGCGGATATTATCGCAATACTGTGTGAAATTAAAGTGGCAAACGTCTACTCCCTGCATATTCACCACCAGCAGCTCCGGTTTAAACTGCTGCAAAACTTTTTCTGCAACAAAAATGTTGAACATGTCGTTGTTCATCACCGATGCGCCTACGCCCCACGGATCGTTGTAGGCTCCGCTGGATGCATCGATGAACGATGAATTAATGTAGGTTTCGAGTGCTGCTTTGTCTTGATCGGTTGCATTATAAACACCCGCTTCACCGCTGCTGTACGATTTGCCAAAATTTTTATCAAGGATGCTACGAATACCTTTTACAGCCGTTATTTCAGTAGGGTTAAATGTTTTCGGGCTGCCAAGAACATTGAAGCCTGTTTGGCTTATCAAAGTGGCCGGCTGAATATAATTTGCGCCATAGAGCGCACCGTAATTTTTATCTGAACTGAAATTAAGTGAAGGGTATGGCCCCAGTGAATCGGATATCCACCATGCATTGAGTGCTGACATGGTAGGCGTTGTATGCTTTCTGTAATATTCAAAAACCGTAGGAGATGTTGGAGGAAGATTGATGTTAAGATCGTTCGCATTGTATACCCCTGTAATAGCAGTATGATGTCCGCTTACATGTCCTGTAGGCCCTGCGTTATACCTAAACTCTTTAAAAAGTGTTCCATATGTTTGAAGCGAAGCTCCTGATGGAGCCGGAAGCGGGGACATCCCTCCGATGATATCGGGTGATATAGCCTGTGTTCCGTTGAGCGTGTAACGCATCATATTTCCGTCTGCCTGCTGAATGGACTCCAGCTGACGAACACCTCCTGCAAAAAGACAGAACACCACATGGTTTGCTTTTCGTGATCCGGTAGCCGCAAATAATCTTCCCGATGGAAGTATGGTAGGTGCCAGAAAAGCTCCTGCTGTAGCGAAAGCGGTCTTCTTAATAAAATCTCTGCGGGTTACCCTATCATGATCTTTACACATGTGCTGATTTTTTCTAGTTAATAATATCTGTATTCATCCGAGGTCATGAAAGAATAATAAACAAGTTCAGGTGTTACGTTGGAATTACTTTTAATATAATTCACGATCTGCCATTTTTCAAATTCATTCGGGTCGCGGGTATAAAATTTATGATACGTTGCCTGAACAAAAGCCGGGATATCTGCATTCATTTGAGCCGCCGTAGGAATTATGACCCCGGGCTTTTTCAGGAAATTACGTATGATCAGGTCTTCAATAAATTTTTTATCTCCAAAAGCCAGATAACAAAGAGAAAGGTCTGTAAGGTTTCCAGCGGGGATCGTGGTTCCGAACAGGTCTGAATAAGAAATAGAAATAAATTCGATGGTGCTTTTTACGTTCGGCTTGTTTGCTCCGTGTTGCGTGACCGACACATCATTAACTCCGTATGAATAGGTAGGGTCTTTGTGGCAGGAAAATAAAACAACAGAAACAAACAATAAAATTAAATATGTAAGTCCCTTTTTCATGATTTAAATTCCAGCGTATTCATTAGTGGATAATATATCTTTTTGCAATGTTTTATAGTTCAGCGAATTCTTGTATGTCTTTGCTGCGGTGGACATCTCTACCGAAGTAGGTTCGCGGAATAAATATTTCAGGTACAGGTCGCGAACCTGGCCTTCAAAATAATTATCACATCCGAAAAATATATTTATGAAATCCCCTTTGGTATGGCCGATCTGCAGGAAAACAACTCCTTCAAAACCATCCACGATCTGCTTACTTTGTGTTTGTTCATCGGTGGTGGGATAGCGGTATAGGAAATGCTGGAATAGTGACACCACAAAATTATCAGAGCCCATGTTGATCTGGTCGTAAAAATAATTATCCACGCAGCGTTTTTGAAGCCCGATCTCATTAATGGTTCCGCTGTTAAGATCTGCCAAGGATGCTTTTAGGGATTTAATTCTTGTTAATTCGATCTGGATCTGTGCATACTGGGACGCATATTGAGGCTGGGTGAGCAGGTACGTGAATAAGAGTATGTCTTGCGTAATCTGTGCTGTATCCAGGTTATTCAGCAAGGTAGCAATGCAAATATCATACTGGCGCTGGTTGTACCCGGGCTTTGCAAGAATGGTATCGAGCAATTGATTACGATCGGCAACAGAAAGGTTATGCTGATTGAGAAGTGTTGTGCCGCTTGATAGTTCGGTGGCTGTAGGCTTTCTACCCAACACACTGATATAGGATTTGTTTACATAATTCTCCTTTACAACATTGGGAATGGTTGCATCCTGAGGGGACGTGTTGCCGCTGACAAGGATATCCTTATCTTTTTGACAAGAAAACAGAAGAGCTGAAAATAATAAAGCGAAACCTAAAACTCTTGCCATGTTTAGCTAATTGAGTAGTACTAAGATAAATAAACTATCAATATAGTGTGTGACGCAGCTATTCGCAGAATGTTACAGGAGTAATAAAATAATCCCAATCACTTAGCTCCTTCGGCATAATACTTGAAAAACAACGGAATTGTCTCTATTCCTTTGAAATAATTGAACACTCCATAATGCTCATCGGGTGAGTGAATGTTGTCCGAATCCAGTCCAAAGCCCATCAGCACCGATTTTATCTTGAGTTCCTTTTCAAAAAGAGCAACAATAGGGATACTTCCTCCCGAGCGAACCGGGATAGGTCTTTTTCCGAAGGTATCCTGCATGGCCCTGCTTGCTGCGTTGTATGCCATAGAATCAGTGGGGGTAACTGCCGGCTCGCCTCCGTGGTGATAAGTCACTTTTACTTTTACGGATTTTGGTGCCAGTTTTTTAAAATGTTTTGCAAACAGGTCCGAGATCTTCTGAGACTTCTGATTGGGCACCAAACGCATGGATATTTTAGCAAATGCTTTTGAAGGAAGAACGGTTTTTGCTCCTTCTCCCGTATAGCCTCCCCAAATGCCGTTCAGTTCCAGCGTAGGACGAATGGAGGTATGTTCAGTCGGAGAATATCCTTTTTCGCCTTTCAGATCGACAACACCCAGATCCTTCATATAATTCTTTTTGCTGAAGGGGGCCTTGGCCATTTCAGCTCTTTCCTTTTTACTGACTATTTGTACATCTTTATAAAAACCGGGAATTGTGATCTTCCCGTTCTTGTCTTTCATAGAAGTGATCATTTCGGCAAGTACCTGTATGGGGTTTGCCACCGCTCCCCCATACACTCCGGAGTGAAGATCGCGGTTAGGCCCTGTTACTTCCACTTCCATATAACTTAATCCTCGTAGCCCTACATTAATAGACGGAACATCGTTGGCCAGTATACTGGTATCCGAAATAAGGACGATATCGGCTTTGAGCTTCTCTTTATTTGCTTTTACAAATATGCCAAGGTTGCTCGACCCTACTTCTTCTTCTCCTTCTATCATTAACTTGATATTGCAGGGAAGCGTATTGGTTTTCATCATCGTTTCAAACGCTTTCACGTGCATGTACACCTGTCCTTTATCGTCACAGGCTCCACGTGCATAAATATTCCCATTCTTTATTACAGGCTCAAAAGGCGGGGAAGTCCACAGGTTGAGCGGGTCAGCCGGCTGAACATCATAGTGCCCGTAAACCAAAACCGTAGGAAGAGAAGCAGAAATAATTTTTTCTCCGTACACAATGGGATACCCGGCTGTCTGGCAGATCTCCACATTATCCGCGCCGGCAGCAATGAGTTTGTCGCGCACTGCATCGGCAGTTTTAAGCACGTCATTTTTATATTTAGGATCTGCGCTTACGGAAGGGATGCGCAGCAGGTCTAAAAGTTCGTTTAGGAAACGGTCTTTATTGGCTTCGATGTATGAGTTGATTTGTGATGACATAAGGTATGTATTAAGGAGAGCAAACGTAATAAAAAAAATAGAAGTTGCCAGTAATTCCTATTAGTATATTCGTGAGTCATTCTGTATCCTATACGGTATATGAAAAAAGGCATTCTCCTTGTTAACCTGGGCTCTCCGAACTCTGCTTCCGTAAAGGACGTCAGGAAGTATCTTACACAATTTCTCAACGATCCGTTGGTAATAGACATCCATCCTATCGCTCGTTTTTTCCTGGTTAACTTTATTATTGTTCCGTTCCGCGCGGCAAAGTCTGCAAAACTCTATCAACATATCTGGACACCAGAAGGCTCCCCGCTGATCACTCACAGCCTAAAACAAAAGGCACTTCTTCAAGAATCTCTTGGAAGCGATTACGTGGTTGAACTCGGGATGCGCTATCAGAATCCAAGCATTGAATCAGCCTTTAAAAAACTGGCAGATCAAAAAGTGGATAGCATTGTTGTCATCCCGCTTTATCCGCATTGGGCATCTTCTTCCACCGGATCAAGTATTGAAGAAATAAAAAGAGTGTCAAAAAAATTTAACTATACCAATCTAAAGATCGTTGAAAAATTTTACGATAATGAAAATTATTTAAATGCTCTTTCTTCTGTTGCCGGCAAGTATAACATGAATGAATATGATTTTTTTGTTTTTAGCTATCACGGACTTCCTGAAAGGCAGATCACCAAAATATATCCCGATCACTGCGAGATAAATGATAGTTGTTGTTCTGTTATCTCGGAAAAAAACAAACATTGTTACCGCGCAGCCTGTTATTATACCACCCGAGAGCTGGTAAAACGTTTGTCTATTCCCGAAGGGAAATACACGACCTCATTTCAATCCCGCCTGGATGACAAATGGCTTAAACCATACAGCGATAAAGTGATTGAACAAAAAGCAAAAGAGGGGGCGAAAAAAATCCTGGTCTTCTCTCCTGCGTTCGTTTCTGACTGCCTGGAAACAATTTATGAGATAGGCGTAGAGTACGATCACATTCTCAAACAAAACGGTGGAGAAAAAGTGGAGCTGGTGGAGAGTCTGAATGAAGATCCAATGTGGATCGAGGCGTTGAAGGCCATTACTGAGTATACGAGGAACGTATAAATACTTTCTTGGTCACTGCATTGCTGCTATTGTAAACCTTTGCCAGATAAATGGCAGAAGAAATATTTCCTACAGAAAGTTTCAGGTGATTGTTACCGGCAACAACATTTTTTACTTCGTTCACTAATTTTTGGCCAAGCATATCGTAAAGTTCTACGTTGTATTGTCCGTCTTCCAAAGCATTAATGTTGACTGCGAGGCCTCCTTCTGTTCCGTAAACAAACACGTCATCGCCAGTACAGCCATTGACGGTCATAACTCCTGAGGTCATAGAACTGGTGTTGAAATCCTGTTCTCGCACCCTGTAAAAAGAGGTGCCCGAATAAGGGTCGGTATCAAGTGCATAATAATTTTTTATAACGCTGCTATTTCCCGCTGCAGGTATTTTGGCTATCGGGGAAAAATTGGTCCCATCCAACGAGCGTTCCACCATAAAGAAATCTGAATTTTGTTCAGAGGCGGTGCTCCATTTAACAACCACTTCTTTGTGATTACATTCTGCCGATTCACGAAGGAATTCTACAGGAAGAGGCTTGGCATTATCATGAAGCGTCCACCACCTGCTATTGGCAAGATCAAGTGATCCAGAAACGACATTGGCTGCGCCCGATATTGTGACAGTGTTGGAAGCCGCTCCATCCACTCCCTTTAAAAAAGTATTCCCCGGTCCTTGCCAGCCCGGAGTTGCAGCATTAAAGTTCCAGCGCTGCGCCTGTATATTTGCCTCGGTAATCGTGTTAGACCCTCCGCTTATTTCCGGATTACCTCCGCCACCATCTATGTAAGTAAACATTAATGCACTAAGATCGGGTTTAGAAGCCCCATATCCTGTAGCATCAATTTCCCAAAAACGGTCTACCCCGTAAGCTGAAGCATCTCCGGGAATACTTGAGCTGTTATAATTTCCAACACCTCCACCGGTAGTAGGAAGGTTGGCGCTGTTTTGCCAGCTGGCAGTACGATAAGTAGAAAAAACAAATGAGCCACCGGCAGTACCTGCGGCTCCAATAGTAAGTACAACAGGAATATAATTCGTGGTGCCACGTCCAAGAGGTACAGTATACGTACTTGCAACTGCGGCATTTCCGATATACCATTTTATTCGATTATTTATGGTGCCATTGCCTTCGGAAATAATCCAACTATTTCTAGCAAGAGCATCGGTATACATGATTGTGTTGGTAGCTGCAGATGCAGTAGCATCTCCCACTACCAAATAAGCGCCACCGGAAATATTCATAAACACAGCGCTGGTATTTCCAATAACAAGGCGCGCCTGAGCAAATACAACATCCTGAATCGCAACAACAAATAAGAACGCAAAAAGGCCAAATAAAAATTTCAATTTCATGAGGTTATAGCTTGATGTCTTTTCTTATACGCAAATTTAGCAATACATGTTACATATATTACGGTGAAATATCCTTTTTCGACCGAGTATTGCTTAATTTAGACGAAGTTAAGGATTTCTTAGCCCAAATTCACCTTAAATTAATCTATTTTTACAAAATAATGGCAAGTCCACGATACTATTAGTTTTACGGCATGAGAGAGTTTATTTCATTTCGGGTAAATAATATGGAGCAATTCAAGAAAAATCTGTTGCATTGGGCCCGGCAATTTTCAACAACCTGTATTCTAGACAGCAATAAATGGAACGGAAGTGAACAGGAGATAATTGCAGCATTTGGCTCGGTTGATAAAATAATTCCTTCTGAAAATTCATTTGAAGAACTGCGAAACTTTCATGTGAAAAAAGGTGACTGGCTTTTCGGTCATCTTTCGTATGACCTGAAGAATGAAATTGAAAATTTATCTTCCGGGAATTTTGACGGGGTAGGCTTTCCGCAGCTTCATTTTTTTCAGCCCGAATATATTTTTATTCTGCAAGGGGATAGATTACAGGTTGGGTTTCTTCCTGAAATGACAACTCCTAAAAAAATTGAGACTATTGTTGGGGAAATCTGCTCCGATGGTTTTCCTTCAAAAATCAGATATAAATATCCACTGCCTGAGATTAAAAACCGCATTTTAAAAGACGAGTATGTTCAATCTGTAAATAAGATCAAGCAGCATATCCGCAGGGGAGATATTTATGAAATGAACTATTGCATGGAGTTTTTTGGGGAAGGTGCCCCCATAGATCCTGTTGAAGTTTTTCTGAGCTTGTCTGAAACATCCAAAACCCCTTTCTCTGCATTTTACAGGATGGGGAATAGCTATTTAATGTGCGCAAGTCCTGAACGGTTTTTGAAAAAGACCGGCAATAAGATCGTGTCGCAGCCCATAAAGGGTACTTCCAAACGAGGAGAAAATTCGTATGAAGATGCCCTGGCAGCACAGCTGCTTTCAAAAAGTGAAAAAGAAAAAAGCGAAAATGTAATGATCGTTGACCTGGTGCGTAACGATCTTTCAAAAACCTGCAACCATGTTACAGTAGATGAGCTTTTTGGAATTTATACATTCAGGCAGTGGCATCAAATGGTCTCTACAGTAAGGGGGGAACTAAGACCTGACCTTGATTTTATGGATGTAATTAAAAACTCATTCCCTATGGGATCCATGACCGGCGCTCCGAAAATTCGTGCGATGGAATTAATTGAAGAATATGAAAAAACAAAACGGGGCTTGTATTCAGGTGCTGTCGGATACATTACTCCTGACGGTGATTTTGATTTGAATGTCGTTATAAGAAGCATTCTTTATAATTCATCATCAAACTATTTATCCTTCCAGGCCGGAAGCGCCATTACGGCTAATTCTGTTCCGGAAGCTGAATACGAAGAGTGCCTGCTCAAAGCGAAAGGAATGTTTGAAGCATTAAAAATAAATGGCAGAGCCGTAAATTCTTCCGAACCTGTTTCACCTGAACTTTTCCATGCTTAAGCAATTTCTTGATTTCATAAAAAAAGAAGGGCTTTTTGGAAAAAAGGGCAGTATCCTCATTACGGTAAGTGGTGGTGTTGATTCTGTTGTGATGTGTGATCTGTTCTATAAGGCCGGACTTTCATTCGGAATAGCACATTGCAACTTTAAACTCCGGGGTGCAGAATCGGACGAAGACAAAATATTTGTAGCAGGACTTGCAGGAAAATACAAGGTTCCGTTTTATGGGAAGTCTTTTAATACGAAACCCTATGCTGAAAAGAAAGGTATCTCTATTCAAATGGCTGCACGTGATCTCAGGTACGAATGGCTGAAACGGCTTGCCGCTGAAAAGAAATACGATTTTATAGCCACGGCACACCACCTGGATGATTCCATAGAGACCTTTTTCATTAATCTCCTTCGTGGGACAGGGATCGCAGGGTTGCAGGGAGTGCCCGTAAAGCAGGGCAACATTATCCGTCCGCTTCTATTTGCAAATAAAGAAATGATCCGGAAATATGTAGAAGAGAATAAACTTACCTGGCGGGAAGACAGCAGTAATCTGACCGATAAATACCTGCGGAACAACATACGTCATCATCTTATCCCTTCACTTAAAAAGCTAAATGCCGGTTTTGAAAAAACGATCACGAAAGAATTATCCTATTTCAAGGATGCGGGAGAGATCTTTAAAAAGTTTGTAGATGAAAAAAGAAAAGAGATCATGCGTAAAGAGGGGAAGAACATCCTGCTGAGCATTAAAAAATTAAAAGACAGCGGGCATACTGAAACCCTGCTGCATGAACTGCTTCGTGCTTACGATTTTACTCCGGAAACCACCGAGCTCATTGCGAAAAGAATGTTCACTACTGCCGGAAAAAAATTCTTGTCTCCTTCCTATCGCCTCATCAAAGACAGGGATTTTTTTATCCTGAGTCCGCATGCTTCTCGTGAAAAAGAAAAAGAATACTCCCTCAAAAAAGATCAAAACGAATTTAAATGCGAAGGCCTGCATCTTAAGATCATGCCCCTGAATGGAAATCTCTCGATCCTAAAAGACAAAAACAGCTCCACGGCTTACCTCGACCATTCCAAACTTAAATTCCCTCTAAAGATCCGGAAATGGGTGCCGGGGGATTTTTTTCATCCCCTGGGCATGAAAGGGAAAAAGAAGCTCAGTGATTTTTTTATTGACCGAAAAATATCCATCCATGAAAAAGAAAGCTGTTACATCCTGGAGTCGGGCGGAGACATTGTCTGGGTGATCGGACAACGCATTGACGACCGTTATAAGGTAGAGAGAAGCACAAAAAAGATACTGAAGATCGGCAAGGTTTAAACAAAGGTTGGGCCTGGGCCCAAAAACAAGGCGAATTATTTTCACCATTCGTCTTCGATTTCATGTCATTCGTCTAAATGCTGAAAACAAAATCAAAATTGCTGCGTTACAGGTAGTAATTAATACCACCTGACATGACACAACAATCTACTGCGGTGATCTTCCCCGTACAAAAAGAAGAAGTAAATCAATTACACTTTCCGAATGATGATGTGCTGCTGAACGCTGAAGCAGTTGAAGTAAGGCGGGTCGCCCTGGAGCGGGCGGTCGTGCTTGGGAATACGTATAAAGGTAAAACGAAAATTGTTTTTGAAGACAATGAGGGCATCAAACAGATCGAAACACATATCTGGGGCCTCACCGACAAACGTGTGATCTTAAAACAAGGAATTGTAATTCCGATAAACAGAATTCACGAGGTAAAACTCTGATAAAGGCAAATTCCTTCCCTCCTGATTTATCGGGAGGCCACGAGGGGTTTTTCATGGGGATAGGCCGTCCGAGGGATCGGGCGGCCTTATTTTTTACCCGGCCTTAAAAGGAGAAATACAAGGTTGAGTGCGCTTTCATTCCATCTGGCTCAGGCGCAGCATATTCGTCCTTCCTTTTTCCACCAAAGGCATACTGGCCGTATTGATAATGAGATCATCTGTTTTTACAAGCCCTTCCTTCTTTAAAATACTTTTCAGGTCTTCCATGGTTTTGTCTGTGCTCTCATAACGATCGTAATAAAATCCGCGCACTCCCCAAACCAAATTGAGTGTGGTGAGCAACATATGATTATCAGTAAATACAAAAATTCTTGCCTTGGGCCTGTGGCTTGAAATTTTGAAAGCCGTAGCTCCGGAATTTGTCATCGTAACAATGGCCGAAACATTTGCATGACGGGCCATCACACAAGCATTGTAACAGATAGAATCGGAAATGAACGTATGTGTTTTAAGTGAGGGGGAGTGTTCCCTGTAATAAATTTTTGCCACGTCTTCCACGTGTGCAACAATCTTCTGCATGCACTGTATCACTTCTACGGGGTATTTTCCAACGGATGTTTCCGCACTGAGCATTACTGCATCCGCTCCGTCCATTACGGCATTGGCAACATCATTCACCTCTGCGCGGGTGGGAGAGAAATTCTCGATCATGCTTTCCATCATCTGCGTAGCAATGATCACGGGGCGCGAAGCATTGATACATTTTTCCACCAGCATCTTCTGGATCATGGGCACCTGCTCCATGGGTAATTCAACCCCCAGATCTCCGCGTGCAACCATAATGCCGTCTGCCAGATCAATAATATTATCGATCTCTTTCAGTGCCTCGGGCTTTTCGATTTTTGCAATTACCCGTGCGTGCTTCTTTTTGTCCTTTATCTTTTTTTTCAGGTCTACCACATCCGTTACAGAGCGGACAAAAGAAAGCCCGATCCACTCTACATTATTTTCAAGGGCAAAATCAAGGTCTTGAAGATCTTTTTCCGTTAAACAAGGAAGAGAAATTTTTGTGTTTGGAAGATTGACCCCTTTGTTGGATGAAAGCTCCCCTCCCTGAATTATTTTTGCTTTTACGAGGTCTTTTTTATTGGTTCCGACAACCTCCAATAAAAATTTTCCGTCATTAATAAGAATGCTATCCCCGATCGAAACATCGGAAGGAAAATGTTTATAGGACAGGAATAATTTTTTTTCATCTCCGATACATTCTTGAGACGTGAATGAGATCGTAGCTCCTTCTTTCAGGTGAATACTGTTGTTCTTCACCTTGCCAATACGGATCTTAGGACCTTGTAGATCCGCCAGGATCCCAATATTGGTTTTTAGTTTTTTATTGAGCGTGCGGATGGAGAGGATCACCTTCTTTACATCTTCGTAGGAACCATGTGAAAAATTGATGCGGAATATATCCACGCCTGCTTTGATCATCTTCTCCAGCGTCTTTTCGGGAGCTGATGCAGGCCCAACGGTGGCGACAATCTTGGTTTTGTTGTTCTTTACCATATTAGAATACAAAGTTTTCTTTTGATTTAATTTTTTTAGGATCTATTTCAAAGGCGGTCTGTATGAAAGATACTTCCTTTACTTTCTTCAGGATAGTGCTTTTTTCCGAAAAGGGCATTCCCCCCTGTACCATCAGCAGGTAGTCTGCCTGTTTGAATTCGGGTACCAAATATTTATTATCTGCCTTATTCGCAATGATCCTGTAATCAGTGAACATTTCTTCGTTCCGAAAAGCAAATACCGAAAATCTGGATTGCGCCAATTGATTTTTCTCGGAGGTCTCCATATCTTTTCTCTTGGAAAAAACAGCATTCAGTTTATTGTTCAATGCGAAACATAACCGGTACGATTTTTCCGAACAACTGATCCCAAAAAGAAAGAACTCATAATCATTTTCTATCAGGAGCTTTTTCTTTGACGTTTTCATTGTATTTGGTTTTGTCATGCTGAACCTGCCTACCGGCAGGCAGGCGAGTGAAGCATCTATTTTTAGATTCCCTGCCTACCGCAGGCAGGTTCGCGTTGCTCAGAATGACAAAGACATTTCAATATCCCAATTTCTCCCTGACGCGTTTCAAAACAGGCCTTGCAATATTTCTGGCTTTCTCCGCCCCTGACAAAAGTTTTTTCTCCAGTTCTGATTTTTCACTCATATACCGGCCGAACTCTGTTCTTTCTTTTTTGAACTTATCCATGATCAATTCGAACAATGCTGTCTTCGCATGACCGTATCCATATCCCCCTTTCAGATATTTTTCCCGCATTTGTTTTGTATCGTTTTCGTTGGCAAGAAGCGCGTATAGTTTAAAAGCGTTGCAGGTGTCGGGATTTTTAGGTTGTTCGAGCGGAGTACTGTCGGTGACAATTCCCATCACGATTTTTTTCAATTCGTTTTCCGGCAGAAAAATATTTATGTAGTTGTTGTATGACTTGCTCATTTTTTGTCCGTCAGTGCCGGGGATGATCATCACGCGCTCGTCAATCAAAGGTTCGGGCAGAACAAAAATTTCTCCATACTTATTGTTGAATGCCGCAGCAATATCGCGTGTCATTTCCAAATGCTGCTGTTGGTCTTTTCCTACGGGAACAAAATTTGCATCGTACAAAATAATATCGGATGCCATCAGCACAGGATAAGTAAAAAGACCCGCGTTGACATCTGATAATCGCCCTGATTTGTCTTTAAACGAATGAGCGTTAGCCAGCATAGGATATGGCGTGAAACAGGAAAGATACCAGGTGAGTTCACACACTTCTGTTACATCGCTCTGCCGGTAAAAAGTATTTTTCTCAGTATCAAATCCAAATGCAAGCCAGGCCGCGGCTGTTGCGTACGTATTATTCCTAAGTAACTCCGCATCTTTGATGGTGGTCAAAGAATGCAGGTCTGCAATAAAGAAAAAAGATTCATTCTC
>JAHEYK010000175.1 GCA_023251625.1 Bacteroidota bacterium
TCATCTCTACCTTTCGGGCAGCCCCGGGCCCTGTTATTCCCGTGGATATAGCAACAGACCGCAATACGGTGGGGTCGTATTTTTCAAGCTCTTCCAGGGTTGATAAGATGCCCCACAGTTTCTCCCGGGATGCCCGGATCGTTCTTTCGTTATGTAACGTTGCCATCGTTTTGAAAATTATTATTGCTTTATTGGTTATCCGCAAGTACAAATGTATAACTTTACTTGCAATATGCAAGTATTAATTTTGTCTTTTTTATGAGCCGCATGATTCGAAGGCGTTCTGACTGCCCCATTAGCTTTTCCCTGGATATTTTCGGGGACAAATGGTCGCTGCTCATTATACGCGATATCATGTTCAAAGGAAAGTATACCTACGGAGAGTTCGCAGCTTCGGAAGAAAAAATGGCCACCAATATTCTGGCGGACCGACTTGCCTTACTGGAAGCGGCAGGCCTGATCTCGCGTTCGCGGGATAAAAAAAAGAAAACAAGGATCCTGTATTCACTAACCAAAAAATCTTTGGACCTGCTGCCTGTTCTTATAGAGATCATCCGATGGGCCGCGAAATACGACAAACATACCGCAGCTCCCAAAGAATTTGTGAATAGGATAAGGAAGGATAAAGAAAAACTCATTGAAGAACTTGCTCGGGGATTGAGAGCGGGGCAATCCATTTATCAGGATTCATAATAATCAATACAACCATGGCCTACAACGAAGAACTGGCAACGCGCGTAAGAAAAATTCTAACGCCACACAAAAAACAAATCGAGGAAAAGAAAATGATGGGCGGGCTTACGTTCATGCTCCGGGGCAAAATGTGCGTAGGGGTTTTGAAAGACGAGCTCATGTGCCGCATAAACCCGGAAATTCATGAAGAGGCGATTAAGAAAAAAGGATGCCGCACTATGGATTTTACTAAAAAACCTATGAAAGGTTTTGTGTTCGTTGATTCGAAAGGAACTGCTTCACAAAAAGACCTGGAGAATTGGATCGGGCTTGCCGTTGAATTTAATGCGAAGGCAAAAGCAGCGAAGAAAAAGAAATAGAGCTCCTGAATTAGTATTTCCCTAATAAACAATATAAACCGGACGCGGATCGCCGACACCGGTTGTATATAAGGCTCCTGCGGTTAACCCTCCTGCAAGTGCCGCTGCATTGTTTGCATAGACTGGAAGGCCTACCACTTGCAATTTGCTTGTAGGAGTTGTGGTTCCTATCCCCACATTTCCTTCCACGATCAATCCATTGGCCGGGGCAGCGGAATTATAATAGGTCAACCCTATCCCGGCATTGCCATAAACATTGAGTGAACTATTTCCGCTAATGCCACTTCCGTTTCCGATAGTTGTTTTTCCTCCCATAATGGAAAAAGCATCATTGCCGGTGGCTGCATCCACAATGGCCAGTTTGGCTGCGCCATTATAGTCATACATCGCGAACTCGCCAACATTCTGTTTTGACCAGGTGATTATAGGGCCGGAAGTATTTCCTACATCTGAAGTGAGCACCAGGCTTGCGCGGCCGGCCGTTGAAGTCAAACGAAGATGCGCAGTAGCGTTTGTGCCTTTAACATCAACAAGTGCTGCCGGGCTTGTATTGCCAATGCCTACATTTCCGGTGGTCGGCTGAAGAATAAGGGGTCGTGTTACAGCGGAAGTCGCGTCATATACATCAATACTTCCGTACAGTAATGCACCCGTGCTCAGTCCTAGCCTGAGTTTGAGAGCTGTTGTATTCGCATCAAAAGATTTTACCTGAAAAATATTCTGCGTGGCTGTTGTTGAATAAGAATTAGTTCCTTTCACATCCAGCATGATCCCTGCTTCGGGGGTAGTTGCATCGGTATTCACTCCTACATTTTGTGAATACGCCAAAGCAGAAGATGAGCAAACCAGAAATGAAATAAATATCTTTTTCATAAATGTCCTACAGAGTGTTTGCTCTAAGTTAAATATTATTTTACAATTCATGTTGAACCATGTTACAGGCACAAAAAGAAACAACCGGTAAAGATTTTCTTTACCGGTTGCTCAATATATAGAAACCTATTTGGTAATCTATTTTGGGAGAAGAGAATTAGTCTCTGTCTCTGTAGCCGCCGCCACCGCCGCCACGTCTTTCGTAGCCGCCACCGCCGCCACCGCCGTAACC
>JAHEYK010000040.1 GCA_023251625.1 Bacteroidota bacterium
AGATTGATACTTGCACGTGGTGATGCACCATAACTTATCAGTGAGGTGAATTTTCCGAGTTTGTAATCAGCGGGGTTACGTGTTGCAAAAACAATATCCACAATATATTTTTCAATTTTCTCATCCATGTAAACTTCACGAACGATCGAACGTGCCTTTACTACATCCTCGGGTTTAAGAATACGAGTAGGAGCGGGATAGCTTTCGGCAATGTTCATGCGTATGATCCTTTTTTCTTCTTCCTTGCTCGGATATCCGATTACTACTTTGAGCATGAAGCGATCCACCTGAGCTTCGGGTAAGGGGTATGTACCTTCCTGTTCGATAGGGTTCTGGGTAGCAAGCACGAGGAATGGCTGGGGCAGGGGAAAGGTTGTATCTCCGATAGTTACCTGTCTTTCCTGCATGGCCTCCAGTAAAGCGCTTTGAACTTTTGCCGGAGCACGGTTGATCTCATCTGCCAGAACGAAGTTGGAAAAGATAGGCCCTCTGCGAACGGTGAATTCTTCTTTTTTCTGGTTATAGATCAATGTTCCGATCAGATCGGCAGGAAGCAGGTCAGGAGTGAACTGTATGCGGCTGAAATCTGCATGGATGCAGGATGCCAATGATTTGATCGCCAATGTTTTTGCAAGCCCTGGAACACCTTCAAGAAGGATATGTCCGTTTGAAAGCAGCCCGATCAGCAATCGGTCAACCATATATTTTTGGCCTACGATCACCTTATCCATTTCAAGGTTGATAAGGTCAATGAAAGCACTTTCTCGCTGAATGCGGTCGTTGAGTTCTTTAATGTCTGTCATAGTTTTGGTATTGTTTGTATGCGAATTTAACGAGTAAACGACTAAACGATTTTTCTAAAAATGTTAAAAAATGTTAAGAAATGCTGTTATTAGGATTATTTTCAACTGTAGGTCTAAATGATTTGTTAAATGTCAAAAACTATTACATTCGCATAAGAAATTAAGATCACAAACCAATTCCGAAACAGTACTTCGGGCAAATAGATCGTTATGAAGAAATCAATTTTCTCTCTTTCTGTTTTTTTAGTTATAAGCATGGCTGCTTCCGCTCAATTTTCGGGTGGTATTAAGGCGGGAGGTAATTATACAAATGTAGTAGGTGATGGTGTAGGTCATGAATATGTTCCCGGTTGGCATGTGGGTGCTTTTGGAGAATATGAAGTTTCTCAGTTACTCTCTGTGCAGGCAGAAATAGTATACTCCGTTAAAGGATTCAGGGCAAAATACAGTAAGGCAACTCCTAATCCTCTGGGAACTTTGGTTGAAGATTGGGATGTGCCCTGTAAATTTACCTATGTGGATGTTCCTTTAATGCTCAATATTCATTTTGGAAGCATGGGCTCCTACATTGGTTTGGGTCCTCAGCTTTCTTTTTTGATGAGCGCAGGTTCAGACGGAAAACTTACAAGTACCACTACCTTCACAGGGCCTCCGGCTTCCTCTAAATCTACCGACGTTACCATTGCAGATTCAGATACAAAGGGATATTCAGGAACAGATTTTAGCTTTGTGCTTGGCACAGGCGCAAAATGGGATTCCGGAATTGAATATTGCATACGTGCCGGATACGGGCTTACCAACATGATCGACCAAACTATTCCTCCTACGGCAACATCGTTTTTATGGTATCATAAAGCAGAAAGCTGGCATAATCTTGTATTCACTGTTTCTTTGGGATATGCTTTTGGAAAGCAAGGTGGAGGCGGAGGGGGCGGTGGTGACCGTTACGGGCACAAATACAATAGTCGAACTAAACATCGTTAAGAAGATCTTATACGATATTCTATGAAAAGATATTTAATACTTTTTTTTCTTTCAACTGCATTTTACGCAAATATTCTTTTTTCTCAGGAATATAAAACAAGCCTTGGGTTTAGAGGGGGTTTTACAACCGGTTTAACATTCAAGCATTTTATTAAGGATGGGGCAGCACTGGAAGCTATCTTATCCACCGGGTGGAGAAGTTTTGGCGGGTATCAATTGACCGGCCTTTATGAAATTCACAAGGAGGCGTTTGTTAAAAATGATATGAAGGGAATGTTTTGGTTTTACGGTGGAGGAGGGCATGTTGCTACAGGCTATCGAGTTTGGCATCATAAAACTAATTATACGGGAGATTGGGTCTATTATAATGCTTTTGGTATTGATGGAATATTTGGCATGGAATATAAAATTGAGGACGTGCCTATTACCCTTTCGGTAGATGTAAAACCATTTTTTGAAATTGCAACCAGCCCGGATGCCCCTTTTGGTTTTTGGGATATGGGATTTTCCATTCGCTACGTATTTGGACAGAAGTAGCAATTCATTCCTATTTTACAAGCTCAATTTATTTACTTTCACAGTTTAATTCTATTTGTGGCAAATCGTTACTTTATAAAAATTTCTTTTGACGGCACCCGTTACAACGGCTGGCAGGTGCAGAAAAATTCCTCGGAAACTGTTCAGCAGAAGATCAATGAGGGCCTTTCCAAGATTCTAAGCGAAAAGATCGAAGTATATGGCTGTTGTAGAACAGATGCAGGGGTTCATGCCAGGGAGTTGTATGCGCATTTTGATTCCGGTGTAAATAATTTAAATAGCCCATGGCTGCATAAATTCAATTCTGTTTTACCTGTAGATATTTCCATTGATGCCATATTCCCGGTTGTGGAGGAAGCAAATGCCCGCTACGATGCAAAAGCGAGAACCTACCAGTACTTCATTCATGGCAAACGCGACCCATTTTTAATAAACCGCTCATACTATTATTACAGTGAACTGGATATTGCATTGATGAACAAAGCGTGTATGTTGTTGATGAAGAATAAAGATTTTTCAGCCTTTAGCAAAGTGAATACCCAGGTAAAAACAAATATCTGTAAAATTTATAAAGCAGAATGGAAAACTAAAAATAACGGATACGAATTTACAATACAGGCAGATCGTTTTTTGCGAGGCATGGTACGAATGGTTGTAGGGACCTTGATGCTGATCGGAAAACATAAACTTACATTGAAAGAACTACAGGAAATAATTGATAGCAAAGATTGCAGAAATGCAGGAGGGGCTGTGCCTGCCTGTGGATTGTATTTGACGAAGGTAGAATATCCCAAGAAACTATTCAAGAAATGAGTGCCGACAAACAGCAAAAGTTCTCATTTGCTCTTCTAAGAAGAGTACTTTCGTATGCAACTCCTTACAAACGGATGTTTGCATTTGCTGCAATTGCTTCCGTTGTATTTGCATTTATTTCGCCCGTTCGTCCATGGCTTACTCAATATACTCTGGATCATTTTATTGTCAAGCCGGATAAAGACATGCTTTTGACCATGACCTTGATCATGGTAGGTATGCTGCTTCTAGAAACACTTCTTCAATTCCTCAATGAATATCTTGCCGGATGGCTTGGTCAAACGATCATTCGGGATATGCGCACAAAACTTTTTGATCATATCAATCACCTGCACCTGCAATATTTTGATAAAACACCTATTGGCACTTTAGTTACAAGAGTAGTTTCAGATATGGAAGCCATCTCAGATATTTTTTCTGAAGGGCTACTGGTCATTCTTGGCGATATGCTCAAGCTCATCGTTATCATCTCGGTGATGTTTTATTCCAATTGGAAGCTCGCGCTTATCAGCTTATCTATTTTTCCACTGCTTCTGATCGGTGCGAACATGTTTAAAAACGGAGTGAATAGATCTTTTAATGAGGTGCGCACACAGATCGCCAGGTTGAATGCATTTGTGCAGGAACACATTACCGGTATGAGCGTAGTTCAGATCTTTAACAGGGAAGAAGATGAGATGAATAAGTTCCTGAAGATAAATGCTGCACACCGCGATGCAAACATCCGCTCCATATGGTATTATTCTATTTTTTTTCCTTTTATAGAAATTCTTTCTTCTGTTTCTATAGGGTTGATCATTTGGTGGGGAGGGAGAGGTGTTTTTGACAATACGTTCACAGTGGGGCAACTGGTTGCATTTATTATGTACATCAACATGCTTTTCCGGCCTATACGCATGATCGCAGACCGGTTCAATACTTTGCAGATGGGAATTGTTGCAAGTGACAGGGTGTTTAAGGTGATGGACACGATAAATCCAATGAACGATGCAAAAGAGCAGAAGTTGGATGCAAATAATACAAGAGGAAATATTGAATTTAAAAATGTATGGTTTGCCTACTCGGATGAAAACTATGTACTCAAGAATATTTCCTTTCAGGTAAAGCAAAGCGAAACGATTGCGTTGGTAGGTGCTACGGGTTCCGGAAAATCTTCCATTGCCAGTTTGATAAATCGGTTTTATGAATACAGTAAAGGTGAAATTCTGATAGATGGAATCAATATCCGTGATTGTGAATTGAATTCCCTGAGGGCAAATATCGGAATTGTTTTACAAGATGTTTTTTTGTATTCTGATACGATCGCCAATAATATTTCTCTTGGCAATCCAACAATAAAGCGGGAACAAATTGTGGATGCGGCAAAAGTGGTAGGTGCTCATGATTTTATTATGCGACTTCCCGGTAATTATGATTACAATGTGATGGAGCGTGGAGCAACGCTTTCAGTAGGGCAGAGGCAGATGATCTCTTTTATACGTGCATATCTCTATAACCCTGCCATCCTTATCCTGGATGAAGCAACTTCAAGTATTGATACCGAATCGGAAATGCTGATACAAAGGGCAACAGAAGTGCTGATGAAGAACAGAACAAGTCTGGTGATCGCACACCGTCTGGCAACCATTCAACGTGCCAATAAAATAATTGTACTTGAAAAGGGGGAGATCATTGAATCAGGAGCACATAGCGAACTTCTCGCTTTGAATAAACATTACCGGAAACTTTACGAATTGCAGTTCTCTAAAGAAACTGCTTAGGGGAGGCCCAGGTGCCGGGCTCCTCGAAATGAGAAGCCCGGATGGGAGAATAAATTATTTATTCAGCATTAATTTTCTGGTAACGCTGCCTTTTTCTGTTTGTACTTTTACAAAATACGCGCCGTTAGGTTGTGTGCTTAGATCTAATTTAACCCGTTTAGGATTTACAACATTGTGCGACTCACGTGCAACCACTTCGCCCACCACGTTGTAAACAGTGATCTCTGTTTGCCCGAGGCTGAATAAAGCAAGGTCAACATTTACAGGTCCTGTTGAGGGATTTGGATAGACATTGATATATGTTTCCAGGTCAGCATTTGTGATGCCGGTTGGGCCGCCACTGAGCATGATATCGTCTATATAAAAATTATTCTCCCAATCGTTCATGAATTCAAACTTAAATTGAACTCCGGAAGCGGTAGCTACGCTTGAGATGTCAACGGTTTCCATGACCCATTCGTTCGAGGTAGGTACAAATCCCTGAGTAGAATCACACTGAGCTGCTGCGGTTACTAATACGTTGCCGGATTTACTATAAATCGAGTTCCATGTTGAACCTCCGTCAGTAGATGCGTAAACACTTAAAGCATCTGCAGTTGTATATGTAGCAGGGTCAGAATACATCTGATATGCATAATAAAAAGTAAGCGCAGGTGTAGAAGTTGCCCAGGTAAGGTTGTATACATCAGTAATAAGCGCATCGGCCTGGCCTGCTTCACCTGATGTCATATTATAGACATCTAGAAATGCAGATTGAGTTCCTGAATGAGCTGCAGAGGATGTTGCCGCAAAGGTGGTGAGCCCGTCCGGATTGTCGAGTGTCCAGTTTGCGGGAGGGCAAGAACCGGATTCAAATCCTTCATTGAAGAATTGTCCGTTCGCGTTGAAGGAGAAGAATAGAACTACTCCTAACGACATAAGGATCAGCGTAGATGTTTTTTTCATGTGGTAAATAGATTATGGTGTTAATTGATCGGCAAATGTATTTATTCTTTTGAGAAACGGACTTCTGAAAAATAAAGAAGCCGGATACTCCTGGTGGAGATATCCGGCTTCCGGATAAGTGCAGATAGAATTATTTATTCAGAATCAATTTTTTAGTAGCAGTTCCGATCTCTGAATTTACTTTTACGAAATAAGTTCCGTTGGGCTGGTTTGCAAGGTTCAGCAGAACTCTTTTTGCTGAAGTAACGTTCATAGATGTTTGGTCTACTACATCGCCAAGGATATTGTAAACAATGATGTTTGTTTGTCCGAGGCCGGCTTTTGAAAGATCAACAAACACAGGGCCGGTTGAAGGATTTGGCATCACGGTTACATAGGAGCTAATATCGATCTCGTTAACACCACCACCGCCGGAGCCGGTTAATTTGATGTCATCAATGTAAAAGTTGTTTTCCCAATCGTTCATGAACTCAAATTTGAATTGTACGCTGGCTGCTGTAGCTACAGTCGAAATGTCTACAGTTTCCATTACCCATTCGCTTGCGGCAGGAACATAACCCTGTGTAGAATCACACGTAGCTGATGCAGTGACCAATACGTTGCCGGATTTACTATAAATTGAATTCCAAGTTGCACCTCCGTCCGTAGATGCGTAAACACTTAAAGCATCTGCCGTAGTGTAGGTAGCAGGGTCTGAATACATCTGGTAAGCATAATAAAAAGTAAGTGCTGTGCCGGTCAGAGTAGACAGGTTCAATGTGCCGGTGATAAGTGCATCAGCTTGTCCTTTTTCTGCTGAAGTTGCATTGTAGATATCCAAAAATGCTGAAGAAGTTCCAGATTTAAATGCAGAAGTTGTTCCTGCAAATCCGATGAGGCCATCTGGGTTGTCAATTGTCCATCCTGATGGGGGACAGCCTGCTTCAAAACCTTCGGTGAAGGCCTGACCAAAAAGGCTTAATGACACAAGGGATGAAAATCCAAGTGTTAGCAAAGAAAGAGTAGTTGTTTTTTTCATATTTATTTTTTTAGTTGTTTATTATTTTATTGAATGCAAAGGTACAAATTACCCGCAGAATCTAAGGGTGGTATAAAACAGCAATTAACAATGTATTGTTAAAATGCAGTATCCAATTAGATAACAGCAGGTTACTACCAGATAACCGCCCTATCTTCTGATTTTCTGTACATTTTATCGCCTTCTTTTACTCCAAAAGCATCGTAAAACTCCTGCATGTTGGAAAGAGGGCCTATCACCCTGTAGTTTCCTGGGGAATGCGGATTGGTGAGCACCTGCCTGCGTAATGCTTCAGGAGTGTATTTAACGCACCATACTTTTGCCCAGCCCAGAAAGAATCGTTGTTCAGGAGTAAAACCATCGATCACTTTTGGTTCTTTCCCTTCGAGAGATTTTTTGTATGCATAGTATGAAATGGTCAGTCCTCCGAGGTCTGCAATATTTTCTCCAAGTGTAAGGTGGCCTATAACGTGCAGCGTGTCTATAGCCACATAATTATTGAACTGGGTGGCCACCATTTCAGTTTTCTGTTTGAACTTTTCGTTGTCTTGTTTGGTCCACCATTGTATCATGTTCCCGTTTGCATCAAACCGGCTGCCCTGATCATCAAAGCCATGTGTAAGTTCATGCCCGATCACAGCCCCCATTCCTCCGTAGTTCATCGCATCATCCTGATTGATATCAAAGAATGGATATTGCATAATACCTGCCGGGAATACGATCTCATTCATACTGGGGTTGTAATAAGCGTTGATAGTAGGAGGAGACATTCCCCATTCAGCACGGTCAACGGGTTTACCAAGCTTGTTGATCATGAAATTCCAGAAGAAAGCGTTACTGTTCCATGCATTCTTAGCATAGGATTCGCGGGAAATATCAAGTCCGGTGTAATCGCGCCATTTATCCGTATAGCCAAGTTTCTTCATCACCTTATCCAGTTTTTCCATAGCATGTTTTTTAGTGCTGTCGCTCATCCAGTCGCGTGAGTTGATGCGCACACGGTAAGTTGCGATCAGGTTATCCACCATTTCGGTTACTCGTTTTTTTGCTTCTGCCGGAAAATATTTTTCTACGAATATCTTTCCAAGGGCATCACCCACCGAACGGTCTGTAGCCAGAAGGATACGTTTCCAGCGGGGCCTCATTTCTTTAACTCCGCTCAGTGTACGCTCGTAAAAATCAAAATGTTCGTTGTCGAATGCGGAGCTTAAACGCCCTGACATGGCATCTACCAGCCCGAATGAGAAATATTTTTTCCAGTCCTCCAGTGGAGTAGAAGTGATGGTTTTATTCAGGGAAGTAAAAAACGAAGGCTGACTTACAATAAGAGAATCTATATTGTGAATTCCGGCTTTTGAAAAATAATCTGACCAGTTAAAATCCGGGCACATTTTATCCAGTTCGTGAACTCCTTTTTTATTGTAGGTTTTAATAGGATCTCTATTCTCTACATTGGTCCATGAAGCGGAAGCTAAGGCAGTTTCCAGTTTCATAATGGCATCGGCATCTTTTCTGGCCATTTCCTTATCTTCTCCCATCAGTACCAATACATTAGCAATGTGAACCAGGTATTTTTCGCGGATCATTTTTGATTTATCATCCTTACGGAAATAATAATCTCTGTCAGGCAATCCTAATCCACCCTGGTTCAGGACAACGATTTCGTTTTCACTTTTGCGTGCATCCTGGGCAACTTCCGGGTTGAATATGCCAAATATGAAGTGAGAATGCATCTCTCCTGACAATGCCCCCAATTCTTTTTTATCCTTCATGGCATTTATTTTATCCAAGGCATCTTTTAAAGGGGTAATTCCTGCCTTTTCGATATTGGCCGAATCCATTCCGCTTGCGTAAAAATCACCTATCAATTGCTCGCTGCTTCCCTTGGTTGCATTTTTGTTTGCAGCAGATGAATCAAGTATACCTCTTAACTTAAGATACACCTCATCTTTCAATATTGCAAAAGAGCCCCATGCGCTTTCCGCAGGAGGAATAGAAGTTTTTTGCAGCCAGCCGTTATTGGCGTACATATAAAAATCATCGCCCGGTTTAACAGTTTTATCTAAGTAGGTTGTATCAATTCCTTTTACTCCGGTTGCTTCGGTAGTTTTATCTGCAGGGGCGGTGCAGGATGTGAAGAGTGCTGTCGTTAATGTTGAAAGGGCAAGAGTTGATCTGAGTAAATTCATGATAGTGGTAGAATAAATTTTATAGAGCGAAAGTAAAATATATTTACCGATAGGAGTAGTTAAAAATCCCTAAAACATCACTGTTTTAGGGATTTTAGGCTTGTACAGTTGAAACTATTTTTTCAATTCCACAAAATCGCCAACTTCTTTATTCTTTCGCACATTATCCCAGTTAAAATAACGCCCATTCATAGCAACATAAATGCCATGGGGAAGTGTTTGAACAAATGCAAGGGCACTTCCAAGATTGAACAACCCATCAGAACTTCCAAACTTGTAGGGGATAAGTGCGCCTGTGAGTACGATGGTTTTTTTACCCCCGCCCTGAAGGGAGTTATTGGATTTGCCTTCTCCCTTTAGGGAAGGGGTGAATTCTTTTGCCAGCACCGCTGCGGTTTCAACCATGGTATCGGTTCCGTGTGTGATGATGATTTTTTCTTCTTTTGCCTGCTGGCAATTTTTTGCAATGGTGTTTCTATCTGCATCAGTCATGTGCAGGCTGTCTTTCATCATAAGCATGCTTATATCCACCGGCACACGCGAACGGCCGAGGGCAAGGATTTCTGTAAGATGGGTGTCTTTAAAAAAGAGTTCACCATTGAGTTCGTTGTACTCTTTATCGAAGGTGCCGCCTGTGACGAATATTTTGATTTTCATATATACAAAACTAAGATTTTTTTGTGATAGCAAAAAGCCCTGCAAAAGTAAGTAGTCCATTTGCGATCAGCAATTCATTGCCGAAGAGGTAGCCGTTGAATAGTTCTTTTGAATTGGCATCCAGCAAATAACAGATAACAGGAGCGAGCAGGCAGATCACCGGAACAAATTTATCCATCACATTTCGTTTTGTAAGTATTCCGAAAAAAAACAACCCAAGCAGTGGGCCGTAAGTATAGTTTGCCACTCTGAATAGTTGTCGTATGACGGCTTCGTTATTTACTAGTCTGAAGATTACGATGACAATAAGAAGTACAATAGCAAAAGCGATATGTACTATTTTTCTTAGCTGTGTTTTTCGCTCTTCACTGAGGGACGGAGGGCGGGAGACGTGGGACGATGTATTTCCCTCGTCTCTCGTCTTTTGTCCCTCGTCCCCTTCAAAGTTTAGAAAATCTATACAGAAAGAAGCTGTCAATGCTGTGAGCGCTCCATCGGCACTTGGATAGGCGGCAGAGATAAGCCCGATGATAAAACATAAAGCCGATAGAGTTCCCAGGTGCTGAAGTGCGATGGTAGGGAAGAGGTCATCCGTAGTGCGGACGGGCAGAGGGATGTTTTTTGCGGTAGTGTAAATGTAAAGCAGCGCGCCCAGGCAGAGAAAAATAAAATTCACAAGTACGAGAATGAAGCTGAACGTGAGCACATTCTTTTTTGCTTCACCAATGTTCTTGCACGAGATATTTTTCTGCATCATCTCCTGGTCAAGCCCCGTCATGGCAATGGCAATGAACATGCCGCCGAAGAAATGTTTCGGGAAGAATGTTTTTAATTGCCAGTCGCTCACTACCATTTTAGAGTAGGGTGAATCTTTTACGGCAGTGATCATATCTCCGAACCCAAAATTCATTTGCCGGCAGATCAAAAAAACTGAAAGTACAAGGGAGAGCAGCATAAATGTGGTTTGCAGGGAGTCTGTCCACACAATTGTTTTTACCCCTCCTTTTAATGTATAGGCGATTATTAGAATGATAAAAATGCTCGTGGTCACTGCAAACGGAACTCCCCATGCGTCAAACACAAATATCTGGAGCACATTCACCACAATGAACAGACGGAAAGATGCTCCGATCACTCGGGATAGAATAAAAAAGAAAGCACCTGTTTTGTAAGAGTAAATACCGAGCCGCTCCTTCAGGTAAGAATAAATGGATGTAAGATTAAGGCGGTAATAGAGCGGGAGCAGTACCATGGCAATTACAAAATATCCCAGCAAATAGCCAAGCACCATCTGGAAATACGAGAATGCCCCTTTGCTCACATCCCCCGGCACGCTCATAAAGGTTACACCGCTTAGTGATGCGCCTATCATGCCATAGGCTACCACATACCAGCGCGAACTGCGGTTGCCAATGAAAAAGCTTTTGTTATCGGCATTTTTAGAAGTAAGGAATGTGATCCCAAATAATACCAGCGTGTAAATTGCTACGCATATCAGAATAAGGGCAGGACTCATGATGCAAAGTAAGGAAAGTCGCAAATCACAAGTGGTAAGTCACAAGTAGTGATTTGAACAGAGTTGTTCACAAAGGGAATGCTGAAACTGCCAGAACCCTATTTTCTTATAAAAAGGAATTGACCACCCGCGTCTCCTGTGTTTTTGATAGGATCCAGGTGAGGAGTTTGGTCGGAATTATTTACCACAGGCACTTTAATGTTATCGTACAGCTGGCTTATGTCAAAATACCTGTTTGTGTTGGTCTCTAGATTTTTCAAAAGGTAATATGAGAAAACAGAGTGGCCGTCCTTTCCTCCATCCATCACAGGCTCCAACCCACCGGACGTTAATGCCTGGCGAGAAGGTAAGTTATAAACTTTAGAATAATATTTTTCCGAGTCTTCAAAAGGGATGGAAACAGTAGTGCCCCTGAAAATATCTCCACTAAAGCATGCATCGGACACCAATAATGTGTGTTTTGATTTGATAGATGCTAAAAATGTTTGTATGTCGTTGTTAGATATCAGGTCGGATACCTCGTTTGTTTGTGCGTCAGCCGGGATCCAATACCCTTTGTTCATTGATTTCTTAAAATCGCCATGTCCCGAAAAATAAATGATCACATTGTCGTCTTCATTCAGGGTATTTACCAGATTTTCCATAACATTCATAATGGCTTTGCGTGTTGCCTGTTCATTGTATAAAGTATAGAATTTATCCATCCTGTATTTTTCACGCAAGGTTTTTTCGAGCGACTGCGCATCACGCACAGCGGTGTTCAAAGGATGCCACTGGCCTTTGTATTTATCAATACCAATGATAAGCGCATAATAATCTCCTTTAGTAATTTCTTTAGCTTTAGAAACATTAAGTCCTTTCAATGGGTCAGGACTTCCACGGAAAGTCTCTTCTGTTTTGACAGCGGGCTGTGGTGCTTCTTCCTTTTTTGCAACTTGCTGTGCAGGTTGTTGTGTGGGAGTTTGAGCCAGAGAGGGTTGCAACCTGTCAACAGCGGTTCGTGCAGCATTTTTCATAGTTGTTTCGCCCTGATCGAGCACCATTCGATACCACTTTACAGCAGTTTGTTTATTCATGGCAACACCCCATCCGGATTCGTAAGATACGCCCATTTCAAACTGGCCCAGTGCATAGCCTTGCTCAGCAGCTTTTTGAAACCATCTGAATGCTTCATCCAGATCTTTAGTAACTCCATTTGTACCGGTTTGAAAAGACATTCCAACTATCACCTGGGAGTTTGCATCCCCTTGTTCTGCTTGTTTCATCAAGTTAAGCAAGCCGGCCGTAGGCTGGGCAGTAATTTGAAACACTATTGCAAAGAGCAGAACAAAAAGTGAAATAATATTTTTCATGTTTTTTTTATAAGGTAGCAGCCAATAGGAATTTCTTTTGCAAATATACGCTTTTTAGGTGGCATTGCAGGCCTTGCGAACAGAGTTGTTCACCGTGATAAGCGCATGAATTGAACGAAAGCAAAAAAGAACTAGATAATAACTTTACACACTTTCTGGAAGTGTGCGTTCCCCATTCGGACGAAATAGGCCCCTTTAGCAAGGCCTTCTGTATTTATCCTATACTCAAAACCATTTGCAACAGGTGTGAGCCATTGATAGGTGAGTTGCTTGCCGTTTATGTCAAACAGGTTTACCACCACCTGCTCGTTGGATGGTAAACCGGTAGCGTGTACATTTAAATAATTATCTGTGTGGGATACGTTTAACTCTGTTTCATTTTTTGGCGTATTTATAATCCCTGTCAAAGAAGAGGAAAGTTGGTACGAGAATATTCGTACGTTGGCTGTAGAGCCATTGATAATATATTGATTGGTGTGCCAGAAGGTAAGTCCATCCGGGTCTAGGGTTGATTCGCAGATATCTCCCCATTGCTGGTTAAAGGATGTGTTTCCTGTTATGGCGGTTTGTTCAGCAAATGTCATCGTGTTTAAGGGGTCGGCTGCTAATCTGCCTGTGTATCTTATGCCGGGATACAGGTTGGTGGAGTTTGTAACATTGTATGCAATCGAAATATCTCCGTTAAGGTCCATGCAAATGCTGCTGTTCCAGCGGCTGATCCCGTCATTCGGCCCATAGGTGCTTTGCTGATAGATGCTCCACGTTTTTGTGGTATCGTTCTGTCGTAATTCATACCAGCGCACTCCTGCAATGGAACTTCCTAAATTAACTGTATTGCACAATACGACAGAATTGTATCCTGTAAATCGTATATAAGGTACGCGGTATTGAAAGGGGCCTTCGAGCGACCATACCTGCTGTCCTCCGGGTTCAGAAATATTTCCTCCAAAACTGTAGCCGGCAAAATATCCGTTGTATGCTGCAGTCGCCAAGGAGTCAACAAAACTTATTACGCATTTTTTATTGGTTGTATCTGTTACGAGCTTATATATCATGATGCTGTTTGTTGCATCTCCCATATTCACATTGGTATAATACATCAGGTATTCAGGAGATCCGAAAGGAGGCAGCACGCCATCGCAGGTTAAAATTTTAGGTGAGCCCGGCAGCTGGCTGTTCTTGTTGACCACTTTGTATGGAGCGTTACTGCCATTCGGAAATTTTGCCATGATCAATCCGGCATTTGGATCTCCCTTCAGCATTCTGTTCCTTTCAAGGACGGCAACGCCAACGGTATCGTTGTTGATATTTCTGAATGTGACGTAATACCCGTCTGTCCAGATCGAACATTTTGGAAAATCAGGCATCACAGAAAAGGGGAATGTATATACGTAATAAGCCCCTGTAGGGTCAGCCGTTTTGGATATAGCAAATGAGAGGTTCATGTAATTATAGGTCACCGCTGTAAACACCCATCGATCGGCAAATTTGTCGTACATCACGATCGGATCGTCTGAACAACTTCCTCCCAATGTTGTCATATCTGTTGCCAGGAGCAATTTGCCTGTTTTGTCATAGATATTAAAGTTACACAGGTTCACTCCTTGAACATAATGATTAGGGCCGGCAGCACCGTTGGCATCGGGGCGGTAGGTCCAGTTTCCTCCTTCAAAATTTACGAGAGGCGTATCAAGGGTAAGTACGCCCGGAGTGCGCTGTATTACAGGATCTTCTGGATAATTATTTTTGGGGACAAACACCGGAGCGGGATGTGCCTGTCGTATATCACCCACTTCCTTTTCTGATTCACTTGTTTTCGATTCATTATTTGAAAGCTCTTTCAGCGGTTTGGTTTCATGGAAGCTTGCAGGCTTTATGAAGGATGAGTTCACGGGTTTGTTAACTCCTTGTTGGGCATACACTGAAATAGTGAAAACAAACAGAAACAGAAAGGTGTAAAAGCTTTTCATGGAATTGGGTTTTGGTTTAATTGGCCTATGCAGTAAAAGTAATGTTTTGTTTTTTACACTACATAAGATTTTGCTTTATTGGTAATAAGCCAAATGGGGCTAGAATTCAATACTTGATGCATCGCTGATAATACTCTCCGCCCCATTTTGGAAAACGGCTTTTATTCTATACTCGTAGTTATTGCCGATGTTGGGAGTGTTGTCTTCAAAGAATGAAGCAGGGGAGGCAAGTGTTTTGATAATTGTCAGGGGCTCATTCTTTTTTCCTCGATAGATTATGAATTTTTCAATTTCTTTTTCCGGATAATTCCATTCAAGGGTGATGGACCTTTTTGTTCGGTCAGTTTTTACTTTTACGTCCGTGATCTTTTTTCTAAATCCGGTTTCAAAAAACATATAGGGCGTATTTGAAACTGAATGATTGCTGTCTTCGTCCATGGTAATTATTTTGAAGCGGTAACCTATACCAAATGCAAGGACCGTATCAAGAAATGAGGTGGTGCTATCAGAATTTTTCCATTCTTTAATTTTGATATCTGTTTTGGTTTTTTCATCCTGATGGACTAACGTGTATTGTCTTACATCATCACTGCTGCTGGGTATCCAGAAGAGTTTTATTCCATTTTGTTTTATTTGCATATCCTTTATCATGGCGGGAACGGGAGCAATAGTATCCGGGCGTTTGACTTCAATGGGTGCTGAGAGTTCTGAATTATTGAAGTTATTGTCTGTGGCAACAATAGAATAATATATTTTTTTACTTAGTGTCCCTAAATTCAGTTTGTCGCTATAGGTTGGAGTTCTTGCAAATTGCTCATTGATTTGTACGAACTCTTCAGTAAGCGAGTTTGACTTGAATATTTTATAACCCTGGACATCGGCCTCCGGATTTTTTGTCCACTTGATCGTTACATTTCCTTTGGGGTCAGACTTTGCCTGTACGCCTGTTGGAACAGAAGGAGGAATAGTATCAATGATCAATGCTAATCGCGAGTATGAATAAAGTGTGTCATGGCCCAAGGAAACAGCTCCGATCTTATAATAGTTGGTTGCTTTGGGAGTTTCATCGGTAAAGATGAATTGTTTAGACGCATAAATAGTGGAATAGGGGCCTTTATCTTTTTCTGAGCGAAGAAGAATATATTCCTTAGGTTGATCATTTTCTTTTTCATCTTTCATTTTCCAACGGATGAAAATTTTTCTGTTACCGATAACTTTGATACTGTCTATGAGCGGATTTGAACGTAATTCATCATATCCAATTCCCGAAACCATATTTGATGGAGTAGATTCTTCTCCGAAATTATTGATCCCTTTGATACGGTAGTAATATTTGGTTTTTGTAGTAGGAAGCGTATCGGTGTAAGTGATCATTTCCTTCTTCTTTTCAAATTGAGAGGTAAGCAGTATGACAGGAGAGTTATTTATTTGTTTGTAGAGGATGCTGTCGGCTGACCTTTCAACATGATAACCTCCGTAATAATTTGTGAAATCGGTTGCTTTCCATCGTAAGTCGACTTTTTTATTTTTGAATTCCCCTGTTAAATTATTTATTGGAGGATTTGTGGAAAGAATGGCTGCGTTCACTTCCATGCTTGAAGATGGTGCCTTTAAATTTACCGGAGGTTTGTTTATTTCGATCTTGTACGAATATGTTTTTGTATTTCCTGCCGTGCTGTCTCTGAAAAATAGTCCGCAAGACAGGGCGATCTCTGCGCTGAAATCACAGCTCAGCAACATCATGTTGTAAAGCATCTGCTGTTGTTCTGCTTTTTCAGCAGCTGGCATATTGCTTGAGTTTTTATTTTGATAAAGTGACTGGTATATTAAAATGGCATTTTTGTTTTTTCGGATGAGTTTTGGCCATTTAATAGAATCGTTACCTGCAAATGGTTTTATGTTCTCCGCAAGTATTATTGGGAGGCTTAATGAATTATTTTCTTTTGAATAGCGGGTTATCTTGTATCCGTTCTTTACGGCAAGATCAAACAACTGTTTATTTGCCGGAAGCCAGCGAAGTAGTACTTCGTTTTGTTTGACAAAATATTTTATATGAATGGATTTGTCTTGAGCATAAGTCTCCAAAAAGATCAACCATGAAAATAGAATAAGAAATATTTCTTTTATCCTCATAAGTAAATTAATAAACCGGTATACAATCAGTGCCGTATTTATATTTATAATCGAAATCACCTTTTACCAGACCGCCTAGCATCTCATAATGGCATGCGAACTGTCCGTGAAAGAAAGTAGGATTGGGTAATTTTCCTTCTGCAATGCCGGCAAAGCCTCCACTAAACACGTTTAAGTTAAAATCTTCGCATAGGCATTTCCACCAATCTTCGCAATTGCACCCCGATGGCAAATGAGCACTTCCTTTTATGCCAACAGCGCCATTCATATATAAATACATATCGCCATTTGCAAGCCAGCTGTTCATTCCGATTTTATTTGTTGAACCCTGACAGTGTCCATTTGGCCCATAGTTCATCATCATCAGGTCAAAACCCATTCCGAAATTAAAATTGCTGTAAATGCTGAAGAAATCAAAACCAGATGGGGTGTTGATCGTGGCAGCGATGCTTGCGCCTGTACAAAATCCTGCACCATTCTTCAAAGAGCCTTCATCTCTTTTTGATGACAGCCATGATGGGTCTTTTAAGATCGCTGCGACTTGTGGCGGAGGAGCAAGGGCGGGCTCAATGGAACTGCCTACCATAAAATAGGATTTTGCATGCACTAAGTTTATAATGTTTATCTCATTGGGTGTCAATGGTGTTCCGACCGAAGCATACCATAACGCCGGTTCAATATGAATTTTTGAACTGCCAACTCCTATTACGGCATTATACGCATTGATCTTTATGTCTGCATTCGAGTCGAAAGTTTTATTGGGAACATCATATTGAATTGTAATGGTTCCAACAATGGGAGCTTTCGGACGATCTTTAGGTTCTGCCATGATGTACACGTCTCCTGCAAGTTTCACAAGGCCTAAACCTCCTGAACTCGTAAATGTAACTTCAAACATTACATCTCCATTAGCAGTTTTTGAACTGGGAGAGTATATGAAGCCTACCCCTGATTTAAAACCCAAGTTGGTACTTTGATCAGGAACGTAGGATAATGCGTTTGTTGCAGTTGGAGACTGGTTCTGTGACAAGGCTATCATCTGCGCCTGATCTGCATTGAGTGGTTTCATGTGGTAATATATCCCTCCCATTAAGCTTGTGAGTGTGATGGGTAAACTTCCCAGCGGAATACTTACCGGAATCACCGCATCTACATAAAAATACCGATATGAATTTACCGAACCAAAACAAGCTGTTATAGAGGCGGGGTTAGGCAAAACATTTACAATGGAAAAAGTTATTTTTCCGAAAAAACCATCTCCATAAATCGGATCATTATCCCTGAAATCCACAAAACCTTTGAGCGTGAATGGAGAAGTTTGCAGGTCGATATTAAATCCAGAGATAGTTACGCGATCAAATTTCCATTTGGTTTTAGTATAGGATACCGGAACTTCTCCTGTGTAGCTTATCTGCTGGGCTATTATTTTTCCTTTCACCTTTACCGTAGTGCCAATGCTGAAACTTGCATTCGCTTTATCTAAAATGTTAAGCCGGATGTCAAATCCTATGAGTGGCGATCCGGCACTGATGCCTAAAAATATCTTGTCGATCGAGATGGGATAGTTTGCCGCTTTTGTCTGCGCCCCGATGGTGTGTAATGTGAATATGCCGTTTGATATATAGGGAGATTGTGTAATGAAGGTCAGATCCTGAAACTCTAATTGTCCTCCATTAGAATCAAACTTCGCGTTTTTAAAACTCATATAGCCGTTTAATATTGCCTTAGGTTGAAATAAGCCGTTTGATTTTACGATAATTATTTTTGATGTATTATTTAAAGTTATTTCAGCTGCAAAGACGTTGAATTTAACTACACCTGTAGGAGTGATCATGAAATTATAGTCTGTTTCTTTATTGGTAGGATTATAACAGACATTGGCTGCGTATGTAAGGGATTGGCTCGTATCTGTTGCCGGAATGGTCACTCTCCCTTTCAAGTGGCCGCTGTTTAATTGATTGCAGACAAATCCGATTCCCAGTTCATCCACTGAAAAATCCCATCCGCTCATGCTGCCTTCATCCAGCCGGATAACATTATTTATTTGAAATAAGCCGGTCAATCCCATATGATCGATGAGTAGATCATTTGCCGTTAGCTCAGTGCGTTTGCCTGTTTTTGAAATTTCGCTTGGTATTTTTACTTTTACAGATTGGAGGTAAAACCCGGTCCACATAGGTGGGGTGATCATATTCGGATTTGTATATCCTACGGGAAAGATCATTCCTTTTGGATTGTCCAGTTCGCTCATATCCACCGTTGCATTTGTTACGCTGAATGCCCAGTCTTTTAAGCCTTCAACCATAAAAGGAGTGATGGAAACTTGTGTTATAAAATTGTGAATATCCGTAGTGTAAATTTGAAAACTTGCCGTTACAACTGTATCTTTTGTTTGCGTTTTATCCGGATATAATTTTCGTTTGTTGAAAATAAAATATCCTTTCAGGTTGATGGCTTTAAAACCTCCGCAATCCCATTCCACCCAGTTGCTGCCGTCATTTTTTAATTGCAAGCTCACGGTATTGTTGATTTTGATCGTATGCTCACTGACGAGCATCAGCCGAGCCTGATTTCCCCCAATCACGCCTTGAGGATTGAATTTGATGTTCATCCCTTCGAAGGCAAGTTTTTTCGTTGTGCCGGGAAACTCTATGGCAGCATAGGCATTAAAATAGGCCCCTGCCGGTTTGAACTTGCAGGAATCAATGGCTATGACGTAGCGAACGGATCCGACCTGTTTGATGATCCCAAAAGGAAGAGATACATTGTTATCGGGACTGAAGTTCTCAATGAAATTTTTGTTTGTTTCAACCTTGTTTACTTCTGACAATACCGTATCAACTTTAGGGTTGTTGATAGAATCTTGTGCAAATGTGTTTTCTATGCAAACGATTGCGATCAAGCCAATAATTACACCACCTATCTTTTTCTTGGATAGCATTTTCTAAAAATTATAATTTATTCCAAAGTTCCCTGTAAATTCAGAAAAAGAATTTGACGAAGAAGTTGTTTTTATTTTTTGCAGATAACTTGAACTGATATTTATGCCCACCTTGCCGGCCTTTGTATTATGAAATTTTGGAGAATAATTCAGTGACAGCCGGTGATTCAGCAATTCATTGCTTTTTGTTGAATTGGTAAGCACCTGATTGTAGGATGACCCAATTGTAATTCGTAATATATTTTTCAGAAATACCTGGCTAAGGTTCAGGTTGGGGCCCCAATACACAATATTCACTCCGGACATTTGGCTGTAGTTACCATTGAAGAAAGTGCTGATAGTTGTTTTTGTTCCTGTAATGGTCAGGTTGTGTCCAAGATTTCCATTTACAACACGGGATGGCAGTTTCATATTTCCGGTAGTTCCGAACAGGCCCTGATCGGAAATATTTCCCTGGTTTTGTCCCGTGACCTGATAGGTGAGGGATAAAAGAATGGTTTGCTTTTTTGTTGTTCCAAAATTATAGCCGCCACTAAGCATGGAGCTTTGTGAAAGCTGATAAAAATTCAACGTATCCAATGTGTTATGGTAGAAGGGATCTGTTTGAGGACGCTGTTTCGTATAGGTGCTGAAATTACTGAATGAGCCTGTAATCGTCCAGTGTTGGCTTGGATTATAGCTGGCAGTTGCTGAGCCCACCCATCGTTTAGTTGTGTTGAGTTTTGAGTTATCCAAATTGTTCCGCTGTAAGCCTGAATTGATCGCTAAATTTAGTTTTCCTTTCAATAAACTGAAAGCAGGAGCAAGTGTAATGTTCTCAAGGTCGTTATTAAAATAGTAAGCTCCCAGTGTTTGGTATCCCGGGTCCACGCGCTCGTAATTTAAACTGATGCCAATAAATTTGTAGTTGTATCCCATGCTTGATTTGAAAGCGCGAAAGAACTGCGAGGTTGCATTGGGTGTAAAAATATAGGGCAGTTGATTTTTGGGGACTGTATTCAGTTCTTCGGGCGATGTTTGGTTTCTGGTCATGCCGGAAAGAGCATATTCACTTTCTATTTTAATTTTTTTATATAAACTTGTTTTTGCTGCAATGCTTATTACTGTGTTTTGCATTGGAGTCACATTGGTATTCACCGGAAAAAATGTAAGCGATCGTGGGTCATCCTTGGCAGCAAAATAGATAAGCTTAATTCCATTTCCATTCTTTTCGTAACCAGCCATGGCACTCCATCCCATACGCTTGTAACTCATAGTGGCATCGCTGTTGTTTATCGCATCATACTCTACCGCTTTATTCAACATCCCATACATGGCAGAGAATTTGAAGTTCTTTGGAGAAAGCTCCAGGCCTCCTCCCGAAAAGATATGACCTGCCAACGTGTACTGGCTGAAATTCATAGACGTGATGCCTGCATACCCTTTTATCCATTTGTAAGTAGGATTAAAACTTTGAATATTGACGGGCTGTGTGTAGGCAACCTGGTTGTTGCTGAACGTAAAAGTGAATGGTAAACTAATATCTAAAAGGGATGCAGTAACATTTCCATTCAAAAACCAGGTAAATGGCTGTCTTCTGTCAGGGATTCCATTGGCATTATAAAATATCGAGGAATAATTCAATCCACCGCCGATCTGCATCATTTCTTTTGATCCGATCTTGTCGAGACTTTGAGAAATACCCACTATTGAGCAGAAGCAATAAGCTAAAATCAGATTTTTTTCTTTTTTCATTGCGTAAACAAAACGGGCAAATACATCAGTGTTAATACACTAATGCAATTGCCCGCGGCTCGAAATTAAAAAAATAATTAATATGCGCTAATGCTTTTTTCTTCTGCTAAATACTTCCCATTATCTTTGCCGCATGTGCAGGATAACCGGTTTTATTGATTTTAACCACAAGGCAGATTATGAACTGGAGAGCACCTTGGTGCGCATGCGTGATACCATGACACATGGAGGACCGGATGATGCAGGTGTTTTTATTGATAAAAAGAACGGAATTGCCCTGGGGCACCGCAGGCTTTCTATTATTGACCTTTCAGCAAGCGGACATCAGCCCATGCAGTTTGAAAACCTCATTATCACGTACAATGGGGAGATATACAATTTCGCAGAGATCAAAAAAGAACTGGAGGAATCCGCCATAGGCGAGACCTCGCAGGGCGGGGAAAATTACAAGTTCACTTCCACTTCAGACACTGAAGTGATTTTAAAGGCCTTTCATAAATGGGGATTGGATGCTGTGCAGAAGTTCCGCGGCATGTGGGCATTTGTGATATGGGATACCCGGGAAGAAAAATTAATTCTGTGTCGTGATCGGGTAGGGGTGAAGCCGCTTTACTGGTATAAGAAGGACGGAATTTTTATGTTTTCCTCCGAGCTGCGGGCGTTTCATCAGCATCCTAAATTTAAAAAAGAGATCAGTGAAAAGGGACTGGCATTTTTCCTGCAATATGGATACATTACTTCACCGTACTCAATTTTTCGGAATACTTTCAAATTGGAACCGGGGCATTTTCTCATTGTGAGCAAGAATGGTGATGTGAAAAAAGAAAAATACTGGGAGGTGGAGGATAGTTTTGTAAAAGGGAATGAAGACAAAGAGGACTGGAGCAAAAAAAGTGATGCAGATGTAGAAAAGGAGTTGGAGCAGGTGCTTTCCGAAAGTTTCAAGCTGCGCATGGTGGCTGATGTTCCGGTAGGTGTTTTCCTGAGTGGTGGTTTTGACAGCACCCTGGTTACCGCACTTTTACAGAAAGATTCTTCAACTCCTCTAAAAACATTTACCATTGGCTTTCAGGATGAGGAATACAACGAAGCACAACACGCTAAAAAGGTTTCAGATCATTTGCGTACCGATCACACAGAACTTTACTGCACTCCCAAAGAAGCATTTGATGTCCTGCCTAAGCTTGCTGAGATATACGATGAACCTTTTGCAGATTCATCGGCCATACCTACTTATTTGGTTTCGCAGCTCGCCAGACAAAAAGTAAAAGTTTCTCTTTCTGCTGACGGGGGTGACGAACAATTTTACGGATATACCCGTTATCCGGCAGTGATGGAAAAGGCCAAAGATATTTCGTCCAACAAGAGCAGTTTTTTCAAAACATTGAATATGCTTCAGCCGCGCAAGTTGCTGGATGAATATGGAAAAACCACGCTTGCCCTTACCAATAACACCCATCACTGGAATAAATATTCCCGTTGGTGGGTGGAGAAAAAAGGACAGGAGATGTACAGCTGGTATGATATTTATGTCAAATTTTTTCAGGAACATGATGCGGATTCATTGGGTATCCGAAAAGCTCTCTCTCATCTTTTTAAATTCAATTATCCTGCCCATTTCAGTGGACAGGAGATCATGATGCTCTATGATCTGAAAACTTATTTGCCGGAAGACCTGCTTACAAAAGTGGACAGGGCGACTATGAGTGTTGCGCTTGAAGGACGCGATCCTTTTTTGGATCATAAGCTTATTGAATACTCATCCCAACTTCCATTGAACTTTAAATATCGTGATGGTAAAGGGAAATATATTTTGAGAAAGATATTGTATAAATACGTTCCTCAGCATTTAATGGAACGGCCCAAGCAGGGCTTTAGCGTGCCTATTCATAAATGGTTCTCAAATGAATTCAAAGATATTTTGGTGCACTATTTGAATATTGGCAGGATACTTAAGGAAGGAATATTCAATGCAACCGAAGTGAAAAGTTTGTTGGATGCTTACCTGAATGGAGAAGAGCAGTACTTTAATAAACTTTATATCCTGCTGATGTTCCAGATGTGGAAGGAGAAGTGGATGTGATCACTGCCCCTCTGTCTGATTGGTCATTTTCCGGTACGTATACGAATCAAAAATATGCCTTCTCGCAAACCGTGCCTGTGTTGAGGAGTTGAGGAATTTATTGTAAACATTGTTGGGAACTCCAAAGTATTCGTAAACACTTCCATCATGAAAAGTGACCTTGAGTGTTTGTCCTTTGTAGCTAAAATCATCAATGCCCGAAGTGTTGATCGTTTTAGTGTATTCCTCCAGGTTTAATTTATTGGTTTCAGGCGATATGCTCACCAGAAAGTGATAAGCCGTAATGATCTCCTTGCTTTTAATTTCTGCCTGGGTTTTCAGTTCATCACCTTCCTGGAATTTATCCGGGTGCCATTCTTTCATTAAATTCCGGTAAATGCTTTTTAATTGGGCAAGATCTTCGTTCTTGGTAATGCCGAAAAGCTTTCTGTAATCGATGATGCGTTTCATA
>JAHEYK010000041.1:0-14923 GCA_023251625.1 Bacteroidota bacterium
TTTTGCCAGGGCTTGTACATCTTTCGGAAAACAGCTTCCACCGTAGCCGATGCCGGGGAATAAAAACCGTTTGCCGATCCGGTCGTCTGAACCAATGCCGCTTCGTACCATATCCACATCTGCACCTACTTTCTCGCAGAGGTTTGCGATCTCGTTCATGAATGTTATCTTGGTTGCAAGAAAAGCATTGGCAGCATATTTTGTAAGCTCGGCTGACTTTTCATCCATAAAAATGATCGGGTTGCCGGATCGTACATAAGGCTTGTAAAGATCTTCCATGACTTTTTTTGCCTTTTCGGAAGAAGTTCCTATCACCACACGATCGGGTTTTAAAAAATCATCAACTGCAAAACCTTCGCGCAAAAATTCGGGATTGCTTACCACATCAAATGCTACCTTGGCATTTTTAGCCACAGCGGCATATACTTTTTCTGCAGTGCCTACAGGGACGGTGCTCTTGTCAACAATAACTTTATAATCCTTAATAATTTTTCCCAGATCATTGGCAACTCCTAAAATATAACTCAGATCGGCAGATCCGTCTTCGCCCGGAGGAGTAGGTAACGCCAAAAAAATTATCAAAGCCTTATCGACCGCTTCTTTCACGTTCGTGGTGAAGGTGAGGCGCCCTGCTTTGATATTGCGGTGAAATAATGAATCAAGATGTGGTTCGTAAATGGGGACAACCCCTTCCTGCATCTTTTTAACTTTTTCTTTGTTGATGTCAACACAAATGACATTATTGCCTGTTTCTGCAAGGCAAGTACCTGTTACAAGGCCAACATATCCGGTTCCGATTACAGCTATATTCATAGTATTACGAATTACGAATTACGAATAAGTGCATTTTTATTTGTTGCAAAATTCTAAAACTGAGTCTGTGATATATTTTAAAGTTTCCTCATCCAGTTCTGTATGCATAGGCAACGAGATCACCGATGCGCAAAGTTTGTCTGTGACAGGGTATGTTCTTTTTTCGTTCACCGGATGCTTGTAAGCCGGCTGGGAATGAAGCGGGACCGGATAATAGATCATGGACGGAATTTCTTTAGATGCAAGATGCTCTTTTAGTTTGTCGCGGTTAACTCCGTTCAGTGTTAATGTATATTGATGAAAAACATGCGTGGAATTTTTTGATCTTACAGGTGTTTTAATTTTTACCTCACCCCCGGCCCCCGAGCTTCGCTCCCAACCTTCGCCCTTGGCTCGATTGTCCAGGGAGAGGGGAGAAAACGCATGGTCGTAATAAGATGCTGCTTTATTTCTTGCTGCTGCGTAGCTGTCAAGGTGTTTCAATTTCACTTTCAGGATGGCAGCCTGCAAAGAATCCAGTCGTGAGTTTACTCCGAGTATTTCATAATTATACTGAGTGCTTTGTCCGTGATTGACTATCATCCTGCATTTTTTTGCAAGAGCATCATCGTTGGTGTAAAGTGCACCCGCATCTCCGTAAGCGCCTAAATTTTTAGATGGGAAAAACGATGTGGTTCCAATGTTTCCAATAGTCCCTGCTTTTTTCTTTTTGCCGTCAGCAAAAATGTAATCAGCTCCAATTGCCTGTGCAGTATCTTCAATCACAAACAGGTTGTGCTTCTTTGCCAGTGCAAGAATAGGCTCCATGTCTGCGCATTGTCCGAACAGATGCACAGGAACAATTGCTTTTGTCTTTGGAGTAATTGCTTTTTCTATTTCTTTGATGTCAATATTGAACGTGGTTGGGTCAACATCCACCATAACAGGGACAAGCCCTAAAAAGGCAATGGTTTCGACAGTAGCTGCAAAGGTGAAGTTGGCCGTGATCACTTCATCCCCCTGCTTCAATCCAAGCGCCATCATGGCAATTTGAAGGGCATCGGTGCCGTTTGCGCAGGGGATCACATGCTTTACCCCTAAATATTTTTCCAGGTCTGCCTGAAATTCTTTTACACTTGGGCCGTTAATGAAGCGGGAAGAGGTGATAACTTCCTGAATGGCTGAATCGATCTCAGTTTTGACCTTTTCGTACTGGCCAACGAGGTCAACCATCTGAATATTTCTGCTTACTTTTACTGACATCTACGAATTACGAATTTAAAGCACGAATGTACGAATTAGAGATGAATGCAAAACACAAAATAACAGCGATACTTCTTACTTCTTACCTCTTACTTCTTACTTCTTTGCATGCCCAGAACGTAAAAGATTCTTCGTTGTTAATCCCTATGGTGAAATTTTCTTATTCCGGAATGTGGCCCGGAGGAGATATGGCAAAAAGATTTGGATTTGGATCGGTGGTCAGCTTGAATTTTTCTATTAAGACAAAGCGCAATTTATTTTTTGGAGCGGACGGAGGTTTTATTTTTAGTGATAATGTGAATGAAAATGGTATTCTGGACAGTTTAATGACCTCTTCCGGATTCATCATTAATCAAAGCGGAAATCCGGCTACGGTACGGATCTATGAGCGAGGGTTTACTGCATCACTTCACTTTGGGAAGTTATTTCCTATAGGCAAGCACAATAAAAATTCCGGATTGATTGTTTATGCCGGTCCTACCTATTTATGGCACTGGATAGGAATTGATGATATTGGACACCAGTCTCCGCAGCTCGTGGATGACTATTTGAAAGGATACGATCGTTTTACAGGTGGATTTGGGGTTCATGAATTTATCGGATATATTTATTTTGGCAATAACCGCATATTGAATTTTTTTGCAGGCTTTGATTTTACGCAGGCGTTTACAAAAAGTTTACGGGGTTACGATTACGACCTGATGCGGGCAGATACCCAGAATCGTAAGGATATGTTATCCGGCTTTCGTATAGGTTGGGTATTGCCGCTGTATAGAAGCACCCCTGATGAATTTTATTATCACTGATCCGTGGCATTCTTCTACCAGATATTCATTCACCTTTTTAATTTTTGTATCCATATTGCCTCTTTTTTCAATAAGAAGGCACGATTGTTTGTTGTAGGTAGAAAGAATATTTTCGAGAAGATAGGCCAAGCCATTAGCCATGAGGTGGTGTGGTTTCACTGCTCTTCCCTTGGAGAATTTGAACAGGCTAGACCGCTGATGGAAAAATTGAAAATTGAAAATGGAAAATTGAAAATTTTGATTACTTTTTTTTCACCTTCAGGATATGAGGTTAGAAAAAAATATGAAGGTGCAGATTTTGTTTTCTATTTGCCTGTAGATACAAGATCGAACGTGAAAAAATTCCTAAATATTGTAAATCCATCGCTGGTATTTTTTGTGAAGTACGATCTCTGGTACAATTACCTCCATGAATTAAATAAAAGAAAGACACCAACCTATCTTGTCTCTGCAAATTTCAGGCAGGAACAGTTTAGTGGGATGTATGGAAAATATTTGAGAAAGGTTTTATCTTTTTTTACCGGCATTTTTGTGCAGAATGAATCTTCCACCAAGATTTTGACCGAACAGAATATTCAAAATATTACAGTAAGCGGAGATCTGCGCTACGATAAAGTCTCTCAAACAGTTTTATCTGCAAAGAAGAATCAAGTGGTAGAAATGTTTACCTCATCCCCGGCCCTTCTCCCCAGGGAGAAGGGAGAAAAGGCAAAGATCATGGTTTGTGGAAGCTCCTGGGAGCAAGATGAGAAGATAATTGAAAAATGGAAAATGGAAAATGGAAAATGGAAAATGATTATCGCGCCACATGAGATAAACGAAGAACATATTAATTCGCTCATCCGCACATTTGCAGATCGGCACATCCTTCGATATTCTCAGATCAGCAAAGAACCTGTTTCAACGGCTTTGGATAAATTAAATGCAGCAAATGTTCTTGTCATCGACAACATCGGAATGCTTTCCAACCTTTATCAGTATGCGGACATTGCCTACATAGGCGGAGGATTTGGTTCCGGTATTCATAATATTCTGGAGGCAGTTGCTTTTGGCGTGCCAGTGATCTTCGGCCCTAATCATCATAAATTCCCCGAAGCGAATGAAATAATTGAGCAGGGCGGAGGTTTTTCTATTTCCAGCGCAGAAGATTTTCAGAAAGTGATGGAGCTGCTTCTCTCAGATGAAAAGATCCTCAAAATGGCATCCATGACTTGCAAGAATTTTGTGCAGGGGAGGAAAGGGGCTACTGAGAAGATTCTTGGATTGGTGAGCGCGGTAGGGTAACGTTCGGCAGCTTTGTCTTGAAACCTTTTAGGAGCAAAGAACTATCTTCTGATGTATAGCGAGGAAGGGTAGTGAAACCACCAGTCGAAAAATTTTATTCATCTTCTCTAATTGGCTTTCGTTCTTTTAAATCGTATTTGTCTCCTTTGGAAAGAAAATAGAATCTTTCACTTCCTGCTCGTAATTTCGTGATAGAGTCATTGTCCGGCACCCAGAATGTTCCATCGTAAATAGCTACGCAGCTGTTTCCTATTACTTCAAATTCATTTTTATGAACTACAATGGCAGTCTCTTGATCTATTCCAATTCCTAAAAGGTCTGGATATTTTTTTCTTACTTCCAACATATCAAATAGTCTATTCCGCTCAAGTAAATGTACATCGATTGCAGATTTCTTTAGGAAACCAAATCCAACTTTGTGGTCGCCATCTATAATTAAATTTGTCTTGGTGTCGCCACGCGCCATGAAAGAACCCATTATTGCTGATCCGGCAGAAGAACCTCCGATTACCCCACCTCTGTTTAATAAATTATTTAATTCTTCTAATACTTTTGTCTTTAAATATGCGTCAGCCAGTCGCCATTGTCTGCCGCCTAAAAACCAAATTCCTTTTGCTTCCCTAATCGACTTGAGAAATTTGTCCGAGTTCGCTACCCCTATGTCGCGTGTGTGAAGGAACTCAGTGCTTTTTGCCCCTGCGTCACGAAAAAAGGAATCTACCGCATGGTAATAATTTTCATTTAGGGCTTCGTCTGGTAGTGCGGTCGGGATAATTACAATTTTTGTAGAATCGTCTCCAACTAGAGAGAAAAACTTCTGAAGTAATGGTTTGTCGTGGTCACCACCTGCAATTACCAGATAACCTTTTTCAGGACCAATATATTTTGCAGTTGTGTCTGGCAGGGCAGTCAATTTATTTAATGAATCATCCCCCGACTGTCTATCTGAACAGGAGAGTAAAAGTAGGGCGAAAAGTAATATTGTCAGTTGTTTCATTTTCGATTGTGGTTAACGTCTGTGTTTGGGAACTAGTCCGTTTATTTAGTCTTTAGCAAAAGTATAAAAGGTTCGTACACACCTCAATATAGTTGATATTATGAACCTTTCTGGTATTGGTCAAGTATCTAAGGGATAATGATCTTATCCGTGCTGATGTTTCGGTTAAAGCAAAAGAATAAGGTGAGCCTTTTTACATCGTCTTCAACTCAGCAACCAGCGTGGTCAATGCTTTCTTTGCATCCCCAAAGAACATACTTGCTTTGGGGTTGTAGAAGAGCTCGTTGTCAATACCCGCATAACCTGCGTTCATGGAGCGCTTGTTGATGACAATGTTCTTGGCTTTGTATGCTTCGAGGATCGGCATTCCGTAAATAGGAGAAGCCGGATTATCTTTTGCAGCAGGATTCACCACATCATTCGCTCCAACGATCAGAACCACATCGGTAGTTTCGAATTCTCCGTTGATCTCGTCCATTTCAACCAGCTTACCGTAATCAACATTTGATTCTGCAAGGAGAACGTTCATGTGTCCTGGCATACGTCCTGCAACCGGGTGAATAGCGTATTTAACTTCAACACCGCGTTCTTCCAGCAACATTTCAAGTTCATGGATAACGTGCTGTGCTTGTGCAACCGCTAATCCGTAACCGGGAACGATCACCACTTTCTTTGAATAGTTCATCAGCACGGCAAGATCAGAAACAGAAACTTCTTTGGTAGTTCCTTTTGTTTCGCTTCCACCTGCAGCCGCAGCGGCAGACCCCGCGCCAAAAGCGCCAAAGATCACATTGCTCAGCGGACGGTTCATTGCTTTACACATCACGAGTGTGAGTAGTGTTCCTGCAGATCCTACGAGGATACCGCCGGTGAGCATAATTTTATTTCCGTATAAAAATCCTCCGAAGGCAGCAGCCAGTCCGGTGAAAGAGTTCAAAAGAGAAATTACAACAGGCATATCTGCACCGCCAATTGGAATGGTAAATAAAATTCCATAGAGCAGGGCAGAGGCAAAAAGCCCGTAAGCAAGCATCATCGATCCTCCTGTCATGGCAACATATCCTGCAAATACAAGAACAGCGAGCATGACAATATTGTTGAGCATATTATAGGAAGGAAGACGAACAGGTTTGTTCATCGTTCCATTTAGTTTCAGGAACGCAATGATACTTCCGGAAAAAGAAACTGATCCGATTACCAGCCCTGCTACAATAGCGATCATCGTTCCAATGGGAGCTGCTTCTCCACTGCTCATGAGATGTGTAAATTCAATGAGAGAAATTAACGCTGCGCAAAGCCCTCCCATTCCGTTGAACATGGAAACGAGTTCGGGCATTTTTGTCATCTGAACTTTTTTTGCTGTCATCCATCCGATTACCGTTCCGAGCGCGATCGCTCCGAAGATCATTCCATAGATCATTCCGGTTACATCTCCTTCGTGAAGAAAGATCGTTCCGAAAATGGCAAGTGTCATTCCTATTGCACCGAGGAGGTTTCCGTTACGGGCAGTCTTAGCATTGCCCATCATCTTCAGTCCCATAATGAAGGTTACGGAGCCGATCAAATAACAAATTTCGAGTATGTGTTGTTTCATATATGAAAAATCAATTGTTCGTTTTTCGCCTCACCCCAACCCCTCTCCTCAAGAGAGGGGCAAGTAGAGATTATTTTTTCTTTTTAAACATTTCCAACATTCTGTCTGTTACTACAAACCCGCCAACCACGTTGAGTGTTCCGAGGAGAACGGCTAAAAATCCGAGTGACAATGCGAGCATATCTGTAGGGTCCACATTCAGCATTACGTGAATGGCTCCTACAATTACAACTCCGTGAATGGCGTTTGCTCCAGACATCAGTGGAGTGTGCAGCACGGAAGGAACTCCGCCAATTACTTCTACTCCCACAAATACGGAGAGAATAACAAAGTAGATCATCTCTTTGTTGTCGCTGAAAAAACTTAGTATGGTTTCCATAGTTTTATTTTTTACCCCCAACCCCTGAAGGGGAGTTTGTATTTTCTCCCTTTAGGGCCGGGGTATTAGTTATGCTGCCACAGGTTTATTTACGCTTGGATGCACGGCCGCTCCTTTGTGAACGATCAGACTTCCTTTTGTAATGTCTTCTTCCATTTCCCACTTGAATTTGTCTTTATCGGCAAGATGAAGAAGAAGTGTTTCAATATTTTTTGCGTAAAGGTCGCTGGCGTTAAGAGGAAGAAGTGAAGGGATATTTCCTTCACCAATGATGGTTACTCCGTTCTTCACCACATTTTTATTGAGTTCACTTCCAACTACGTTCCCGCCTTGTTCAACGGCCATGTCAACGATGACAGAACCGAAACGCATGCTCTTTACCATTTCTTCGGTAACGAGAACAGGAGCTTTTTTTCCGGGAATGAGAGCGGTTGTGATAACGATATCGGCTTCTTTCACGTGTTTGCCAACAAGCTCTTGTTGCTTCTTTAGAAATTCTTCGGAAACACCTTTTACATATCCGCCTTCCATTTTAACGGAATCATCGCCTTTCATTTCAATGAATTTTCCTCCGAGAGATTGAACCTGTTCTTTGGTCTCCGGACGGATATCCGATACTTCCACCACAGCGCCTAAGCGTTTTGCAGTTGCGATGGCTTGCAAACCTGCAACTCCTGCTCCGAAGATCACCACTTTAGATGGTTTGATCGTTCCGGCAGCAGTGGTCATCATCGGAAATATTTTTCCGAGTGTATCAGCTGCTAAAATAACCGCTTTATAACCTGCAAGGTTGGCTTGTGAAGAGAGTGCATCCATCTTCTGTGCACGGGAAATACGAGGCACGGCATCCATTGAAAAAGCAGAAATGCCCGCTTTGGAGCAGGCATCGACTAATTGTGGATTTGTGGCAGCAAACATGAAAGATATAAGGATGGCATCCTTCTTCATTTTGCTCACTTCATCAGGTTGAGGAGCGTTCACTTTAAGGACTACGTCTGCATCAGAATAGCATTTATTTGTGTCAACGATCGAGGCTCCGGCGGCCGTATAGGCTTCGTCGGCATAAAATGAGTTTACGCCTGCGCCTTTTTCTACCATTACTTCAAATCCTTTTTTAACCAATCCTTTTACCACATCAGGCGTAAGTGCTACGCGGTTCTCTTTGAACTTGGTTTCTTTGGGTACAGATAGTTTCATATTTTTAATATTTTCAGTGTGCGAATTTAAAATTATTCGGGAACTAGGCAAAACAGGACTACCAAATACTAATTATTACTAATGTACCAATAACAGCCAACTTTGTATTGATAAGTAAATTGGTAATAATTAGTATTTAGTAGATATTTATTCAACGATGTGATATTTTGCTCCGGCTTCTTTTAAAGAGGCTCCGTTAAAGTGCCACCATTCGGTAGAAATGATCGTAAAGCCTGACTCAGTCATTATATCGCGCAGCAGTTTTCTGTTTTCGAATTGTCTCCAGGACAGCTTCCCTTCATTGATCATACGCTGTTCTGCAATGGGATGTCCAAGCTCTCCAAAATAATCATAGGGAGTACCCATGTCCATTTCCCAGCCGTTCTCGTTGATGATGCTTACATCCACCGCACAGCCAAAATTGTGAAGGGATCCAACCTGAGGGTCAGAAACGTATTTGTCCTTCAATTTTTCAGGAACCTGCACCTCATTCCACATGGTTTCCTGGATACTCAAAGGACGAACACCATCATATATAATGAGTGAATAGAATGGATATTTTTTTTTGAGATCAGCCTGAGCCTTCGCGAGTTTTACGGCAATATCTTTTTGCAGGTAGCAATTCTTTAATTCGCCATAAAGATTTTTGTGAAGAAAATTATCTTCAGTTGCGTATTTCAAATTGACGGCAATGCTTGAATCAACTTCTTTAATATTCACCAATCCGAAAACAATAAGTTTTTGTTCTAAAAAAGTATGTTTCACAACAAACTGCTTTTTAGATACTCTGGTTTTCACTTCCGAAGAAGAAAATAGAGAAGGAAGAACAGAAGCTGCATAAACTTGCGTGTTGTATACAATATCTTCAAAAGTACGGGGTACACGCACTACATCTTTCAGCGGAGTTCGGAAAAGGAACAGGAGCATAACCTCTACCGAAATAACCACAAAAGCAAGGATGGAATAACGTTTTAGCACAGGCTTATTTTGCGCCCGAAATTACACTTTTTGCCCGAAGAAAAAACACGAAAATTGCCGTCAAAATGAGCCCTTCTCCCAACCAAAATATCCACCAGTCGAAATGGTGGGGAATGAAATGGGATACTGCAGTTAATGCTGTGGACCTCACCCCCGGACCCTCTCCTAAAACAGGAGAGGGGGGAAGTTCATATGAACGAATAAATTTATAACAATCTATTGTAAAGGAAAGGATGACAACCACACTTCCTGTGATGAACAAAATCCATTCTTTCGACTTGACCTTGATCGCAGGACTTTTATCATTGAAATAAACAAGCGTAGAGGAAAGCAGAATCATGCTAAGAGAAATGATACAGGGACAGATCACAGGTCCGACCCAGGGCAGGGGAATGAGGAAAAGAATATCCCAGGTAAAAAGTGATTCAGGCCAGTTGAGTAGAAGTTTCAGAAACACATAATAAAAAATGTCCCATATAGCAAAGCTGTAAAGAAATAGTGCGAAGCGCTGTGTTGGATTTTTTCCTGACAGAATCCCAATTCCAACAAGCATGATAATGGTTGCCGCTTCCCTGCCTAATTCTGTAATGGCAATGGAATTATTCATATTTACCAGGGGGAAATCAAAACCATGAGGGTAATAAATTGCGCGGAGGTAAACCACTACGGCAGTTTCAAGAAAACCCATGGCGATGCTGAAAAAAGTTAGCCACAGGAACAGCCGTTTAAGGTTCAAGGTTTAAAGTTTAATGTTTAATGTTCGGAGAACGGAGGGTGAATAAAAATATTTTACAGATGAAATTACTCCACGATGATTTTTCCGGAACCGATAGGTGTCATCTTTGAGAGTATCCGGTAGAAATAAATTCCTTTTGCCCGGCACAGGTCTATTGTTTCTTGTTTCTTATTCAAAGTTTGCCTATGCGTAAGTTGGCCTATAGAATTATAAACTTCTAATTCCGCAGGAAAGTGGTCGCTTGAAATTGTGAATTGACCATTGTTAGGATTTGGGCCAACCTGAAACGTTGAACTTTGATCCTGTAACTCCTGTGTTCCCATAAAGCAACCGTTTGAAACAAGTTGTGTAACAACACTTGCTCTCCGGTTTGCTAAAAATGATTTCAAGCCGGGAATGGTAAACCCGCTGGTAACAGTAGATTTTATATTTGCTTCAAACTGTGCGTTGGTGTAAAATTTATTAGGATCTGCATACACTGATGAGCGTATGCGGTTTGCAAGGCTGTCAATTTTGGGGTTGATCAATGTTGAATCAAATTCTGTAGCAACCAGGTTACAGACTTCCTGGATGTATGCGCTTTTATAGGTTGCATCTGCCAGCATTTTGTTTTCCAGCGGACGGTTGGTGGCAGGATTGGGGATGTATAAAATGCTTAGTGTTTCCATTTGAGATACGGTCATTCCCTGGCTGAAATTTCCGAATGCTTCGTTCACATCCCAGGTGATCCAATTGAATTTGTTGTCGGTTGAATCATGAAAAACATAATAGTTATGTCCGGAACCTTGATAGGAATCTAAATTGGCAAAAAGAATATTTGCAGCCCAGGATTTGATGAAACTATTTGTCTGCATCACCGCATCAAGTGAATCATGGAGGGCCGCGGAGGGAGTATTATTTAGTTTATCGATCAGATGAATGAGGTCGCTCCAGTTATTCTGTGTTTTGTTTGTTTTCAGTTCGTATTTTGTATTATATGACGAAACAGCGGAGCCATACCATTGTAAAGAGCCACTGGGATCCCCTTTGAAAAGGTTTCCGTTATTATCAGGGTACCAGTGTTTTAAAAATGTTTTATCGATCTGTTCAACGATGGTATAGAATCCCCAGAGTGTATCGTTCACATATACATTGGTGTAAGTGCACCGCGGTGCAGCAATGCCATTGCGGATACAAAAATCAAGTGCAACCTTTTCTCGCATCATGGTGGGGTCTTTGAACCCGTTGTTGAGGTTGATGGTCTTTTCTTTGTTGCACTCCTGTAAAGTATCGTATTCATTGAAATCGACCTTCCATGATTTCTTTTTGCTCGGATTATTAAAAGATGAATTCCCTTTGAACTGTACGCCCACATTATTGTACATGACACCATCCACCATTACATTGCCTTTCATTTTTTTATCCAGTGGTTTGTAAGCGATCAGCGAATCATACCATTTTGCCTGTGAAAAATAGAATTTAATGGTGTGTATCAGGGAGGTGTTAAAGATCGAATCCCCTGCTGTAGCGTGTGACGTTTGAACGTAAAGGCAAGATGCCAGCGTTATAATGGTGATTATTTTTTTCATTAGTATTTTTTTGCGACCCTTAGTCTGTGTGTGTATTTTTTCATCTCTCCATTGAAAATGCCCTGGTGGTCAAGTTTGTCAATTCTTACTTTTCCTGAAGCGTGAATGATCTTTCCTCCTTCCAAAATAATTCCGACATGCACGATCTTTCCATCTTCGTTGTCGAAAAAAGCCAGGTCGCCTGTTTGGGCCTCTTCCAGAAAGCTTAATGCTTTGCCTTGTTCTGCCTGCTGCCATGCATCGCGTTTCAGTTTTATGCCGTTGAGTTTGAAAACCATTTGCGTGAAACCTGAGCAGTCGATGCCGAACGGTGAGCGACCGCCCCAGAGATAGGGAGTGTTTAAATACCATTTTGCCACCCCCTCTAAATCTCCCCCCAAGGGGGAGACTTTGGTTGACTTATTAAAAGGAAATTTAATTTCTCCGTCAAAGGAATATTCTTGTTTGCCGAGGTGAAAAGATTTATTTTTGAATTTTGGAAGAGAACTACCAAGGAGAATTGGAATTATTCCTTTGTTCTCATCTTCTGCCAGCTGAACTATTTCGGTTGTGAGAGCAGTGGTCTCATCGCTGATACCTTTAATATCTTTAACAGGGAGAAATTGTTTTTTATCTATCCAGCATTCGTAGTTATCGTATGCAATGCGAATTAATACCCATGATTTTTTTTCTTCTAAAACTTCAAAGTGTTCACCGAATAATAATTGCGTAACCATTTCGGATTTGTCCGATGGCTCCTTTCGGCAGGGGACTATTGATAGGTTGCAGATTCCGTACATGATTTTGTTTTTGTCATCCTGAACCTGCCTACCGGCAGGCAGGCGAAGTGAAGGATCTATGTAGATTCTTCGCTGCGCTCAGAATGACAAAATTGTGTTAACAATTCTCAATTATAATCGCACTCGCTCCACCTCCTCCGTTACAAATTCCGGCAGCACCGTACTTTGCTTTGTTTTGTTTCAGAACGTTGATGAGTGTTACAACGATCCTTGCTCCGGAGCAACCCAGAGGATGACCAAGAGAAACCGCTCCACCATTTACGTTTACTTTGGACGGGTCCAGTTTCATTTTTTGCATATTTGCGATTCCAACAACAGAGAACGCTTCGTTTAGCTCGAAATAATTGATGTCGCTCATTTGCAATCCGCCTTTGGCAACAGCTTTTGGAACTGCGATCGATGGGGTAGTGGTGAACCATTCAGGGGCCTGTTCGGCATCTGCATATGATTTTATTTTGGCGATAGGTTTTAACCCGAGTTTATCGGCTTTTTCCTTGCTCATCAGAACAACGGCTGCAGCTCCGTCATTCATGGTAGAAGAATTTGCAGCTGTTGCAGTGCCTTCTTTGGAGAAAGCAGGTTTCAGTTCCGGAACTTTTGTGAAGTTTACATTCTTGTATTCTTCGTCTTCCTTAAAAAGAATAGGATCTCCTTTTCTTTGTGGGATTTCTACAGGAACAATTTCATCGTTGAATTTTCCTGCTTTCCAGGCATTCGCAGAGCGTGTATAAGATTCTATCGCAAAATCATCCTGTTCTTTGCGGGAGATATTGCATTCCTTCGCGCAGAGATCAGCTGCGTTACCCATAGCGTAGTTGTGATATACATCGGTTAGACCGTCTTTCGCAAGACCATCGATCATTGGAACATTTCCATATTTATTTCCCCAGCGTAGATTTTCAGAATAAAATGGAACCTGACTCATATTTTCCATTCCACCTGCAACCACCACATCGGCATCGCCCAGCATAATGGACTGCGCGCCCTGCATGATGGCTTTCATGCCTGATGCACAAACCTTATTTACGGTGGTGCACTGAACATTATCAGGAAGTCCGGCAAACTTCGCTGCCTGACGTGCAGGGGCCTGTCCAAGATTGGCCTGAAGCACTGATCCCATCAAAACTTCCTGGACCTCTTTAGGGTCTAACTTGATCTTTGCCAGTGCTCCTTTGATAGCAATAGCTCCCAGTTTGGTTGCTGAAATATCCTTCAATGAACCGCCGAAACTTCCCATGGGTGTGCGCACTGCGGAAACGATGTAAACTTCTTTCATAAAATATGTTTGTTCTTTTGATATTTTGTATACTTATTTGTACGGATAGCGAATGGATACGAATCTGCGAATTACACCATATCTACTCCCAATTTTCGTAGATTCGTAATGATTAGTTATCCGTACCTTTCAGTCCGAAGATAGTACTATTTTTACTACTCATTTCTGATATTTAAATTTGTGAAAACCAAAACCCTGCGCAAAAACAAAGTCAACGTTATAACGCTTGGCTGCTCCAAAAATTTAGTGGATTCCGAGGTGCTGATGGGTCAGCTGAAAGCGAATAACTTTGAAGTTGAACATAAAGATGAAATAACTGATAGTAATATACTGATTATCAATACTTGCGGATTTATTGATAATGCCAAACAGCAGTCCATCGAAACCATTCTGAATTGTGTGGATGCCAAGCAAAAAGGCCACGTAGAAAAAGTATACGTGACCGGCTGCCTGAGTGAACGTTATAAAGACGAACTCAAAGAGCAAATGCCTGATGTAGATGATTGGTTCGGAACACGTGATCTTCCAAGGCTTTTAAAGACCCTGAAAGCAGATTATAAACATGAGCTTATTGGTGAGCGTTTACTGACCACTCCACTTCATTATGCGTACTTCAAAATATCGGAAGGTTGTGATCGCCCCTGTTCTTTTTGTGCTATCCCTTTGATGCGCGGCAAGCATATTTCCATTCCGATAGAAACTCTCGTTCAACAGGCAAAGAATCTTGCGAAGAACGGTGTGAAGGAATTAATATTGATCGCTCAAGACCTTACGTATTACGGCCTTGACATCTACAAAAAAAGAAATCTTGCTGACCTGCTTGAAAAACTTTCTGCCGTTGAAGGCATCGATTGGATCCGATTGCATTATGCTTACCCGAGCGGGTTCCCGATGGAAGTGCTGGATGTGATGCGCGAGAAAAAAAATATTACCAAGTACCTGGATATACCCCTTCAACATATTTCAGATAATATGCTGAAGTCAATGCGCAGGGGGATCACCAAAGAAAAGACAATTGAACTGGTAAGCGATATACGTAAGAAGATTCCCGGTATTGCTATTCGCACAACACTTATCTGCGGTTATCCGGGAGAAACAGAAAAGGACCACCAGGAAATGGTCGACTGGGTAAAGGAATCAAAATTTGAGCGCCTGGGTGTGTTCATGTATTCTCACGAAGAGAACACACATGCGCACTTACTGAAAGACGATGTGCCTCAGAAGATCAAACAAAAACGTGCAGATGCTGTGATGAAGGCTCAGATGAAGATATC
>JAHEYK010000041.1:15023-23572 GCA_023251625.1 Bacteroidota bacterium
GATTTTGCCAATGTGAGAATAACTTCAGCCAAGGAGTATGATCTAATTGGAGAAGTCTTGCCATGAAAGCCCATCGTATATCTTTAGAGGATACAGGGCAATTCTCCAGGCTGTTCCTGGATTACTTGAATCAGGATAAGAAGCTCGCTCCGTTTTACAGGTATGCTCCGGTCATTGATTCCTTTTCCCAAGCTATCAAGGATGTTTCCTCGCAGAAGTTCAATCGCAAGCTGCTGGTTGATGTCATTACGGAACAATATTCGAAAGCTAATTGTCAATTGTCAATTGTCAATTGTCAATTGCTTCTTAAGGAGAATACTTTCACCGTCTGCACCGGCCATCAGCTTTGCCTCTTTACCGGCCCGCTGTATTTCATTTATAAGATAATTACTACGATCAATCTTGCTGAAGTATTAAAGAAGCGATTCCCGGACAATAATTTTGTCCCGATCTATTGGATGGCGAGCGAAGACCATGATTTTGAAGAAGTGAATCATGTAAATATTTTTGGAAGAAGGATAGAGTGGAGGAACAAGCAAGGCGGAGCTTTAGGAAAATACAAGACGGATGGAATTGGGAAATTGATTGAGGAATTGAAGCCGGTTTTGGGCGATTCAAAAGAAGCAAATGAGTTGATAGAGTTATTTCAAAATGCTTACACAAAACATGGTGACCTTGCCTCCGCAACCCGATTTTTGGTCAATGAACTTTTCGGTCAATATGGGATCGTTATTATTGATGGGAACGATGCCCGTTTGAAGAAAGAGTTTGCGGAGATAATCGCCGAGGATATATTCAATAACTCCGGTTTCAAAAATGTGAATGAAAGCCTTGCGGAACTTGATAAGATCGGACACAAATTTCAGGTAAATCCAAGAGAAATTAATATATTTTATCTAATTAATAATCAAAGAAATAGGATAGTTAAAGAGAATAATAAGTTTAATGTTATAGATTCTAACATATCATTCAATGAAGCAGAGTTGAAAGAAGAGTTGAAATCACATCCGGAGCGATTCAGTCCGAATGTAGTTACTCGTCCTTTATATCAGCAAAAAATCTTACCCAATCTGGCGTATATGGGAGGGCCGGGAGAGATCGCTTACTGGCTGGAATACAAACGAATGTTCGAGCACTATAAAATTCAGTTTCCGGTACTTGTTCCGCGGAATTTTGTGATGATTCTGGATGATGCCATTTCTGAAAAGTTGAGCAAACTGGGGCTGGAGCCTGAAGATGTATTTCTTTCAGCAAATGAAATGGCTGTAAAATATATTTCATCCATTTCCGGGGACAAGGTTTCATTTAACGCAGAACGTGAGCAATTGAACAAGCAGTATAAAAGTATTGAGGATAAATTGGCTTTGGTGGATAAGTCTCTCCCTTCAGCAGCAGGTGCCGAATTAAAACGACAGACGAATGCATTGGACGCCCTTGAGAAGAAAATGCTTCGAGCTTTTAAAAAGAAAAATGAAGAAGCTATAGGTCAGATCAAGAAAATAAGAGACAGGCTGCTTCCGGGAGATATACTGCAGGAAAGGCATGATAACTTCATTCCCTCGTATCTGAAGCACGGGAAAGCTTTTATTTCTGAGTTAAAAAACACCTTGGATCCGTTTGATAAAAGGTTGATTATTCTGTCAGAGAAGTAATAACGGGATTTGCTACATTTGAAGCAATGGAAAGCTCCATCTATAAAACATATTATGAATCACCTGCCGGATTAATCGAGATATTGGCAAGTGAGCAGGGTGTTACCTCTCTTTTGTTTGTAAAGAAACGCTCAGGAAGAACTAAGAATAACGACCACACCCTTGCCTGTTCAAATCAAATTCATGAATATTTCAATAAGGACAGAAATGAGTTTTCAGTTCCGCTTGATCTTCAGGGTACGGATTTTCAGAAAAGAGTATGGAAAGAACTTTTGAATATTCCTTTTGGGAAGACAATTTCTTACATGCAGATGGCTGTTAATTTAGGAGATAAAAAATGTATCCGCGCTGCCGGGACAGCGAATGGAAGAAATCCTGTCTGCATCATTGTTCCCTGTCACCGCGTGATCGGTTCAAACGGTACCCTGGTTGGTTACGGAGGAGGTTTGGATAAAAAGAAATTTCTATTGGAGCATGAAGGGATGTTAATTCAGAAAGAACTATTTGTATGAGCAAAGACCTCGCAAATAAAATTGTAGATAAGATGTACGACAGTGACTGGTTCAGCCAGTGGCTGGGTATCGAGCGTGTACTTATTGAGCCCGGGCATTGTATTTTGAAAATGAAGATCCGAAAAGAAATGCTCAACGGATTTGGCAGTACACATGGTGGAATTACTTTTTCCTTTGCAGATAGTGCGCTTGCATTTGCATCGAATGCGCATGGAAGGCTGAGCGTTGCCCTGGATTGCAATATTTCGTTCCCTGTTGCTGTGAAGGAGAGCGATATACTTACCTGCGAAGCAAAGGAACTGTCACTGACAGCTAAAACAGGTACTTATCTTATAGAAGTAAAAAATCAGAAAAAAGAAAATGTGGCTTTCTTTAAAGGAACGGTTTACAGAACCAGTAAGGAGTGGTTCCCCGGTGAGGAATTAAAATAAGAACGTCATTGCGAGGAAATCCCGTCTCGGGATGACGAAGCAATCTCACAAAGATTCTTCGCTTCGCTCAGAATGACAAAAAGGAATAAACCATGAAAAGCGCTTATATAATTGACGGAGTACGAACAGCCATCGGAAATTTTGGAGGAACACTTTCTGTAGTTCGTCCGGATGACATGGCAGCGATCGTTTTGAGAGAACTGATGAAAAGAAATTCATCTGTTGATCCGAAGGAGATCGGAGATGTGATCCTCGGCTGTGCTAACCAAGCCGGAGAAGACAACCGCAACGTAGCGAGGATGTCCTTGCTTCTTGCCGGCCTTCCGGTTTCAGTTCCAGGGGAAACTGTGAACCGTTTGTGTGCTTCGGGTTTATCGGCAAGCATTTCTGCCGCTCGTGCAATTATGGTAGGTGATGCTGACTTAATGATATCAGGAGGAGTAGAGAATATGACCCGTGGTCCTTGGGTCATATCAAAGGCATCCACTCCATTTGGAAGAGATGCTCAAATGTTCGATTCCAGCTTTGGTTGGAGATTCATCAATCCGAAGATGAAAGATCAGTACGGTGTAGATGGAATGGGCGAAACAGCAGAGAACCTTCGTGAGCACGATAAAATATCCCGTGAAGATCAGGATAAATTTTCTCTTTGGTCTCAGCAAAAGGCAACGGCTGCACAAAAGAAGGGAAGATTCAAAAAAGAAATTATCGGAGTTGAAATCCCGCAGAAGAAGGGGGATCCCAAAATATTTGACAACGATGAGTTCATCAAACCGGATACTTCCCTCGAAATTCTTTCTAAACTGAAAGCCGCATTCCGCAAAGAAGGAACTGTTACAGCAGGGAATTCTTCCGGATTGAATGACGGAGCATGCGCTATACTTCTTGCATCGGAGGATGCTATCAAAAAATACAATCTCAAACCCAAAGCGAGAATTGTTTCTTCCGGTGTAGTTGGTGTGGAACCCCGCATTATGGGCGCAGGTCCGGTAGAAGCTGGCAACAGAGCTCTCAAAAAAGCAGGATTGACTTGGAAAGACATTGATATTATTGAACTCAACGAAGCATTTGCTGCACAAGCACTGGCGTGTACACGCGCCTGGGGATTAGCAGATAATGACCCGAGAATAAATCCAAATGGGGGCGCCATTGCATTAGGGCATCCTCTTGGAATGAGCGGAGCGAGAATTTTAAATTCAGCCGCGATCGAATTGCAGGAGCAAAACAAAAAATATGCGCTTGTCACGATGTGTATAGGAGTTGGACAAGGTTATGCTGTTATTATAGAAAGAGCATAGGTAATTGGGTAATTATGGTAATAGGATAGTAACATGAATGAGGAATATAAAGGCGGTTTTGAGGATTTGGACGTCTGGAATGAAGCCAGGAAATACCGAAAAGTTATTTCTGAACTTGTCAAAAAGTTTCCAATGGAGGCAAAATATAAGTTGGTTAATCAGTTGACTAGATCTGCGCGTTCTATTACTGCTAATATTGCGGAAGGTTATGGTAGATTTCATTACCAAGAAAACATTCAGTATTGTAGACAAGCCCGTGGCTCTTTGATGGAAACGCTGGATCATTTAATTTGTGCGAATGATGAATGCTATATTGATGATTCAGCTTTGCAGAAGTATCGTGAGCATTATTCTTTAATTTTAAAACTTTTAAACGGGTATATTGCTTTTCTTAAAAGAAAAAAGGAAGAATGAAGAATATCAGTTTCCCAATTACCCAATTCCACATTTACCCAATTACCTAAACAATGATATACGAATTCAAAGGATTCAAACCGGTGATACACGAAAGCTCTTTCGTGCATCCGCTTGCTGCTGTCACAGGGAATGTGATCATCGGCAAAAATGTATACATCGGCCCCGGGGCTGCCATTCGAGGCGATTTTGGCGAGATCGTTATTGAAGATGGATGTAATGTGCAGGAGAACTGCATTGTACATATGTTCCCTGGTGTTACGGTTTTCCTTCATGAAGGGTCACATATCGGTCATGGTGCCATTATTCATGGAGCGCAAATTGGAAAGAATGTGCTCATAGGAATGAATGCTGTTATCATGGACCATGTGATCGTGGGAGACAATTCTATTATAGGTTCCATGGCATTTGTCAGGGAGGGAATGAAAATTCCTGCCCGGAAGGTAGTGGTGGGTAACCCGGCTAAGATTATTAAGAACGTAACTGAAAAAATGATGGAGTGGAAAACCAATGGAACTAAGATATACCAAGCGCTCCCGGCTGAACTTCACGCCAGTTGGAAAGAGTGCGAACCTCTTCGCTCATTACCTCCCGGACGCATACTTCCTCCTCCACCGATCCCTCACGAAGAAGCTCCTGCAGTTGCCGGAGAGCAGGATATGTACAAGACCTGGAAAAAGACGAAGAACAATGGATAAGAAAAAATTTCTCAAAGAAGATTTTACCAAACTTCTTTCTTCTCTTCAACCCCAAGCAAAAGGAAAATGGGGTAAGATGAATGCCCAGCAAATGGTGGAGCACATGAGCATGGCATTTCGCTGGGCCAACGGAAGGGATGTGCAAAAGCCCGCCAACACGCCTGAGGTAACGGAGAAATCCTACCAATTCATGATGACTGAAAAACCTTTTCGTGAAAACACTCCGAATAAATTGATTGGGGAAGAGTCGAGGCCGGTAAAACACTCCGATATGAAGAGTTCGATCGTTGAATTACAGGCGGAGATCGATCATTTCTTCAAAGTATTCAAAGAGAATGAAGGAATGAGAATCATGAATCCGTTTTTTGGCAACCTCAATTTCGAAGAGCAGGTGCAGTTGCTGCATAAACACGCTACGCATCATGCGCGTCAGTTTGGTTTAGTTGAGTGATTTTATTCTCCCTTTAGGGTTGGGGTGACTTCAAATATTTCTTCCAGGGCTTCCAGTAAAAATCATTCCATCCGCTTTTCAACCCTGCGTATTCGCTGTTGGGTACGTTGGCATGGACCATATGTACAAGTGCATCGTTGCCTTTCTTTTCAAATTGTAAGATCAGGGTAGAATCGATATCTCCCGTTTTAAAATCCGGATTGCGCCAGCTTTGAACAATCATTTTTCCTTTTACGAGCTGTAATGTTTTTCCCGTGATGTATCCGTCCCATGCCGTAAAGCCGCTTCCGGCTTTGGCGGTGATCTTTGCCTTTCCTCCGGTTGCTTTGCTGTGTTTAGCCGAATCCATGTAAATGCCGTAGAGTGTTTCCGGACTTGTATTTTTAAACACGACTGTTTGAAGGATTGTTTTTGTCATGATCTTATGTTTTAGATAGTTTTGGTTTTATATATACCGCAAAAAAACTTCCTGCAACTGCACCCATTGAATTTGCCAGCGCATCGAAAATATCAAAGTGCCTGTCTGTAGTAAATAATTCCTGCATTATTTCAACTGCAAATCCATAGGTTGAAGTGATGAGTAGAATTTTTATCAGGGTATTCTGATGAAGAGAAGAAAATGAGTTTTGTTTTTTCCATCCGTAATACATCATCGAGGCAAGTAGAAGATAAACGCTGAAGTGAACCAACTTATCAAAATTCAAAATTGAAACATGCGGCAGGTCTTTGCCCGGCATGAGACATAATATCAATATGACAATTGCCCAAAGAATGGATAGTATATTGTATTTTATAAATGAATTCATGAGTTTGTACCGGAAATGAGCTCAAAAATACGATTTATAGATATCGGTTCTTGCCTGCATTTTATTACTTTTATATCCTTGGAAAAACCAAATAATATGCCAACAGCTGCAAAAACCTCCCTTCGAAAATTAGAAAATTATGCCCTCGGTAAATGGATATCAGGCGATGGAGAGGGGCAAATATTAAATAATGCCATTACCGGAGAGGCTATTTATTCTGCTTCCAGCAAAGGTTTGGACTTTACAAAGATGTGTGATTACGCCCGTACGGTTGGCGGAGCTAAACTTCGTAAGATGACCTTTCATGAGCGCGGTATGATGCTTAAAGCTCTTGCAATGCATCTCATGTCAAAAAAGGAGCAGTTCTATAAAATAAGCTGGGCAACAGGTGCAACCAAAACAGATAGCTGGGTTGACATCGAAGGAGGGATTGGGAATTTATTTGCATACTCTAGTTTGCGCAGGCAATTTCCAAACGAAACTTTTTGTGTGGAAGGAGATGTTGCAAAACTTTCTAAGCTGAATACATTTATTGGGCATCACATTTGTGTCCCCAAAGAAGGTGTAGCTATTCATATCAATGCATTTAATTTTCCGGTTTGGGGAATGCTCGAGAAAGTGGCGGTGAACTGGTTTGCAGGAGTGCCTGCAATTGTTAAACCCGCTACTGTAACTTCCTTTTTAACAGAAGCTGTTGTGAAGGAAATTATCGCTTCCGGAATTTTGCCCGAAGGAGCATTGCAGCTGATCTGTGGAAGTGCAAATGGAATTCTGGATCATGTGATGAATCAAGATGTGGTGACATTTACAGGAAGTGCATCTACAGGCAAGATGCTGAAATCGAACAAGCGTTTGATCGAAGAGTCGGTGCATTTCAATATGGAAGCTGATTCTCTGAATTGCTGTGTGCTTGGCAGTGATGTAACTCCTGATAAACCCGAGTTTGATATTTTTATTAAAGAAGTTGTGCGAGAGATCACTACCAAGGCGGGGCAAAAATGTACAGCGGTGCGTAGGATCATTGTGCCGGAGAACCGAGTGGAAGAAGTACGTGCTGCTCTCGGAAAAAGGCTTGCTTCCAATATTATCGGCGATCCTAATGTAGAAGGAGTTCGTATGGGATCCCTTGCGGGACTTTCTCAGCTAAAGGAAGTAAAAGAGAAAATAGAACAGCTTTCTAAAACGCAAAAAATAATTATTGGAGACTTCGAAAAGTTTGAAGTGAAGGGGGCAGACAAAAATAAAGGAGCGTTCATGCCTCCCATTATTTTCTTGAATGAAGACCCATTCAAGAATACAGATTGTCATAGCGTAGAAGCATTTGGACCTGTAAGCACCATCATGCCTTATAAAACAATTGACGATGCGATCTCTCTTGCGAAAATGGGAAAGGGTTCTCTGGTTAGCTCAATTATTACTGCGGATGATAAAATTGCAAAGCAATATGTGATAGGAGCTGCATCCATGCATGGAAGAATTTTAATTCTGAATAACGAATGTGCAAAAGAAAGTACCGGCCATGGTTCTCCACTTCCGATGTTGGTGCATGGAGGACCCGGTAGAGCGGGCGGGGGAGAGGAAATGGGCGGCAAACGTGGAGTGTTTCATTATTTGCAGCGTACTGCTATTCAGGGCTCGCCTACAACCATTACTGCAATTACAAATCAATACCAGATCGGTGGAAAATATATTGAAACAGGGATTCATCCTTTCAGAAGATTTTTCGAAGAACTACAGGTGGGAGAGACACTTATTACTAAGACTCATACTGTTTCAGAAGATGATATCATCAACTTTGCTGAGCTGAGTGGAGATAAATTTTACGCACACCTTCAGCCGGATTCTTTGGAAGGAACTATTTTCAAACGTACTGTAGCGCACGGATATTTTATTTTGTCACGCGCTGCAGGTTTGTTTGTTGATCCGCCCAAAGGGCCTGTGCTTTTGAATTACGGATTGGATGAATGTCGTTTTACAAAACCTATTTACCCGGGAATGACTATCGGAGTCCGATTTACCTGCAAGGAGAAAATTGAAAATGATAAAGGCCTGAAATCACGCGAAGGAGTAGATGTAAAAGTGGGTATCGTTAAATGGGTGGTTGATATCTACGATGCAAGTTCGGAAGAGATCCGGAAAAAATACGAAGTGGATGTTTCAAACGGTGATACCGTTGGCATTGCAACGATCCTGACGATGGTGAAGAAGAAAGAGCAGAAATAAATTTTATTTCTGGGATTTGTAATAAGCACAGACTTTATTCATTACACATTCAGGGCATTTTGGA
>JAHEYK010000042.1 GCA_023251625.1 Bacteroidota bacterium
ATGAGGCGGTCGAATTCTTCTTTCGAACCAACGATGATCTTTTCGTATTCGCGCAATCCTGTTCCTGCAGGGATCAAATGCCCTACAATAACGTTCTCCTTCAATCCTGAGAGGTCGTCCATACGTCCTGCCACAGAACCTTCGCTGAGAACCTTGGTTGTTTCCTGGAACGATGCTGCTGATATGAAACTGTTGGTTTGCAGAGAAGCGCGTGTGATACCTTGAAGAATAGGGCGTGCGGTTGCAAGAACTGCATCGCGTGCTTCCACTAATTTAGCTCCTTTGCGCTTCAGCATTGCGTTTTCGTCACGCAGCTTGCGCGCGTTCACGATCATGCCTGCTTTCATAGTGGTGGATTCTCCTCCTTCAGTCACCATTTTGCATCCGAACAGATTATCGTTCTCATCCATGAAGTCTGCACGGTTGGTGAATTGCTTAGGCAGGAAGATAGTATCTCCGGCATCATCAATTTCTACCTTACGCATCATTTGTTTCACGATCACTTCAAAATGCTTATCGTTTATTTTTACACCTTGTAAACGGTACACCTCCTGAACCTCATTCACGAGATATTCTTGTACCGCTGTAGGTCCTTTAATAGCTAAAATATCAGCAGGAGCAACGGCACCATCGGTGAGCTGTTCACCGGCCTTGCAGAAATCATTTTCCTGCACCAGGATATGGTTTGATAAACGAACAAGGTATTTCTTGATCTCACCTGTTTTTGCTTCTACCTGAACTTCGCGGTTGCCACGTTTTATCTTTCCAAATGTTACAACACCATCGATCTCGGAAACAACGGCAGGACTGCTTGGGTTACGTGCCTCAAACAATTCTGTTACGCGCGGTAGACCTCCTGTGATATCGCCTGCTTTACCGGTAGTCCGAGGTATTTTAACCAGGATCTGTCCTGTTTCAACTGCATCACCGCTGTTCACTGAAATGTGAGCGCTAACAGGGATGTTGTATGATTTCAATGCATCCCCTTTCTTGTCAACAACCTTGATGATAGGGTTCTTTGTTTTGTCTTTTGTTTCAGTGATGACCTTTTCACGGAAGCCGGTCTGTTCGTCAAACTCTTCGCGGAAGGTGATACCTTCTTCGATGTTTTCGAACTCTACTTTTCCCTGGAAGTCAGAAATGATCACTGCATTGTAAGGATCCCAATCGCACAGGAGTGTGCCCTTTTTAACCTTGTCGCCGTTCTCAACATAAACCTGAGAACCATAAGGGATATATCCTGTAGTAAGGGCAATCTTTGTATTTGGGTCAACGATCCTGATCTCGGCAGAACGACCAACCACCACTTTTACTTTTTTGCCATCAGAATTTTTACGTTCAACTGTACGTAATTCATCGATCTCAACATTACCATCGTATTTTGCTTCAATGCGTGATGAAGAGGTCATTCCTCCTGCCACACCACCCACGTGGAATGTACGGAGTGTAAGCTGTGTGCCAGGCTCGCCAATGGACTGAGCAGCGATAACGCCTACCGCTTCTCCTTTCTGAACCATACGTCCTGTAGAAAGATTTCTTCCGTAACATTTAGCACATACTCCGAGTTTTGACTCGCAGGTAAGTACAGAACGGATCTCCACCGCTTCAATGGGCGAGTTCTCTATTTTAACAGCGTATTCTTCTTTGATCTCATTTCCGGCAGTGATGATAAGTTCGCCTGTCAGTGGGTGATATACATCTTGCAATGTAACACGTCCGAGAATACGATCATACAATGGCTCCACAACTTCATCATTCTTTTTAAGAGCAGATGCCATCAGTCCGCGGAGGGTACCGCAATCTTCAACGGTGATGATCACGTCTTGTGCAACGTCAACCAGACGCCTTGTTAAGTATCCGGCATCCGCAGTTTTCAGCGCTGTATCGGCCAGTCCTTTACGTGCACCGTGCGTTGAAATAAAATATTCGTGGATCGAAAGGCCTTCGCGGAAGTTCGAAATAACGGGGTTCTCAATAATTTCTCCGCCTACCATTCCGGATTTATGCGGACGGGCCATCAGTCCGCGCATACCGCTGAGCTGACGGATCTGTTCTTTCGAACCTCTCGCACCAGAATCAAGCATCATGTAAATAGAGTTGAAGCCTTGCTTATCTTCTGTAAGGCGCTTCATGACCTTTTGGGTCAATTTAGAATTCGTATGTGTCCAGATATCAATTACCTGATTGTAACGCTCGTTATTGGTGATGAATCCCTGGTTGTAATTCTCAACCACTTCTTCCACTTCTTTGTAAGCTTCGCCAATGAGTTTTTCTTTCTCGTCAGAAACCATCACGTCATCGAGGTTGAATGACAAGCCGCCCTTGAACGCGTGTTGGAATCCGAGTTCTTTGATATCATCCAGGAACTTAGCAGCTTTTGCTGTACCTGCAACTTTCAAAACATCTCCGATAATATCACGGAGAGATTTTTTGGTCATGACATCATTGAGATAGCCTACTTCTTTTGGAGTAACCTGATTGAATAATACTCGTCCTACTGTAGTTTCAATTACTTTGGCAACCAATGCACCTTTTTCATTTTTTGAATTGTCAACACGAACCTTTATCGTTGCATGAAGGTCAACTACACCTTCGTTATATGCAATAACCACTTCTTCGCTCGAATAGAAAGTGATTCCTTCTCCTTTTACTTTATGTTCTTTTGAGCTTTTGCGAGCCTTGGTCATATAATAGAGTCCGAGTACCATGTCCTGTGAAGGAACGGTTACAGGAGCCCCGTTTGCAGGGTTCAAAATGTTATGTGAGCCAAGCATTAAGATCTGAGCTTCCAGAACTGCAGCATGTCCCAGCGGAACGTGAACTGCCATTTGGTCTCCATCGAAATCGGCATTGAACGCTGTACAAACCAGAGGATGGAGCTGAATTGCTTTTCCTTCGATCAGTTTTGGCTGAAAGGCTTGGATACCCAATCTGTGCAGGGTAGGGGCACGGTTAAGAAGAACAGGGTGTCCTTTCATCATGTTCTCCAGAATATCCCAAACGATAGGTTCTTTGCGGTCAACGATTTTCTTTGCTGACTTCACCGTTTTTACAACACCACGTTCTAAGAGTTTACGGATGATGAACGGCTTGAACAACTCAGCTGCCATGTCTTTAGGCAGGCCGCACTCGTGAAGTTTCAGCTCAGGGCCAACAACGATCACCGAACGTCCTGAATAGTCAACGCGTTTTCCGAGCAGGTTCTGACGGAAACGTCCTTGCTTTCCTTTCAGACTATCTGAAAGAGACTTCAACGGACGGTTAGCATCCGTTTTAACCGCACTTGCTTTGCGTGAATTATCAAACAATGAGTCAACAGATTCCTGAAGCATACGTTTCTCGTTTCTGAGAATTACTTCGGGAGCTTTAATTTCTATAAGACGTTTTAAACGGTTATTACGGATAATAACGCGCCTGTAAAGGTCATTCAAGTCAGAGGTAGCAAAACGGCCGCCATCGAGAGGCACCAGAGGGCGAAGTTCGGGTGGAATAACAGGTAATATCTTGATCACTGTCCACTCTGGTTTATTTTCGATGTGCTTGTTTGCCTGGCGGAATGCTTCAACAACTTGCAAACGTTTTAATGCTTCGTTCCTTTTCTGCTGAGAAAGTTCGTTATTGGCTGTAGCGCGCAGAGAGAAAGAAAGCTCATCCAGATTAAGGCGGCTCATCAATTCAATGATCGCCTCTCCACCCATCTTTGCAACAAATTTATTAGGGTCTTTATCATCAAGGTGTTGATTATCTTTTGGAAGAGAGTCAAGTGCCTTCAGATATTCTTCTTCGCTGAGGAAGTCTAAATATTTAACCCCATCTTTTTCTTTTACTCCTGGGTTCACTACTACATAACGCTCATAGTAAATGATCATCTCAAGTTTCTTGGTTGGCAAACCAAGCAGAGCTCCGATCTTATTAGGAAGAGAGCGGAAATACCAGATATGGATCACCGGAACAACCAGATTGATATGCCCCATGCGCTCTCTGCGCACTTTTTTCTCCGTCACCTCAACTCCGCAACGGTCGCAAACGATCCCTTTATAACGGATGCGTTTGTATTTTCCGCAATGACATTCCCAGTCCTTTACAGGACCAAAGATACGTTCGCAGAACAAACCATCACGCTCAGGTTTATACGTACGGTAGTTAATGGTTTCCGGCTTTGTTACTTCACCATGCGACCACTCGAGTATCTGTTCAGGAGATGCAAGTGAGATCGTTACTTTGGTGAAGTTGCTTTTGGGCCTGTTGTCCTTTTTCATATATGAAAAAAAATTATTCGTTTTTATTTAATCCTGACAAGTTTTTAAAACCTGTCAGGATTTTTTAATTAATCATGCAAAGAAATATTCAATCCTAATCCCTTTAATTCGTGCATCAATACGTTGAATGATTCAGGAATACCCGGAACAGGAAGATTATCTCCTTTCACAATTGCTTCGTAAGTTTTAGTTCTTCCAACCACATCATCCGATTTAACGGTGAGGATCTCCTGGAGGATGTGTGCAGCACCAAATGCTTCGAGTGCCCAAACCTCCATCTCACCAAAACGCTGGCCTCCGAACTGAGCTTTACCACCGAGCGGCTGCTGGGTGATGAGCGAGTAAGGGCCGATCGAACGTGCATGCATCTTGTCATCCACCATGTGGTGAAGTTTCAGGATGTAAATAACACCCACTGTTGCAGGCTGGTCAAAACGCATTCCTGATTCTCCGTCTTTCAGGTAGGTGCTTCCGTGACGTGGTAAGCCGGCTTTGTCAGTGTAATCGTTGATCTCAGCATTGGATGCTCCATCAAAAATAGGAGTGCTGAATTTCATTCCAAGCTTTAATCCTGCCCATCCGAGAACTGTTTCATAGATCTGTCCGAGGTTCATACGCGAGGGTACACCGAGTGGATTAAGAACTACGTCAACCGGCGTGCCGTCTTCCAGGAAAGGCATGTCTTCATCGCGAACAATTTTCGCAACAATACCTTTGTTTCCATGACGGCCGGCCATTTTGTCTCCTACTTTCAACTTGCGTTTTTGTGTGATATACACTTTTGCAAGCTGAATGATGCCAACAGGTAATTCATCTCCTACTTGTACAGCAAATTTTCTGCGCTTATGTTCGCCCAGTATTTCGTTGTACTTCACCCGGTAGTTGTGGAGTATTTCATAGATCTGGTCGTTTGCTTCTTTGCTGGTGGTCCATTTGTATGGATTTACTTCTGTGTAATCATCTACTTTATTCAGAAGTTTTTCAGTGAACTTGGTTCCGCGTCCAACCAGTTCTTCTTTCAGGTAATTGTAAACACCCTGAGAAGATTTTCCGTTTACAAGTTTCATTAACTTGCTAACGAGTATTGATTTCAGGTCGCTGAATTTATGGTTAAATTCTTTGTCTATTTTATCAAGAACATCTTTCTCGTCTGTTTTCAGTTTTTTGTCTTTGATCAGGCGGGAGAAAAGTTTTGTTTCCATCACCATTCCGTAGGTGGAAGAAGGCATACGTAATGATGCATCTTTCACGTCACCGGCCTTATCGCCGAAGATAGCGCGCAAAAGTTTTTCTTCCGGAGAAGGATCAGTTTCACCTTTTGGAGTGATCTTTCCGATGAGGATATCTCCTTCTTTTACTTCACAGCCTACACGAATAATTCCGCGTTCGTCCAGATTTTTAGTGGCTTCTTCACTTACGTTCGGAATGTCGGATGTTAATTCTTCCATTCCGCGTTTTGTTTCACGCACTTCCAATGAATATTCATCCACGTGAATAGAAGTGAAAATATCTTCACGAACGATCTTTTCTGAGATCACGATAGCATCCTCGAAGTTATATCCTTTCCACGGCATGAATGCCACGGTAAGGTTTCTTCCGAGTGCAAGCTCTCCGTCCTGGGTTCCATACCCTTCGCTGAGAACTTGTCCTTTTTTAACTTTATCTCCTTTGCTTACAACAGGGCGCAGGTTCACGCAAGTGCTTTGGTTTGTCTTGCGGAACTTGGTGATGTTATAGCTTCTGACATCCTCTTCGAAGCTGAGAAGCTTCTCGTCTTCATCACGGGTATATCGGATCACAATTTCTTTTGCATCCACATATTCCACCACGCCATCATTTTCTGCGGTAAGAATGGTGCGTGAGTCCATGGCAACTCTTCTTTCTAAACCTGTTCCAACGATCGGAGATTCAGGGCGAAGAAGAGGAACCGATTGACGCATCATGTTCGATCCCATGAGGGCACGGTTGGCGTCATCATGTTCTAAGAACGGAATGAGCGAAGCGGCAATGGAAGCGATCTGGTTCGGAGCAACATCCATGAGGTGAACCTTATCAGGGTCAACCAAAGGATAGTTTCCTTCAAAACGTGTTTTAACTTTATCATCCGTAATAACACCTTTATCATTGATGTTCATCATGGATTGCGCAATTGCTTTTTCATCTTCTTCTTCTGCTGTAAGATAAACCACAGGTTTGTTTACATCTACCTTTCCTTCGTTAACAGTTCTATACGGAGTTTCGATGAAACCAAGTTTATTGATCTTCGCATAAACACAGAGTGAAGAGATCAGGCCGATGTTTGGACCTTCCGGTGTTTCGATCGTGCAAAGACGGCCGTAGTGCGTATAATGCACGTCACGAACTTCGAATCCGGCACGCTCTCTCGACAGACCGCCTGGCCCCAGTGCGGATAACCTGCGTTTGTGAGTTACTTCAGCCAGCGGATTCGTTTGATCCATGAACTGAGATAACTGATTTGTTCCGAAGAACGAATTGATCACAGACGAAAGTGTTTTTGCATTGATCAGGTCAATAGGGGTGAAGACCTCGTTATCGCGAACGTTCATACGCTCGCGGATGGTACGTGCCATACGGGCAAGTCCTACACCGAACTGGGTTGACAATTGCTCGCCAACGGTTCTAACGCGTCTGTTACTCAAGTGATCAATATCATCCACATTCACTTTCAGATTGATAAGTTGAATTAGGAATTTAATGATGGCAACAATATCTTCTTTTGTAAGTACGCGTACAGTTTCAGGGATAGTAAGGTTTAATTTTTTGTTCAGGCGGTAACGACCTACTTCTCCCAGGTCATAACGCTTGTCAGAGAAGAAGAGTTTTTCGATAACTGCTTTTGCAGTTTCTTCATCCGGTGGTTCTGCATTACGAAGCAGACGGTAGATATATTCAACCGCTTCTTTTTCAGAGTTGGTTGGATCTTTTTGCAGTGTGTTGTAAATGATCGTGTAATCGCTGAACTCCTTGTCTTCTTTGTGAAGGATGATTGCTTTTACATTTGCGTTCAGGATGGTTTCAGTGTGTTCTTCAGTAATAATAGTTTCGCGCTCGATCAATACTTCGTTACGCTCGATAGAAACAACCTCTCCGGTGTCTTCATCCACGAAATCTTCTACCCATGTTTTAAGAACACGGGCGGCTAATTTTCTGCCAACTGCTTTTTTGAGGTTGGGTTTATTTACAGTGATCTCGTCAGCGAGATTGAAAAGTTCAAGAATTTGTTTGTCATTCTCAAAACCGATCGCACGCAGCATGGTTGTAACAGGAAGCTTTTTCTTTCTGTCAATATATGCATACATCACGTTGTTGATGTCTGTTGCAAACTCGATCCAGGCTCCTTTGAAAGGTATCACGCGGGCGGAGTAGAGGCGGCTTCCGTTCGGATGGCGGTTCTGACCGAAGAACACACCTGGTGAACGGTGTAATTGTGATACAATAACGCGCTCAGCCCCGTTAATGATGAAACTTCCTTTCGGAGTCATGTATGGAATGGTGCCGAGGTATACGTCCTGAATAACAGTTTTGAAATCTTCGTGCTCAGGATCTGTACAGGATAAGCGAAGACGTGCTTTCAGAGGGACATTATACGTTAGTCCTCTTTCAAGACATTCTTCAATAGAATACCTGGTAGGATCAATATAGTAGTCAAGGAACTCGAGCACAAAATTATTACGTGCATCGGAGATCGGAAAGTTTTCAGAGAAAACTTTGAACAATCCTTCATTCTTCCTGTTTTCAGGAGTGGTATCCACTTGCATGAATTCCTTGAAGGACTTTACCTGGATTTCTAGAAAATCAGGATAATCGATCTGATGTTTTGAGCTGGCGAAGTTAACTCGCGAATTTTTTTTTGGTGCAGCCATAAAACGATTTACTATTTAAAGATTACGATTCCGTTTTTAAACCTTCTGTCTGCGTTCACAAAAACGCAAAATAGACCTGCTCTGCCTCGATATTATCGGGACAGAGAGGTCAATATAAACCTATCTGAAGCTTATTTAATTTCAACTTCTGCGCCTGCTTCGGTCAGTTGTTTTTTCAACGACTCAGCATCTTCTTTTGAGATACCTTCTTTAAGTGGTTTTGGTGCAGCATCCACAAGGTCTTTTGCTTCTTTAAGTCCTAATCCTGTAAGTTCTTTTACAAGTTTTACAACCTGAAGTTTAGCAGCTCCTCCGCTTTTCAGAATAACATCAAAGGTTGATTTTTCAGCAGCGGCTGCTCCGGCAGCTACTGGTGCTGCAGCAGCGGCAGCAGGCTCAATACCGTATTCGTCTTTCAGTATTTTAGCCAGTTCGTTTACATCTTTTACAGTTAAGTTTACTAACTGTTCTGCGAGTTGCTTTAGTTCGGCCATCGTGATTGATTTTTATAGGTGGTTTATTATTTTACTTTTTGTTTTTATTAATTTGCTGCTGGTGCCTCTGGCGCTGCTGCTGCATCTCCGGCCTTGTCTGCTTTGTTCTTTAAAGCACCAATAACCGTTTTCGCAGGAGACTGAAGGAGACCAATGATTTCTCCGATCATTTCATTCTTGCTCTTGATGTTTGCAAGTGTATCCAGCTGATTGTGTCCGATGTACACCGATTCTTCTACCCATGCTGACTTCAGAGTGAGCTTGTCGCTGCCTTTTCTGAACTCTTTCATGATCTTTCCGGGTGCATTGGCGACCGCAGAGAACATGATGGCAGTAGTACCCTTCAATGTATCGTGGAACGGATCATAGGTATTGCTTGTCTTTTCCAGGGCTTTGCTGAGAAGGGTATTCTTCACAACAAGCATTTTGACATCTTTCTCAAAACACATACGTCTTAACTGACTTGTTTTCTCAACAGTAAGTCCGGACGGATCTGTCAGATAGAAATGCGGATTCTCTTTCAACATAGTTGAGAGAGAATCTATCATTTGATTTTTTTCTTTCTTGTTCATCTTTAAATAGATTATGCAACAATTTTAGAGTCGATCTTAATGCCGGGGCCCATTGTGCTCGACATGGTGATGCTCTTTATATATGTTCCTTTGGAAGCAGCCGGTTTTAATTTAGCAATGGTCTGGATCAATTCGTTTGCGTTGTCCGCAATTTTCTCGGCATCAAACGAAACCTTTCCGATAGAAGCGTGAACGATTCCCTGCTTGTCGGCCTTGAAATCAATTTTACCTGCTTTCACTTCTTTTACGGCTTTTCCAACTTCCATTGTTACAGTTCCTGATTTTGGGTTGGGCATTAATCCACGGGGGCCGAGCACTTTTCCAAGCGCACCTACTTTTCCCATGGTTGCGGGAGTACAAACAATAACGTCAATATCTGTCCATCCGCCTTTGATCTTTTCTACGTATTCGTCTAACCCTACAAAGTCAGCGCCTGCAGCTTTTGCTTCTGCTTCTTTGTCAGGCGTACATAGAACAAGTACGCGAACTGATTTTCCGATACCGTGAGGCATCGCAACTGTTCCGCGAACAATTTGTCCTTTTGCAATATCAATTCCAAGTCGAACGCTGATGTCAACCGAAGAGTCAAACTTTGTTGTGGTTACGTCTTTTACAATCTTGGCTGCATCGCGAAGGTTATACACCTTGGTTGCATCGTATTTTGCCAGGATAGCTTTTCTTTTTTTAGTTAACTGTGCCATTTTATTTGTTTTTTGGATGTGCATGCGTCAGTTTATAAGCTGACTCCACCCGGATTTATTATTTACTTTTTGCTTGAGGCTGGTCTTCCTTCAACGTTCAAACCCATGCTGCGTGCCTGTCCCGCTACCATGCTCATAGCTGATTCCAGCTTAAAGCAATTCATATCCACCATTTTATCTTCAGCAATTGCTTTGATCTGTGTCCAGGAAATGGTTCCCACTTTTTTTCTGTTCGGTTCACCGGATCCGCTTTCAATCTTAACAGCTTCTTTTAACTGTGCTGCTACCGGTGGTCTTTTGAGGATGAACTCAAACGTTTTGTCTTTATAAACAGTAATGATCGCAGGGATCATTTTGTTGCCTAGGTCTTTGGTTCTTGCATTGAACTGTTTGCAGAACTCCATGATGTTCACGCCTTTCGCACCCAATGCAGGTCCGATAGGAGGAGCAGGATTTGCAGACCCTGCCTTGATCACCAATTTCACCATTGCTCCAACTTCTTTTGCCATTTTAGATCAGTATAAAATATTATTGTTTTTCAACTTGCATGTAACTGAGTTCAAGCGGAGTTTTACGTCCGAAGATCTTAACAGTTACTTTCAGTTTTTTCTTTTCTTCGTTTACTTCTTCGATAGAGCCTGTGAATGTGTTAAAAGGTCCGTCAATTATTTTCACCGTATCGCCTACATAGAAAGGAACAGTGATCTTTTCGCCAGTTTCAGCAAGCTCATCCACTTTTCCAAGTATGCGGTTCACTTCTGAAAGGCGAAGTGGAGTAGGCTCTCCTGTTTTTGTTCCAAGGAAGCCAAGCACTCCGGGTACATTCCTTATTATATGAGGAATTTCTCCAGAGAGAACTGCCTCCACTAAAATATATCCCGGAAAGAAATTTCTTTCTTTACTTACTTTTTTTCCTGCGCGGATCTGAAACACCTTTTCGGTAGGGATCAGGATCTGGGACACGAATTTCCCCATTTTGAGGCGCTTGATCTCTGATTCGATGCTTTGCTTGATCTTCTTCTCTTTTCCGCTGATGGCACGAACTACAAACCAGTTCTTATCATCCGTATTGGATTTAGAAGGAGCCTTTGCTTTTACAGCAGTCTCAGTAGTTTTCACTTCGCTATTTTCAGTAGTAGTCATAGTGTTATGCAAAAAATCCATAGATCATTTCCATGATGAACTTGAATGATATGTCCATTAGATAGATAAGCAGCGAAGTAATCAGTGTTGAAACCATCACGATCACCGCACTTGCATTCAGTTCCTTCCATGCGGGCCAGGAAACTTTTGTTACAAGTTCGCTGTATGTATCATCTATATATGCTTTTATCTTTCCCATTCTTCCTTATTATATGCACGGGCGGAGAGGCTCGAATGCCGTCCTCGCGCTTTGCGCGGGACGAGCATCCTCGAAAAATCATTTCTGATTTTTCGGGACTCCCAGCCAGTAATTCAAAAAACAATTTTATTCAGCACGGGCGGAGAGGCTCGAACTCCCAGCCCTCAGTTTTGGAGACTGATGCTCTACCAATTGAGCTACGCCCGTATCTCAAGTGGCAGCCTCTCAGCCGCCAGTTGATTATTTAATGATTTCAGTAACCTGTCCGGCTCCAACTGTTCTTCCGCCTTCACGGATAGCGAAGCGAAGTCCTTTGTCCATCGCAACGGGTTGGATCAATTCAACCTGAATAGTTACGTTATCACCGGGCATAACCATTTCGCGTCCTGCAGGAAGAGTACATGTTCCTGTTACGTCAGTTGTACGCATGTAGAACTGAGGACGGTAATTGTTATGGAATGGAGTATGACGGCCACCTTCTTCTTTTTTCAGAACGTAAACCTCGGCTTTGAAAATAGTATGCGGAGTGATAGATCCCGGTTTCGCGAGAACCATTCCTCTCCAGATATCTTTCTTGTCAACACCGCGGAGCAGAAGTCCTGCGTTGTCACCTGCTTGTCCTGAGTCAAGTTCTTTACGGAACATCTCAACGCCGGTGATTACAGATTTTAATTTTTCTTCACGCATTCCAACGATCTCAATTTCTTCTCCTACTTTGCAGATACCTTGTTCAATTCTGCCGGTAGCAACTGTTCCACGTCCGGTGATCGAGAAAATATCTTCCACAGGCATCAGGAAAGGCTTGTCAACAACACGCGTAGGAATAGGGATGAAATTATCTACTGCATCCATCAATTCCATAATTTTTGGAACCCATTTTGGATCGTTATTCAATCCGCCAAGAGCAGAGCCACGAATGATTGGCACCTTGTCGCCTTCGTATCCGTAGAAAGTCAGCAAGCTGCGGATTTCTTCTTCCACAAGATCTATAAGTTCAGCATCTTCAACCATGTCCACTTTGTTCATGAAAACAACCAGCTTAGGTACACCTACCTGACGTGCCAAAAGGATATGCTCGCGTGTTTGCGGCATAGGTCCGTCTGTTGCAGCAACAACGAGAATTGCTCCGTCCATTTGCGCAGCACCTGTAACCATGTTTTTTACATAGTCGGCGTGGCCCGGGCAATCTACGTGAGCGTAGTGACGTTTCTCTGTAGAATATTCAACATGCGAAGTATTGATCGTGATACCACGCTCTTTTTCTTCCGGAGCGTTATCAATGGAAGCAAAGTCTCTAACTACTGCAAGACCTTTAGATGCAAGAACTGTAGTGATTGCAGCTGTTAAAGTTGTTTTTCCATGATCCACGTGACCAATTGTTCCGATGTTTAAGTGTGGTTTGGAACGGTCGAATTTTTCTTTTGCCATAGTTATTAGTGATTAAAAAATTAAACGATTTATTCTAATTATTTTCTTTTTGTTAAAGGGCTGCGAATATATATATTATTTCCGCACCTTTCGTTAAAAAAATACAATATTTTTTCCTAAAATCGGGTGCCTTTAGGGAAGCGTTCGAGGCCCCATAATTCCGGAAGGAATCTTTAAAATCTATTTTAACCAATGAATAGGTTGGAAGACCTGTATTTCATTGATTTTGATCGAATTACACTAATCGTAACTTTAGAGTAAGTCGATCTAACTGTTTTGCCAACAATCCTGATAAGTCGGGATTGTGAGCCAATGATCCCGCGAAACCGAGGGATGACCTCATTGTTGTGAGCCAATGACCGGAATCGAACCGGTGACCTCATCCCTACCAAGGATGTGCTCTACCAACTGAGCTACATTGGCATAAAAACCTAAAAAGAACAATTCTACTCTTTCGAGCGGAAGACGAGGCTCGAATGCCGTCTCCGTGCTAAGGCACGGGACGAGCATCCTCGCATTCGCGCTTTAAGGCGCGATGCGGGACCCGCGACCGCTGCTAATTTCACTTTCTATCCACAATTCTAACCTGTTAGAGCTTTTGAAGTTTTTGAGTTTCCTTTCGAGCTTCATTGCTTCGGAGCGGCTTTCTTTTGAAGTGTAAAACACCAATTCCCAGGGCAATTCTTTAGAGGTAAATTTCTCTAAGCCATTGTTGTGGCGTTTAATCCTACCTACAAGATTATTCGTTTGACCCTTGTAGTGTCTTCCTGTTTTCACAGATTTAAGGACATAAACGAAAAACATAATTTACAAAGAACATTTCATTTTCGAGCGGAAGACGAGGCTCGAACCCGCGACCTGCAGCTTGGAAGGCTGCCGCTCTACCAACTGAGCTACTTCCGCATTTAACACTTACTATTTCAATCAGCAGACGCTCTACTCGCGTGCCCCTGGCACGCAGATCTCCGAACACCTTGTGTTCGGGACAACTGAGCTACTTCCGCATATTAAGTTCAAAGTTCAAGATTTAAGGTTAAAAGTCAGGTAAACTTTAAACTTTTCAGACTTTAAACTTTTCCAGTGGGGAGACAAGGATTTGAACCTTGGAACTCCGAAGAGGACAGATTTACAGTCTGTTGCCTTTGACCACTTGGCTATCTCCCCCAGACAAGTTTGTGTTCAAAGTTCTGAGTAAGATAACAGTGAACATAAAACATTAAAAAAAGAACTCAAGAGCCAGCGAAGGGAGTCGAACCCCCGACCTACTGATTACAAGTCAGTTGCTCTACCAACTGAGCTACGCTGGCAATAACTAAAATTCAAAAAACTTTTGTCCGCCGGACCAAAGGCGGTCAAACGAGCGGGCAAAAGTAGAAAACATTTCGTTCTGTGAACAAGAAGGGAGAAATATTTCGGGATCGCAGGCTTGACGGGAGCTCTATGCCATGAACTTTGCTGCCTCTCTCTTGCGGGACAAACTCCTCTTGGTTTTTTCTTTACGCTTTTTCAGTTGTTGGCGAAGAGCATCTGTGCATTCATCGGCAGCTTCTTCAAACGACTGGCACTGGCGTTTAACAAAGAGGTCGTTGCCGGGCACATTGAGTTTGATCTCCACTACTTTGTTTTCGGCTGTGCTGGCTTTGTCAATTTTCATAAAGACCTCGCTTCCGATAATCGCATCGAAGAAGTGATTGAGCTTTTCGACTTTTTTAGTGATGAGATCAATGAGTTTTTTGTCTGCATCAAAATGGATGGAGTGGATTTGAATAGTCATAGGTAAAATATGTGTTTGATTGATTATGCTTTGGGATGTGTTTTCGAATATACAGATTTTAATTTCTCAATAGTGTTGTGGGTGTAAATTTGTGTGGCAGCCAGATTTGCGTGCCCCAGCAGTTCTTTGATGGCATTCAGGTTAGCTCCATTATTTAATAGGTGAGTTGCAAATGTGTGTCTTAATACATGGGGACTCTTTTTGGCCAGTGTTGTCACTTTTTCCAAAGATCCCTTTACAATGCGGTATACGGCTCCCGGATAAATTTGGTTACCTTTTTCTGTTAAAAAAAGAAAATTATTTTTTACCTGTATGTATTTGTTCCTATACTCAATGTATTCCTTTATAAGGCCTTTCATCTCAGAGGTTAATGGAATCAGGCGTTCCTTGTTCCTTTTGCCCAGGACCTTGACTGTGCTGTTGTGAAAATTAATATCTGCTTCTTTCAGGTTCACTAATTCAATGCGCCTCATTCCTGTGGAGTATAGCAGTTCTATAATTAGCAAGTTTCGTCTTCCCTCAAAATCATCAGTAAACTTGACATCTTCTATTAATGCGTTCATTTTACTCTCTTCCACAAATACCGGCAAGCGTTTCGGGTTTTTGGGGGATTGAATTTTGTGCATGGGGTTTATCTCCAGCACTTTTTCGCGCAGCAGGTATTTGTAAAACGATTTCAATGTGCTGATCTTTCTGTTTACCGATCGTGGACTGATCTTATTTTCCTCGCCATTGCGGGCCCGTCCTTTGGCGGACATTAGCGAAACGATCCAGGAACGGATGATGGCATGATTCACTTCTTTAATATCATCGAGCGAATAAGCCTCTTTGAGGTATATGAAGAACTGCTCCAGATCATTCGAGTAGGCCAGTACAGTATGGGGAGAGAGGCGCTTTTCAAAGCGGAGGTAGTTGGTAAAGGCCTCTTTGTGCATACAAGGGGAATTACATGAATAACGAATGTATAAAAAAAATATTGCGGGCCGGAAATGAATCCAACCCGCAATTAATATTTATAGATGAGCTAAACGTTTACTCTTCGGCTTCGATCAGGCGCTGTTTATATTTTGCGCGCTTAATTCCTTCTCTGCGAATAACAGATGGTTTTGTGAAAACCTGGCGTTTGCGTAGTTCGCGAAGTGTTCCTGTTTTCTCAAATTTCTTTTTGAGTTTCTTGAGAGCTTTTTCTACGCCTTCTCCGTCTTTAATAGATACAATAAGCATTTTATCGTTTTTGGTTATTAGGGGTGCAAATGTAAGTAAAATTATTCATTCAGCATTAATTTCTTTACCGCATCTCATGCAGGCATTTTAACGCTAAAAAAGGTATTCTTTTTCAGGCCCGTTCTGTATTGGAAAGCTCTTAATTAACATATCCCTGTTAGTACTCGACCTGAAGGCCTTGTTTAAGGTGATGTAATAGGTTGTCACTTTGTACGAAATCAAATTAGGGGAATAGCCTCTTGGCTATTCTGTTTATTGAAGTGAAAAAGATGCGGATATATCATGTATATGTGTCAGTGGTTTGTGCCTGTTTATTATTTGTGTGGCCCAATGTTTTGTTTGGTCAATCTGCTAAGGGTAAAGGCAATGTAATTGTACGAGAGATCTCTCTGGAAGCAAGCAGCATCCTTCCTGTCTCGATCAATATTTCCGATACGATCGTGAAGGATGTCTTGAACAATGCAGTGCTGTATTGTTACCCTGACGACTATGAGTCCTTCTGGTATAAAATAGTTGTAAAGGCTGAATGTGAGGTTACGTTTGAGATATTTCCCGAAAATTCCGACAACACCTATAACTATTTTTTATACAAAAACACTGGCGATCTGAGTGTCATGGATATTGAAACAAAAAATATATATCCTATTCGTGCAAATCTTTTTAAGGATAAGATGGAGAAAAGCGGTACAGGACTCTCTCGCTCAGTCCAGATAAATTATAATGACACTTCTTCTATGGCCAGGGCCAGGCAGTTTTACCATACAGCATATCATGGAGGTGTACCAGTCAAGCCGGGAGATATTCTTATGCTGAATGTATATCACATAAAGGGAACAGATTGCGGGCAAACGTTTGTTTTAAAAACCGAAAAGACAACGCAGAAATTCAGATCGTTGTACAAAACATGTTATAAGCGACAGGTTGAAACTGTGAAAACTGATAATACCCTGAATCTAAAACCTCAACCGGTACCTGCGCCTGTTACTGCCAAGAAGCCGGAAGCACAACAGGCCGCCAATGCAACATACACTGTGTGGGATAGCCTGAAACATACGGTTATCGAAGCGGAGATCAACTGGACGAAGAGACGAAAAAATATTTATGCGATCGAGAAAGGTTCAGGGGAGATTGTGCTTGAGAAGAACACTTCCTATAGCGTAACCTTTTCAGCGGTTGGATTTAAGAATAAAAGCGTTTCATTCTCGACCAAGGACAGTTTGAGATCGTTCTCTCATTATATATTTTTAACTCCTGTCAAAGAGGGTGAGAATTTTTCGATGGATAAAATTTATTTCTTTCCAAATACCTATGCGATGAGGCCCGGTGCGGGTGCTGAGTTGGATAAGTTGCTGAAGTATCTTTTGTCGAATCCGGGTGTGAAGGTGGAAATACAAGGATTCACGAACGGAAACAACAGAATAAAAGCATCCGCAGATGATATGGGGGAAGGAAGCTTTACGGGTAGCTCAAAAAAATTATCGCAGCTGCGTGCTGAGACGATTAAAAAATATTTAACAGACAAAGGAGTGGGGGCGGATCGTCTGATAGCCAATGGTTATGGGGGCAGCCAGATGATCTATCAAAAACCTAAGAACCAGGAAGAAGCCAATAAGAATATCAGAGTGGGTGTGCTTATTCTTTCTCAAAAGGAAGTTGCTTTCACCAGCAATACCACTTCAAGATAGTATTATTACCTCCATCAAATTTCATTAAAGCATTACCTTTATCAGCCTTATGAAGATATTGCTATCCTATTTAAAAGAACACTGGAAGCTGGGCGTACTGGCATTGTTTCTGGCAGCTATTAACCAGATCTTCTCGCTGCTTGATCCGTATATCACCGGTAAGATGATCAATCGTTTCGGTGTTCATATAGGTGATTATGCCGATAGAAGGGCTGATTTTTTGAGAGATATATCTTTTTTTCTCCTGGCTTCCATCAGTGTGGCGATGGTTTCGCGCATCGCGAAGAATTTTCAGGACTATTTCACCAATGTGATCATTCAAAAGACAGGAGCGCGCATGTACACCGATGGCATCAAGCATTCGCTTGAACTTCCTTATCAGGATTTTGAAGATCAACGCAGCGGTGAAACGTTAGGCAAGATCCAGAAAGTGCGTTCTGATTCTGAAAAATTCATCTCATCGTTTGTAAATATTATTTTTCAAACATCTGTAGGGCTTGTGTTTGTGGTGTGGTATGCTATACATGTTCATTGGCTGATAGCTCCCGTGTTTTTACTTACTGTTCCTCTGTTGGGAATTGTAAGTTCGTATTTAAGCAGGAAGATAAAAATAGTATCAAAAACAATTTTGGGTGAAACTACTGCGCTTGCCGGATCAACTACAGAATCACTTCGGAATATCGAGTTGGTGAAAAGTTCAGGACTCACCCAGCAGGAAGTTTCAAGACTGAATACGGTTACCGGAAAAATTCTGAAGCTGGAGCTTAACAAGGTGAAATACATACGCAGTTTGAGCTTTGTACAAGGAACCACGGTTAATTTTTTACGCACTTGTTTGGTGTTCTTGTTTTATTACCTGGTGTTTCGCGATCAAATCACTTTGGGTCAGGTGATGACGCTGATGTTTTATTCTTTTTTCATTTTCGGGCCCCTACAGGAGTTGGGGAATGTAATTGCCATTCAGCGTGAGACACAGGCATCACTGGCAAACTTTGAAGCCATTATGAAGAGCCCTCCTGAACCAATGCCGGCCAATCCAACCAAGCTTGGCAAGATCACCACTTTGAGATTTGACAACGTAGTGTTTAAGCATAACAGTTCTGTTACCAATGCAGTTGAAAAGACTTCTTTTGAGATTAAACAAGGAGAAACGATCGCTTTCGTAGGCCCATCAGGTTCAGGCAAAACAACCATGGTAAAATTACTGGTGGGTTTGTATCGGCCGGTTTCCGGTACTATTTACTACAACAATATTCCAGAAAAAAATATTGACTTGCTTGAATTGCGAGAGCAGATCGGTTTTGTTTCTCAGGATACGCAGCTGTTCTCCGGAACCATCAAAGAAAATTTGTTGTTCGTGAACCCGAATGCAACAGATGCAGAGTGCCTTGATGTGTTAAATAAGGCTGCCTGTCAGAGCCTCCTTGCTCGTGCCGATAAAGGCATTAATACGCTGATAGGCGAAGGAGGAGTAAAAGTATCAGGTGGTGAAAAGCAGCGCTTATCCATTGCCCGTGCATTATTGCGAAACCCACACCTGATGATTTTTGACGAAGCCACCTCTTCGCTTGATTCCATAACGGAGGAAGAGATAACCAAGACAGTTCGTTCAATTTCAGGGGGGAAGGAATTGATCACGGTGCTTATTGCCCACCGTTTATCTACGATCATGCATGCGGATAAGATATTTGTCCTGGAAAAAGGCCACATTATTGAATCGGGTACCCACGATGACTTGCTTGAACAAAAAGGACTTTATCACGCTATGTGGCGTCAGCAAATAGGGGAGCGGGTGAGTGTAAAAAAAGACAGATCATTTGCATAAATATCATTTCCACTCTGATATAATTTTCTACATTAGCATCCTCAATTAATAAAAAATATATTCTATGAAAGTAACAGTGGTAGGAGCAGGAAACGTAGGTGCAACATGCGCTGATGTGATTGCTCAAAGAGATTATGCCAACGAAGTTTGGCTTCTGGATATTAAACCAAATTTTGCCGAAGGAAAAGCGCTTGACATCTGGCAAGCAGCCCCTATTCATTTGTATGATTCCCGTGTGAAAGGAAGTACGAACGATTATTCGCTGACCGCAAACTCGGATGTGGTGGTGATCACTTCCGGGCTTCCCCGCAAACCGGGCATGAGCCGCGATGACCTTATTTCGACCAATGCAGGTATCGTGAAAGGTGTTACCGAAAACATTCTGAAATATTCTCCAAACGCGATATTGATCGTTGTGAGTAATCCACTGGATGTAATGACCTACTGCGCATATCTCACCGCTAAAAAGCCTTCATCTAAAGTTTTTGGAATGGCAGGTATTTTAGATACTGCCCGTTACCGCGCTTTCCTTGCAACTGAATTGGATTGTTCTCCTAAAGATATCCAGGCAGTCCTGATGGGTGGCCATGGCGATACCATGGTTCCGCTGCCACGCTACACAACGGTAGGTGGAATTCCGGTCACTGAACTTATTGCAAAAGACAAACTGGATGCTATCATCCAGCGCACCAAAGTGGGAGGAGGGGAGATCGTGAACCTTTTGGGAACTTCTGCATGGTATGCTCCCGGAGCTGCAGCTGCTCAAATGGTAGAAGCCATCGCGCTTGATCAGAAAAGGATTTTCCCGGTTTGCGCTATGCTCAACGGGGAATATGGTTTCAAAGATATTTACCTTGGCGCTCCTGTTGTGCTTGGCAAGAACGGCATCGAGAGAATTATCGAGCTGAAATTAAATGCGGAAGAGAAAAAACTTCTTGCTGATTCTGCAAAAGCAGTGAAAGAAGTGATGGGGGTTCTTGATAACATGAAAGTGGTAGCTTAGTACGGATTGCGAATCTGAACGAATCTACGAACAACAACACTTGAATTTTTTGCAGATTCGTAGTCATTCGATATCCGTACAACATGGTCGCTTATATTCCCATAAAACTATTAAAGCTTGAAGATGGTTTTCATCTATTGATAAAGGTGCGTGTGAACGGAAAAGTTGCGCGCTTGCTCATCGATACAGGCGCTTCCAAAACAGTTTTTGATAAAGAGCGAATCAAAGCATTTTTAAAGGATGAGAAATTTGAGACACACGATAAACTTTCCACAGGACTTGGCACCAGTAGCATGAAAAGCCATCTGGCCCTGATTGAAAAATTTTCCATTGGGAAAATTGAGATCAGAAAATACAAAACGGTTGTCATCGATCTCTCCCATGTAAATGTAGCTTACGGGCAAATGAAGCAGAAGCCGATAGATGGTGTGCTGGGTTCGGATATTTTGAAGAAGTATAAAGCGGTGATTGATTACGGAAAGAAAAAGATTTTGCTTAAACATTAAAATAAAAACAGCTCTTTCACATCTTCGGAGGGTATCATACATTCATTTCTCTTCCCCCACCACTTGTAGCGATTACGGGCAATGATATCGTAATAGAAGTCGCGGATGTATTCAGGAAAGATCACCAATGCGAATGCAAGCGCATAGAAGCCGCCGAGGTGATACAGCACGTGCAACCCTGCCGTGGATTTCATATATACTTTTTCACTGTAAATTAAAATAACGCTTTCTTCCTCTTCTGAAATTTTATATTGTTTTAATAATTTTTTGCCTGCTTCAGATTGCAAAGCGGCAAACCTAAATTTCTTTTTAGGATCGTGGCGAATGGTGAAATTCACCCAGCTGTTGCAGTAATTGCAGATCCCGTCAAAAAGCACAAGTGGATGATTGATCTCTTCCGAAAGCATTTTTATTTTCTAACGGCTATTGAGTAGGGATTATTAGCAATTTCCCTTTTAAACGGCAATAATTTGAGTGTATTGATATCGATAAAACTAACGAAACCAATTTTACCTCCGCAATTTGTTGAGTGATGTGGCAATGGACCGGTTATATTTCTATTGGCAACGTAAACTAAACCAGTAGCATCATCCACTCCAATTCCATGTGGTTCGGCTATATTGGCTCCTTTAATAATGATCGGAGATTGTGCTAAATTTTGATAATTAATTACTGCAACTGCACCTCGCGGCCCGGCATACATTGTATCATACATGCATGTAACAAATAGATACGGGGTATTGGGATTTGTGGAAAAACTCATTTCAACAGGATCATTCCCAACAGGAATTTTTGCGATCATACTATCATTGCTTCTTAAAAACGCTCGTACATCATTCGTTTTTTCACAGGTTACAAAATATGTGGTACTGTCCGGGGACCACGCAATATCATGTGCTTTAATGGCGTCATTGACAGCATTGCCAATCTGAGGTGGATCAATAGATATTTTAGGATCATCAACGTTGTTTACGGGCACTTTGTAAATGCAGTTTCCTGAATTAGCACCAACGTATAAAGTATCGCCATTTGAATTTATAGCTGAACCGTGCGGGTTTATAAAAAACTGGCTACCTCCCCATTTAGAGATCATATTCATATTATCCAGATCAACGTACGCAATATTGCCATCAGGTGCCCAGTCTACCACAAATGCTTTTTTTGAATCATTACTAAGCGCAAAAGTGTTCCAACAGCCGTTTCCGATATTTATAGCTCCAGCGTAGGAGTCATCTGAAGTATTGAATTTTTGAAATACTGATCCAATGTAAAAACAGGTATACCAATATTTTCCATCAGGAGCAATTTTTATCATGTGCGGGGAAATGTCCGTACCAGAGCCAACCTTTATGTAACGCATCTGAAGTAAAGTAGCCGCATCAAAGACTGTTACCACATCGCATCCCTGGTTGGTTACATAAAATTTTTTCCGGTTAGGGTTGTCTGCAAAAGCAATTTTCCCATCCGAGCTGGGTGCTCCCTGGTCTATCCAGTCGGTCAAGGTTTTCATTTCTGCTGCTGAAAGCGGTGCGCTGTTATATGGCATGGTTGGCATATTCACGGCTCCTTTTGTAGAGTCTGTATTCGTAAATAACCATATCAAACTGTAATCATGGCTGTATGGAATGCAGGCAGCACCGCCATGGCCTCCTTCAAATAGCTGATCCCAAGTTTCCATCGCCAACCCTGCAGCTGCTTCTTTACTGGCCGTTGTATGGCAGCCTTGTGTGGCACATTTTGTAACTAAAATTTTATTTATCTCGTCCGGATATCCATTGTTCAGTTTGCCTTTGTCTTTGGTGCATGTTGAAACGAGAAACATCAAACAGGATGCAACAAGTAGGAAGGCTATGTATGATTTTTGAATCATAGTTTAAAGGTACAAAATCAAAGGTATTGCTAATTTATTATAGATGCATTAAAAACGATTTTGTGAAACTTCGTGTCTTAGTGCCTTTGTGGCAAAAATTTCAGCCACTAATACACAAAGGCTCAAAGAAGCACAAAGAAATCTATACTTATTTAACAATACCAAATCAAAAAGGAACAACCTGAGAAGAAATCACTTTTCGTATATTCGTAGTGAGCTGTTTTAGTTGATTTTATGTTTTTCTATATCTCTAAAATAATTGCCTTTCTTTTTACTCCTATTATTTGGGTGTTTACATTGCTTTTGTTATCTTTTTTCATTCATAATACTACGAGAAAGAAAAAAATATTGATCTGGGCAATTGCCGTTTTTTATTTTTTTTCGAACGCTTTTATCCTGGAAGAAATAAACCGTATTTGGGAAATTCCTGCCACCCAATACAAAGACCTGAAGACTTACGATGCGGGCATTGTGCTTGGAGGTATCCTTAACTACGATACTAAATTTGACAGGATCCAGTTTGACCGGGGTGCCGACCGGTTATTCCAGGCGGTGGAATTATACAAGACGGGCTCTATTAAAAAAATATTTTTTGTAGGCGGCAGCGGAAGCATTGAGTTTGCAAACATCAAAGAAGGAATGATCGTGCGCAGATACCTGCTCACTCTTGGAATTCCCGATAAAGATATATGGATCGAGAATGAATCGCGTAATACCCGCGAGAATGCTGTTAATGCAGAGCGGTTCCTTCAGCAGCATGAGTTTACAGAAGGAAAATTTTTGCTTATCACTTCGGGCATGCACATGCGAAGGTCCCTGGGCTGTTTCAAAGCAGTTGGGATTAATGCTGATCCTTACAGTGTTGATCGTAATGCCAACTCCGAAAGGCGATTTACATTAGATCACATGTTTGTGCCCGATGTTCAGACGTTATGGTTGTGGAATGCACTTATACACGAATGGATCGGGATAGTGACTTATAAAATT
>JAHEYK010000128.1 GCA_023251625.1 Bacteroidota bacterium
GTGGTAACACCTGACGACACTATAATTCCTTTAATATTCTCTCTTCAGCAACGCATATTGCACGGAATCTTCCAGCTTATTATTTTTAAAATAATGTTCGCGGAGATACCCTTCCTTTTTGAATTTATGTTTTTCAAGAAGCCTTAGGGAAGCAGAAGGTCCCGGGGCAACAAATGCTTCGATACGATGAAGGTCCATCTGATTGAATCCGTATTGAATGACAGGAGGCAATGCTTCACCCATAATTCCTTTCCCCATATATTCTTCGCTGTTAAGTATATATCCCAGCTCGGCACGGAAATGTGTGGTGTACCAGATATGAAATCCGCACCATCCAATCACTTTTTGAGTATCGTTCAATAGGATCTGAAATATCACGAAAGATCTGTTAAATGTAGAGAGGCCTTTCCTGTATTTTTCTTCTTCCGTAAAAATATCCGCTTCTGAGTTCAAGCCAAAGAATTTAACAAGCTGGGCTTCCTCGTAATTTTCAAATACATGGCGGTAAACTTCGGGTGTGAGTTTCCTGAGTGTAAGGCGTTTTGTTTTTATTTCATCAAATATCATACGTCTATATTCTGATTCCTATTACCAACACATCGTCAACCTGATCTAATTTTCCTTTCCAGTTATCAAATGTCTTGTCAAGGATCTTTTTTTGAGCATACAACGATTCATCAGATATCACGAGCAACGTTTCGAGAAATTTTTTATACATGAATTTTTTTTGCCTCTCTCCTCCAAACTGATCTGCATAACCATCTGTAAAAAGATAAAACGTGTCGCCTTTTTGAATATCAACATCCATGCTGTGAAATTGTTTTGCAGTATCGTCAATGGCTCCTCCGATCGGATATTTATCAGCACGGAACTCTTTCAATTCTTTGTTACGTATGCGTATGAGCGGACGGTTTGCGCAGGAGAACTGTAGTTTGGATTCTGATTTACTAAAAGCACAGAGCACCATGTCCATTCCATCGCGATGCGTGCGGTCATTCCTGTTCAGCGTGTCCGTTATTTTTTTATCCAGTTCGGCAAAGGCCGTTGCCGTTGTTTTCACATCTTCCTGCAGCAATGTTTCCTGCAGCATCGCAAAACCCAGCATGCTCATGAACCCGCCGGGAACACCATGTCCCGTGCAATCTGCCACTGCCAGTATTTTGTTGTATTTGCTTTCCGCAAACCAATAAAAATCACCGCTTACAATATCTTTGGGCTTGAACAGGACAAAAACATCGGAAAATTCTTTTCGGAGCTCCGTTTCAGGAATAAGGATAGCGCCTTGTATGCGCTGAGCATAGGTAATGGAATCGGTGATATCCTTATTGCGCAGGCTGAGTTTCTCCTCGGTCTCCTTGCGTTTGGTGATGTCGGCATCGATGATCACCAGTTTTTTCAACGTTCCGTCAGCAGCAAAGATGGGTGTGAGCGTAGAAGATTCCCAGATCTTATCCCCTGCCCTGTTCAGGTTCAGCGATTCATAGACCACCGATCTTTTTTTGCTCACCGCTTCATTAAATGCCTGGCGTATCGCCGGATTGTTGCTGATCTCAAAAATAGTTTCTCCTTTTCTTCTTTTTAATTCTTCAATGGTGATCCCGTTCAGCCGGGTAAAACTTTCGTTGGCCCATTCCACCTTTCCATCAGGGCTTAAAATGATCACTACATTATGCGTTTCGCTGGCTGCAAGCGAAAGCCGCTCCAGCTCCACATTTTTTTGCTCAATGATCCTGGCCGAAGCTTGTTTTTGGCGGTAACTCCTGAAAACGATCAGGGCGAATATGAGCATGAAGAGCAACCCGATCACGGCAAACCATAGTATCATTCTCTGCTTGCGAATTTCTGCTGTTGCTATGGCATCTTTTTTATCCTGCTCCGCCTGCTGCACAGCCTGGGTCTTGCTGAACGAAAAATTCATCTCAGCCTCCACCATTTTACGTGTATTCTCCTCATTATCCAGGCTATCACGGCAAAGGATGAACTTTTGGTGGTATTGAAAAGCATCCTTCCAGTTTCCTTGTGCGCTGTCCAGAGAAGCAAGTAAGCCATATGCATCTTTGAGGTCATCCGGGGCTTTGATCTCAGTGGAAATAGAAATTGCTTCGGCAAGATGTTTTCGGGCCTCTTCAAACTTTTTCGCTTTCATCGCAGGATCCTTTTCGAGTAGCGCGGTCCTGAAAGTGACCGATGCCATATTAATACAGGAAGAAGCGATGCCTTCCTTATCGCCCGTCTTTCGCCTGATGGCAAAGGCTACCTGATAGTTGCTCAATGCGTTTGCAGGGTCGCCATTGTCTTCGAACACGGTACCAATGTTATTGTGCACATCGGCCATGCCTACGCTGTCATGTATCTGCTCATCAATATTCAGAGCCTTCAAAAAATAATCCAGCGCTTTCATCTGATCGCCTTTACTGTTATATACGGTACCGATATTATTGAGCGAGTTGGCAATATTTTTTTTGTCACCCAGTTTTTGCTTGATCACAAGGCATTTTTCGTAATGTTCCAGCGCTTTAGCATATTCTTTTTGACGCACGAAAATGTTGCCGATGTTGTTATGCGCTCTTGATTCGCCCGGCAGATCGTTGCCCTCTTCGCATATCTTCAAGGAAGCCAGGCAGGCTTCCAGGGCTTTGGACAACTCTCCGCGGTTATAATAAATAAGTCCCATCTTGTTGAGCGAAGTAGAGATGCCGGCCTGGAACTTTATTTGCTCTCCAAGTTCTTTTCCCTGCACAGCATATTTCATGGCTTCATCAGATTTGCCACTTCGGATAAACTCTATGCAGATGTCATTGAGCAAAAGCACTTTATTGGTATCCTCTTTTGCCCTGCTTAGATTTTTTTTCAGGGAATCAATCGCTACGTCTTGCGCATGCACATTCAGAATACTTAACAAAAAGATAACAGGAAGGATCCGGAATTTCATTGGTGAAAAGTAGGAATTTTTCAGGAGCTCAGCAGTAAACAATTATGACAGCGATTATATGTTTCCCAGCCACTTCTCAAAGGAGGGAATCAGTAAACGCTCCATTTCTTATTTTTACAAAAAAGTAATTTATGTCCACCAACCCCAATTCCCGGCTCGAAGCTTTTTGCGATGGAGTGTTTGCCATTGCCATCACGCTGCTTATTTTAGAAATTAAAGTTCCGGAGGTCGGAGAAGTGCATGGTCCGGCCGATCTGTGGAGAGCGGTGGGACATGAATGGCCCAGTTTTTTCGCTTTAGGACTCAGCTTCCTCATCATTCTCATTGCCTGGGTGAATCATCACAACATGCTCAAACTAATAAACAGGACTTCGCCAAAGTTTATCTATGCCAATGGCTTGTTGCTCTTAACAGTGGTAATACTTCCCTTCCCCACCTCCATGATGGCAGAATATATTCAAACAGAAAGTGCGCAAACCGCCATTATCATCTTCAGCCTGGCCTGCCTCTTTCACAACATTGGGTGGAATGTGTTGGCAGAATCAATGGCCCCGCTTTTTGATGAAAAGCACAAACAAGCTTTGAAAGAAGGAAGAATGATCTGCAGGATAGGTTTTATTGTGTCGGCTTCCATTGTCTTGGTTGCAATTTGGTTTCCATATACTGCTTTGGTAATTAATACCATTGTCTGGTTCCTTTATCTGTTTGCAGGGATATTCATCACACAAAAAGCGATGAAGTTGTAGTATCTGACATTCCTGTCTCACGCAGCACACGACACCCTTCACAAAGGGGGAACTTTTATCAACAAGCCTTTATTCCGCTTTGATTTTAATTAGCTTCGGGGTGCGGATAACGAATCTATACTAATCTGCGAATAAACAGCCAATGTCTAATTCGCAGATTCGCAGTTTTTCGTTATCCGTACACAAAAAATGAAAGTACAAGAGAGCAAATCCACTTACGAGAAACAATTCTCCACCGAGATGGCTCGCTTAAATGCAGAGCAGAAGAAAGCTGTAGAGCATATTGAGGGACCGGTAATGGTGATAGCAGGGCCTGGGACGGGAAAAACACAGATCATTGCCGCGCGCATAGGACATATTTTAAAATCGGATCTACAGGTTGCCCCGCACAACATTTTGTGCCTCACCTACACCGATGCGGGCACGGTAGCCATGCGCAACCGACTGCTGCAGTTCATCGGCCCTACCGCTTATCGGGTTAATATTTATACGTTCCATAGTTTCTGCAACAATATCATTCAGCATAACCTGGATTATTTTGGCAAACGTGAGATGGAACCCATTTCAGAATTGGAAACCGTGCAGCTGCTGCGTGATCTGCTGGATGATCTTCCAAACAATCATCTGCTCAAGCACCTCAAAGGAGAAATCTATTTTGATATTCCACGTCTCAAAGATCTCTTCCGCATGATGAAGGAGGAAGACTGGAGCCCGGAGCATGTGGCGGAACAAGCAAAAAAATATTTGGATGACCTTCCCAACCGCGAGGAATTTGTGTACAAAAAAGCAAATTCCAAGCAAGGCATCAAAGTGGGTGATGTAAAGCAAAAAGATGTGGATGCCCGCAAAGAAAAGATGGACATACTCTGCGAAGCGGCAAAACTTTTTCCGAAGTACTGCGCTATGATGCGCGATCAGGGCCGCTACGATTACAGCGATATGATCTTATGGGTGCTTAATGCTTTCAAAAAAGACCCGGGCTTTTTGCAGAACTACCAGGAGTGGTACCAGTATTTTCTCATAGACGAATTCCAGGACACCAGCGGTGCGCAGAACGAACTCATGCAGCTGCTCATTGATTTCTGGAACAACCCCAACGTGTTCGTGGTGGGCGATGACGACCAGTGCATCTACGAATTCCAGGGCGCGCGCGTAAAAAACATGACGCAGTTCTTTGAGAAATACGAGCAGGAGATGCAGGTTGTAGTCCTTAGAGAAAATTACCGTTCCACGCAAATAATTCTGGATGCGTCAAAAGCGGTGATCGATAATAATGTTCAGAGATTGGTGAATCAGGCTCCGATCTTAAAGAAGATACCCGGCTTAACGAAGACCTTGGTATCGAGCGGAGCAAAGACTGCTTATCCCCCTCTGGAGGGGGCGGCTGCCTCAGCCGGGGGAGGAAAAACTTCTTCTCAAAACAAAAACCTCCCCCTTACCCCCTCGGACCTGCCTGCCGGCAGGCAGGGAGTGGGGACAGGCTCCGGTCCAAATTTGGTACAGTATTACAATATTCTTCATGAAGAATCAGATATTGTTGATCAAATCTCACGACTCCAAACTCCTGACTCCAAACTTTCCGAAATAGCCATTATCTACGCCAAGCACCGTCAAGTTGAGAACATAATTTCACTGTTGGAAAAAAAAGCCATCCCCTACTCCGTCAAGAAAAAAATAAACGTCCTGGAACTGCCTGTCATTAATCAGTTGCTGAATATCCTAACGTATCTAAAAGAAGAGAGCGAAAGACCTCACCGCGGGGAGTATTTGCTGTTTGAGATCATGCATTACCGCTTTTTCGGGCTCAGTGCCAGGGATGCGGCAAAGATATCCGCGCATTGCGGCAAAGAAAAGATCAGATGGAGAGATTTTCTTGCCAACTACGAAGAATTAAAAAAACTCAATCTGGAAAATTACGGTTCTGTTATTTTCTTTGAAGAACACCTCACCCGCTGGATCACAGAAGTACCTAACCTTACTTTGCAGATGTTATTTGAAAAAGTATTGAACTGGAGCGGTCTGCTCAAACAGATACTGAACGCTCCGGATAAAGTATGGCAGTTGCAGGTGGTCACCACGCTTTTTGACTTTATTAAATCAGAGTCTGCAAAACATCCTTTGCTTTCGATAAAAGACTTCCTGGAGATGATCTCGCAGATGCGTGAGGCGCAGATAGCGCTCTCCATCAACAAAACTGTTTACGAAGAAAATGGCGTGAACCTCATCACCGCACATTCGGCAAAAGGACTGGAATTCAAACACGTATTCATCATCGGCTGCACCACTGATTTTTGGGAAAAATCCAGAGGACAGGTAAATAAATTTTCCTTTCCAGACACACTCACGTTTGCTCAGAAACCCCGCAAAAAGGGCGAGGGTCCGTCCCCTGGCGGAGATGACGAGAATAAATTGGAAAGCGCCCGCAGGTTATTTTACGTGGGCATGACACGTGCCAAAGAACATTTACACATTTCGTTCGCAGATAAAAACAACGATGGCAAAGCGCTGGAACATTCCATTTACATAGAAGAAATACTTGCAAGGACCGATTTAGCAATAGAGAAAAAGCATTTACCCAACGATAAAATTTCAGAATACACAGCCCTTGCTTTGGCAGAATCCATTCCGCCACAGGCAGAACTACTCGACAGCGAATTTCTCAAACATTTCCTTGAAAAATTTGAGATGACGGCCACACACCTGAATAAATATTTACAATGTCCTCTGGTATTTTATTACGAAAGCATTTTGCGCGTTCCCACCGCTCGCAATGAATATACAGCCTTTGGCACAGCCACACACAACACGCTCAAATGGCTCTTTG
>JAHEYK010000176.1 GCA_023251625.1 Bacteroidota bacterium
GTGAACATACAGTTGGAATACTTTAACACCAGTTCATCCAAGTGCATACTGGATGTTTTCAAAAAGCTGGAATCCATCCATAAGAACGGTAACCAGCTGGTGATCAACTGGTATTACGAGCAGGACGATGAAGATATGCTTGAAGCGGGAGAAGACTACCAGGCCATTATCAATGTGCCTTTCAAAATGATTCAGATAGCGGAATAATTTCCCTTTAAGAAAATAACAGCTAGCCCTGTACTGTTCCGAAGGAATTCCTTCGGAAAAAAGTGCAGGGTTTTTTTTAGCGTCATTGCTGTAGATGTTACTTAATTCGGTAACACTTTTATCATTTCAACAGGTTTTTTTCCATCAATTCCCTGATGTGCTCGTTCATGATTGTAATAGTAAATATATTGCAATAATTCATCCCTTAATTCTTCTACTGAATCAAAATAAGTTTCACGCAGCAGGTCCTCTTCCAATGTGCGCCAGAATCGTTCTACCTTTCCGTTTGTTTGTGGGCGATAAGGGCGTGTATAGCGGTGTTTAATTTGCATTTCCATGAGCATACGTTCAAAAGGATGTCCTTGTTTTTGTTTACTGATCCGGGTGCCGAATTCAGGGCCATTATCCGTTAATAGTTCTTCAAATTTTATCTGATACCGATCGTGAAGCATATTGAGGCATTTTAGTGTAGCAAACATGACAGACAAGGCTTTTACATCGGTGGTCAGCTCCGCCCAGGCAAGGCGACTGTGGTCATCTAATACGCATACAATAAACAGTTTTTGACTTTTGCCTTTGATAATACTCCTGCTCAAATAATGCGTGTCTATATGCCCTAACTCTCCCATTCTTTCTTTTATAATTTTTCGTCGGTTTTGCTCTTGCGCCTTCTTGAAACGATTAAGCCCTCTTCGTTTACAGATGTTATACACCCCTGATGGAGAGGGTGTAAATTTATGCAATGTTGGTTTTAGAATATTGACAATTTCATACCTATTGTTACCCCTTTCTCTTAATTCAATTACCTTTTGTTCAATAAACGGAAGCGGCCTTCGTGTTTTATATCTTGGACCCCGTTTCTGAGGGATCAAATCTATGGACTGACCACTTTGCTTAAATCTATTATAATACTTCAAAAAACTCTTTGCACAGGTATCGTTCGCCTGATAAAAATCCTTCGCATATTTATAGAGTGGGTGGCCCCCTTTTTTCACCAGTTCATATTCTTTCATTAGAAACTGGTACTTCTCCAGATAATTACGCTGAAGGGTTAAATCACTCGTATTTATGCGCATAGTAACAAATTATTCTTAAAAATAATCTGTTACCGAATTAAGTAACATCTACAATTGCGATGACGCGCTTCGCGACAGAAGCAATCTCCCAGAAATTTTTTCTGTTGGATTGCTTCGTCGTACCGAGACGGGACTCCCTGCCTGTCCGGCAGGCAGGCTCGCAAATGACGTACTATCTTAACATTTGTTTTACTTTCTCGATTCCTTTTGCTAATTCATCAATTTCCTCTTTTGTATTGTAAAATGCGAACGATGCCCGTACGGTTCCCGGAATTCCGAAATGTTCAACGAGCGGCTGCGTGCAATGGTGCCCGGTGCGAACGGCAATTCCAAGCTGGTCTAATATGACCCCTGTGTCGTAAGGATGAATACCATTGAGGACAAATGATAGCACCGAGGTCTTTTCTTTTGCTGTTCCTATGATCCTCAATCCTTCGATCGCTGAAAGTTTTTTGGTTGCGTAAGCGGTTAATTCATGTTCGTACGCAGAAATTTTATCCAGGCCTATCTCGTTTATGTAATTAATTGCAGCGGCAAGTCCTATTCCTCCTTCAATGTGCGGAGTGCCGGCTTCGAAACGGAGAGGAGCTTCGGCATATTCTGTTTTTTTGAACGAAACGGTTTTAATGGTGCCGCCTCCCACCTGGTAGTTTGGAAGTTTCTTAAGCCATTCTTCTTTTCCATAAAGAACACCTACTCCCGTAGGCCCATATACTTTATGCCCGCTGAAGCAATAAAAATCTGCATCCAGGTCCTGCACATCTACTGTCATGTGAGGAATGGCC